>DAORJJ010000403.1:0-1531 GCA_035439005.1 Polyangiaceae bacterium | reverse complement strand
TCGTCGTCGAGCGCCTCGTGGGTGTCGGGAGCTTCGTCCGCGTCGGCGGCGGCCGGGGCCACCGGCAGCTCGGGAGGCGGGGCGACCTCGGTCGCGACCGCCCGGGGCTCCCGCGGCGCCCGCTTCGGAGCGAGCTCCACCACGGTGACCTTCGGCTCGGGCCCCGTGAAGTCGCTCACGCGGACCCACCGCGGGCGCACGCGGAAGTAGGTGAGCGGCTCGCGGGCCGCGCGCTCGGGTCCGTCGGGGAAGCGCGCGAAATACGCCGCCTTCAGCCGCTCGAGCTCGGCGCCCCGCGGCTCGTCGGCGAGCCCCTCGAGCTGCACCGTGCGCGCGTCGTCCCAGCCTACGACGAGCGCCGCGCGCGGGTTTCGCCGGAGGTTCGCGGTCTTGCGAGAGGCCTCGGCCGTGTCGAACACGATCTCGAGGTCGTCGGTGACGGCGACGCCGATCACCGCGGCCTGGGGCGTCCCGTGCACGGAGACTGAGGCCTCCACCGCCCACCGCTGGGCGCGGAGAAATGCAAGAAGGTCATCGCGTTCCATGCGCCGACCGTAGTGGGTTTGCTCCGTCTAGCGCAAGGTCGACGGCGGTGAGGGCCTAAAGACAGTCGTCCTGCACGGGGCCGTCTTCGTACGCGACCGCCGGATACGGGGGCGTCGCCGCGCCGTCCACGTCGAGGGAGCGGACGCCTCCGCGGCCGCAGCGACGGCCGAGGTCGACCATGTGCGTGGCGTCCGAGAGCTTCAACACGCGGAGCCCCCGATAGAGCAGCGGCTGCCCCGCCACCGCCCGCTCGGGCGCGCCGCCGCGCACGACGTAGACCCCCGGGCCGTCGCCCGAGGCGAGCCTCCGGCCGCGCCCGTCCGGGCCGATCACGAGCGCGGCGCCGTCGTCCACGCCGACGCCGAGGATGTCGGGGGTCGCGAAGCCCTCCCTGACCTGCCTCGCCATGAAGGCGGCGAGCCGGCCCAGCCTGTCGCGCGCGATGAAGTGCGGATCGGTGATCGTGCGCGCGAGCGGCGGGAGGCGGAGCACGTTCTGTGTAAAGTGCATGCTCGCGTGGTAGGGGTCGGCGACCACGAGCGCGCTGAGGATGTTCTCGGAGGGGCCCTGGAACGCGTCGTTCACCGAGCTGCCGAGGATGATCATGCCGGCGCTCGTCCCGCCTACGACGCCGCCGCGGTCGAACACCGCCTGCACCGCGGCCATGAGCGGCGTTCCCTTCCAGCGCACGTAGGCCGCCTGGTCCCCGCCGGTGAACCACACGACCTCGGCGCGGCGCACGACGTCGGCGGCGATGCGCAGATCGGCCTCGGTGGCGCCGTCGGCGAGCGCCACGGTCTGGACCGAGCGGAACGGCGCGGCGGCGAGCCACCCCGCGGCGCCGTCCCCCGCGCCCGCGGTGAGCAGCACGACGTCGGCGCGGGACGCGGCGCCGCCCGCGGCCGTGGCGTGCATCCACTGCCGAACGCTGGCGCCCCCGAACCCCCCGTCGAGGACGATCCCCGGCCCGAGCGGCCGCGCGTCG
>DAORJJ010000402.1:0-6447 GCA_035439005.1 Polyangiaceae bacterium | reverse complement strand
ACGCCCGCCCCGAAGAAACCACGCGTGAACGCGTCACGATGAGAACTACACCCTGACGGCCTGGGTGACGGTGTCGTTTATCGCGGGGCCGATGGGTGGCAGTGATCTCTCGGCTCTTCAGCGCCCTGCGTTGCCTAGAAACATGACCGACGATACGGAATACACCGTCGGCGGGGACCTCGCGACGGCAAGGGGCGCTGCACAACGGGGCGAACTCGCCGCTCGCGGGATTCCGCAGTTGGAGGACAGCGCTGGGGCCACCGACCACGTCTACCACCACCGTGCCGGCGGGGGCCTCCAGGGGAGCCACCGGCCCTGGCGGGCTTGCGGGCGGCGCAGCGGAGACACCAGGAGCGCAGCGCGAATGTCGACGGTCGCCGTGACCTGCGCAGTCGGAATCCCCTACGGAGTCAGCTTCGCCACGAACACTCCATCACCCGAGTGGCGTGTCGCCCCGATCGTGACGCCCTGGACGAGCACGCCCGTGAGGAACACGCTCCCGAGCGAGTCGACGCCGATGCCCACGCCGCGGGCCCTGGACGAGCTCGCAAACCCTCTGCTCCAGAGTGGTGTGCCCGAAGGGCTGAGCTCGAGGACGAAGGCGTTCTCTGTGCCGCCGGCGAAAGGGATCGCGCCGGTGCCGAAGGGCACAGAGCCGGAGTGATATCCGGTGAGAAAGATGTTGTTCGACGCGTCGGTCGCGACGCCGGCGGGATACTCGTTCCGAGGGGAGCCAAAGCGCCGAGCGAAGATGGGAGTGCCAGCAGGGCTGAATTTCCCAACGATGACGTCCGAGAGGCCATTGTCGAGCAAGACGCCGGTTCCCAGGTCCGTCTGACCGCTGGCGCCGCCCGTGACGACGACGTCGCCGGCTGCGTCAACCGTCACGCCTGCTCCGCTCTGGTAGCCGTTCAAAGCTCCCCACTTCTTGCTCCATTGGTGCTGCCCGCTCGCGTCGAGCGCGATGAGGAAGCCATCCGACTCGCCAATCCTGGGAGCAGGCCCCTCGCCGAGGTCCGTGGTTCCTTTGCATGTTCCGACCACGAAGACCTCGCCGGCGGGCCCGGACGCGATCCCGCTCGCGCGGCTCTCCGGGCTCGTGGCTACGTGCCTGCTCCAAACGTGGTTGCCCGCGGAGTCGAGCTTGGCAACGAACCCCGCGAAACCAGGCGAGGTAAGCGGCCCTCCGCCGAAATCGAGCGCGCCCGCGGCCATGCCCCCAATCAAGATGTTGCCCGTCGCATCGAACGCGACAGCGTGCCCCTCCTGCTGACGTTCGTCGCCGAACCGCTTGCTCCACAGGTGATTGCCGTCCGCGTCGAGTTGAAGAACGAAGACGTCCCATACGCCGGAGGTCACGAGCGGACCGCCGCCAAAGTCGACCGTGCCGCTCATCATGCCGGTCACGACGATGTTGCCGGCCGAGTCGGTCGCGATCGCGGTGGACCTATCGTCGCCGGTGCCCCCGAAGCGACGGCTCCAAACGGTGTTGCCGTTCGAGTCGATCTTGGCCACGTAAATGTCGTTGCTGCCAGCGGAGGTGAGGGAGCCCCTTCCGAAGTCGATGGTTTGAGCGAAGGTTCCCGTGACGACCGGCGCTCCGGTGGTGTCTACCGCGAGCCCAGTAGCGAGCTTGTACCACTGGTCTCCGTACGACTTGCTCCAAGCCGAACGCCGGCACGTGCCGAGACACGTGCCCTCGTTGTCGCACGTCTCGCTGCCGGCGACGATACCATCGCCACAGACGGTGTCGCAGACCATGGGGGCACCAGAGCAGGACCAGCCGCGCTCGACCTGGCAGTTGGCGTCGCAGCCGTCACCCGTCGTGAGATTGCCATCGTCACACTGTTCGCCCACCGCGACGACTGAATCGCCGCACACGGCGAGGGCTGCGTCACGCGGAGAGGGAGAGCCGGCGTCATGGGGACCGGAGTCGCCCGGAGGCGCATCTCGCGACCCGTCGGCGGCGCTGCCACCGTCGTGGCCATCGCGCCCGCCGCCATCGCCCACGCTGCCTACCCCCGGGTCGTAGATGAGACCTCCGCAGTTGACGAGGCTGGCCGCGAGGAGAACGAAGGTGAGTGAGCCGAGCCGGGACATGGTGCCACCATAGCGTGGCGCGGGCTGGACGCGGCCGGTAGCTGCTGAAGTACGCCCCTTGGAAGTCCCCCACGGGGGACGTGTTGCGTCCCGCGGCGGCGGCTGCACGCTGAACCTCACCGACGCGGTCGCTGCACGCTGCGCGGCGAGCGCGACCGGCGTGGCGCTCAACACCACGAACAAATGGGTGCCGAAGTGACGCGCGCCCTCTCGTCCCGGAGGTCGCCCGGCACGCTCAAAACACGATGGTCGCGCGCACGATGAGCACGTCGATCGGCGCGCCCTCGCGCAGCACAGATACCCCCACGGTGGTCCCGGCCGGTCCGCGCAGGCGCTGCAGCACGTCGGCGACCGACATGCCCTCCGCGCCCTCGCCATCCACCCGCGTGACGCGATCGCCGGCGCGCAGGCCGGCTCGCTGCGCCGGGTTGTTCGGGTAGACGCTCGCGATGAAGACGCCGTCGCGCCCCGACCGCAGGGTCGCGCCGATGCCGCCGAGCTCGATCGCGGCGCCGCCGTCGGCGCGGCTCAGCGTGATCTCCTGGGTGAGCGTGCCGCCGCTCTCGACCCGCAGGCCGGAGAGGAAGCGCGTGCGAAATCCCTCTTTGTCCGCGCGCACGGTGTTTGGGCCCGCGGGCGCCCCCTCGAGGCGGAAGCGGCCCGCGGCGTCCGACTGCGCCACGGCGCGACTCTCGAACACGCTGCTGGCGCCATCGAAGCGCAGCTCCGCGCCGGCGATGCCCGCGCCGCGCTCGTCCGTGACGCGCCCAACGATGGCGCCTCCCTGCTGCAGCACGACGCGCACCCCGCGCGTGGTGGCGCCGCTCGTGACCTCGATCACGTCCGAGCGCGCGAGGGTCTTGCCTGGCGCCGTGGCGGTGAGCACGTAGCTGCCCGGCAACAGCCGCTCGAGACGAAAGACGCCACGCGCGTCCTCGAAGCTCTGCCGACCACGGCGCGCGCCCCGGCCACGCGACGCGGTGAACACCTCGACGCCGACCTCGAAGGCGGAGACGCCGACGCCGCGCGCGTCCACCACGGCGCCTTCGATGGCGCCCCCGGCCCCGAGGCGCAGCGTCAGCCGGCGCCCTTCGAGGGCGGGCACGGGCTCGCTCGGCGCGAAGCCCGCGAGCTGCGCGAACACGGCGCAGCCGATCGCCGAGGGTGGCAGGCTGAAGGCGCCGTCGCCACCGCTGGACGTGGTGTGCTCGTTCGGCAGGCCTTCGCACGCGACCACCCGGGCCCCGACCGGACGGCCGTCGACATCGAGCACCTCGCCAGGCACGGGGGGCGCCGCGAAGAGGCGCAGAGTCGCCACGCGCTCCTGCGCGGTCGAGGGGAGGAGCGCCACCTGAGCGGACTTGAAGCCAGGCGCGGTTCCGGTGAGCGCCGTGGCCTCCCCGGGCACCGCGCGCAGGGCGAACGCGCCGGCGGCGTCGCTGGTCGCGCGACGGACGAGGGTGCTCGAAGGCCCGACCCCCGCGACCGAGAGCGTGGCGCCCTCGATCGGTCGGCCCTCGCCGTCACTGACCACACCGCGGAGTACGCCCGCTGTGAGCACGAGCGTCAGGTCCAGTGTGCCCTCGGCGCCGCGGCGCAGCTCGGCGCTCGTGACCACCCCCTCGGGATCGTGATCCGCGACCACGCGCGCCGGCCAGCTTGGCACCCTCGAGAGCACGAACGCCCCCGCGGCGTCGGTCCGCGTCTCGTAAATCGGCTCGTACGGCGACGCGGCGGGCATCGCGCGCACCACCGCGCCGGGCACCGGGTTGCCCTCGGCGTCGAGCACGCGCCCACGCAGCTCGCCCCGCGACTCCGGGTCAGCCCCGCCCGCCCCCAGGGACGGCACGCTCGACGCGCTCGACGTGCTCGACGTGACCGTGTGTCCGCTCGGAGGCACGACGGCGCGGATGAGCGCGAGCGTGAGCGCGACCAGCAGCACCCCCGCGAGCGCGAGCGCGCCGGCGGCCACGGCGGGCGAGAGGAGCGCACGCCGGGATCGTAAACGACAAGGGCGCGCGGCCCTACTCCGCCGAAGCTTCGCCCCGCGCGTCACGTACTCCTCATCGACGGGTCTCCGGCCTCGGCTCTTGCCGCGCGCGCGCCCTCCCTGGCCAGCGCGTCCGCGCGCTCGTTGCCTGCGTTTCCGCTGCGACCGTGGATCCATCGCCACCTCACCACGCGCCGCTTCTCGGCGATGGTCGCGTCGATGCGGCGCGCGCTCTCTGCGATGCGGGGGGTCCACCTTGGCGAAGGCGAGGGCCTTCCAGCCGAAGTACTCACGAGCGCTCCTGGAACCTCCTGTCTGCCGTCTCGCGTTATCAGGTGAGTGCCAGGCTTCGGTGAAAGGTTGGCTGACTCGCCTACGCTCCTCGACAGGCCGGGCTCCGCCGATCGCGTCCCACGATCGACGGACCGAAATCGATGCTGCGGCACCGCCTTCCCCGCGATCGCCGCGCGGGCTCAGTCGCCGAAGGGGTTCACCGCACGCGTCGGCCGCGTCCGTGACGCGTGGCCGCGTGAACCGTGCAAAAACCAGCCCTTTTTTGGTGGATGCATCCGCCTGCAGGCGGGCAGACCGTGGTACGCTTTCGTCATGTCCGGGACCAAGCCGACATGGACCGGGGGGCGCGTGCGGAGCCACCGAGAGCTCGACGCGGCGGACCAGGCCTTCTGGGACGACGCGGGCCCGACGGCGCGGTTGGTTGCGTGCGTCGAGCTCTCGCAGACGGTCTGGAGCCTGAGCCACCCCGATGAGCCTACCCCCCGATTTGATCGAGCTTCTCTGTGCGCTCACGGCGGCCGGCGTGCGTTTCCTGGTCGTGGGCGGGCACGCCGTCTCGCTCCACGCGCGCCCGCGATCGACGAAGGACCTCGACCTGTGGCTCGACGCCGCACCTGAGAACATCGCGCGCGCGTGCGACGCCCTCCTCCGCTTCGGAGTGCCCGAGGTCCTCGTGGGCGAGCTGCGCTGCGCGCGATCCGACGAGATCGTGTGGCTCGGGCGCCCCCCCGCGCGCGTGGACCTTCTTCAGGAGCTCCCCGGTGTTACCTTCGAAGAGTCCTGGCTCCGCCGGGTGACGGTCGACCTTCCCGGCGGGCAGGCGACGTTCATCGGCGTCGAAGACCTCCTCGCGAACAAGCGCGCTGTGGCGAGGCCGCAGGATCTCCGAGACGTCCGGGAGATCGAGCGACGGCGCGGCACGCGAGCGAGGTAATCCGCCACGCCACTCGCGGGCGCGCATCGACGCCTCGCCCTGATCAGCCACTGAACGCCCGAGTACCTATGGAGCACGTGGGCGTGTAGAATGCCCGAATGCGCATCGTGACCACCGCCCGGGACGGGGCCGAGCTTCGGGTCGACGGCGCGCCGCTCGCGTCCGCCTCGCCCGACGACCCGCTCCGCCTCACGCTCTCCACCGCGAAGGACCCCGCCGCCAAGACCCACGCGCGCGCGCTCCGACTGCTCACGCTTCGCGCGCGCACGGTCCACGAGCTCCGCTCGAGCCTGCTCGAGAAGGGCGAGCCGCCCGAGCACGTCGAGCACGTCGTCGCGAGGCTCACCGCCTCGGGCCTGCTCGACGACGCGAGGTTCGCGGAGGACCGAGCCCGCGCGCAGCTCGTGGGCAAAGCGCGCTCGCGCCGGCGGCTGGAGCACGACCTCGCGGCGCGGGGCGTGCCGCGCGAGACGGCGAGCGCCGCTGTCCGACGCGCCCTCGCGAAGGCCGAGACCACCGAGACCGACGTGGCCGAGCAAGCCGCGCGGCGCAAGCACCGGGCCCTCGCGCGCTTGCCGCCGGAGGAGCAGCGCGTGAAGCTCTTCGCCTACCTCGCGCGGCAGGGCCACCCCGCCGACGCCGCGCGCGACGCGGTGCGGAGGGTGCTCGGCGGGCGCTGACACGCGCGGGCGCGCGTCGCGCTGGCGCCATGAGCGAGCTTTGCGCGGGCGCCGCGTGGCCGTATCGTTGGGCGATGGCGTCCTTCGTCCCCTGCCCGCGCTGCCACCGGCACGTGCGCTCCACCGAGGCCTCGTGTGTGTTCTGCGGCGTGAGCCGCACCTCCCAAGCCGCGGCGCTGCTCTCGGTGGCGGCGCTCGCCCTCGGCGGCTGCGATCCCAAGCCCATGCCGGACCTGCCGAGCACGCCGGCGACGTCGGCCAGCGCCCCGGCTCTCCCAGGGCCCTCGGCCGAGCCGGCGCCCTCCAGCGTCGCGGTGACGCCCTCGGCGACCGCCACCGCCGACACGCCACCGCCGGTCGCGCCGATCGCGTCGGGCGTGGGCGCGCAGGACCCGCCGCCGCGACCCGCCATGCGCTACGGCATCGCGCCGCGCAAGTAGCGGCATGTC
>DAORJJ010000401.1:0-6468 GCA_035439005.1 Polyangiaceae bacterium | reverse complement strand
CTTGCGCCTGTGCCGCATCTTCAAGCACACGCAGGTCGTGCTTGCGGGCAATCGCCAGGATCGGGTCGAGATCGGCCGGCTGCCCATACAGATGCACCGGCAGGATGACCTTGGTGCGCGGCGTGATGGCGGCTTCGATCCGGTTCGGGTCGATGTTGCAGGTGGCTTCATCCGGCTCGACCGGCACCGGCGTCGCGCCGCCCACGGGGGGCGTCGGAGGCGCGAGCTCGGGCGCGGGAGCGTCGCCCGGCCGAGGGGCGCGGCTGCTGTCGCTGTAGGGCAGTGTGTCACCGGGCCCGGCGGCTCGCGGCGGCGTTCGGTCGCTCACACCCCGAGTCTACGAAAACTCGGCCCCTCGCGCTGAGCAATCGGGCGGCCGTCCGTCGATCAGAACCCCATCGCGCCCATGCCGTCCTTGTTCAGCTTGAGCGCCTCGCTGCGCTGGACCGGCTTCGGCGCGGCAGCGGCCTTCGCGACCGAGCTGCGGGTCGCGCCGAGCTGCTGCGCCTGGGAGTCGAGGCGCTTCTTCTCGTTGACGTCGCGGGTGGCCTGCGCGCGCTCCTCGAGGCGCCGCTGCGCGACGCCGAGCTCGCGATCCGCCGCGGCGAAGTCGCCCTCGTTGATGCGCTGCGCCGCCGCGATTTGGACGCGGCCGGCCTCGACGAGCGACACCATCGCCTTGACGCGCTCGTCGGCGCCGCGCGCGACCGCGGCCTCGTCGGACGAGAACGCGACCCGCGCGACGGTCTCCTTGACGCGCTCGAGATCGCCGTCGCGTGGGTCGCGGTAGACCAGGCGAACGCTCGCGAGCGGCCGCTCGGTCTGGGCCTCGGCGCCGTCCAGGGCGACCCGCACGAGCGCCTCCCGGTGCTGCCCGGCGAAGAGCGCCCCGAGCGGAATGCGGAACGCGCGGCCGTTCCACGTGGAGTGGACGCCCTCGGCGCCGATCACTCGCACGCCGGGCGCGGGGACGACCTCGAGGCTCGCGTCGCTCGCGACGGTGTCGCCGATGAGCGCCACCTCGCGCTGGAGCGTGGCCATCATCTCGCGGGGATCGCCGATGTGGTAGAGGCGCCCGCTCGAGCGCACCGAGAGCGCGTTCAGCGTGGTCTCGTCGTAGTCGAGGCCCACCCCGAGCGAGGTGACCTGCACGCGCGACGCGAGCCCGCGCTCCGCGATGTTGCCGAGCTCCGCGGCGCTGGAGCGACCGACGTTTGCGCGCCCGTCCGAGAGGATCACGACGCGGCGCACCGAGTGGGTCGTGGGGCTCCCCGCCAGGTGCGACTCGCTCAGCGTGAGCCCGTCGAACATGTTGGTCGAGCCGCCGGTGCCCAGCGCCGCGATCGCCGCGAGGATGCGGGGGCGGGTCTCGGCGTCGAGCACCGTGGGCACCACGAGCGTCCTCGCGCTGTCGTCGAACACGTCGACCCCGACCACGTCGCCGTCGACGAGGTTCTGCACGAAGGTCGCGGCCGCGCGGCGCGCGCTCTCGATCTTGGCGCCCGCCATGGAGCCCGACGTGTCGACGAGGAGGCCCACGGCGACCTTCGGGCGGAACGCGACGTGGCCTCTCGGCACATCGACGCCCACGCCGATGAAGGCCTGGGACGTGCCCGTGCGCAGCACGGAGCTCTCGGCGGCGGCGAACACGTGGATGGCGTCGGAACTCACCGAGGCCTGCGCCCGGTCGGCCGGCTCGGTCGGCGACGCGGGGCCGTGGGCGAGCGGGGTCGCGCCCGACGGGGCGCTCGCGCTGGTCGGCGTGGCCGGCGCGGCCATGATGACGCGGGTCTCGGGCGTGCACCCAGCGACGAGCGAGGCGATCGCGAGGACGGCGGCCACCGACGCGCCGGTCCGCGCGCGGCCCCTCGGAGAGATTGCTGGTTTCGCGCCTGCTCGTGTCCCGTTCACCATCGCCGTGGTCTCCTCTCGAGGGCCCGGGTCCGCGGCGGCATGCCGGCGAACGCGACGGGTTCGCGGTCCTACGCGCGCCGTCGCGAAAAGTTCTGTAGAGTTGCGGATGTGAGCGACGCGACCCACAAACGCGCGAAAATCCACGGCTCCGACCCCGCTCCTTTTGGCGCCGAGTACTACGAGCGCCACTACGGCAAGGCGGCCACGCGCGTGCACGGGCCGACCGAGATCGGCCACCTCGCGACCATGATCATGAGCTACGTGGCGTGGCTGGGCGGCGAGGTGGAGTCGGTCCTCGACGTGGGGGCGGGCACGGGCCTCATGCGGGATCACTTCCGCGCGCACTACCCGGGCGTCCGCTACCGGAGCCTCGAGGTGAGCCCGTACGCGGCGTCGAAGTACGGCCACGAGCTCGCCAACATCGCTACGTTTCGAGCGCGGGAGACCTTCGACCTCGTGATCTGCCAGGGGGTGTTGCAGTACCTGGACGACGACGCCGCGGACGCCGCGCTCGAGCGCCTGGGCGTGCTCTCGAGGGGGTTCTTGTACCTCGAGGCCATCACGGCCCGTGACCTCCGCACCGTGTGCGATCTCGAGCGCACCGACGCGGAGGTGTTCGCGCGGCCAGGAAGCTTCTACCGCGCGCGCCTGAAGAGCGCGTTCCGCTTCGTGGGGTGCGGGCTCTACTACTCGAAGGCGGGCGAGCTGCTCTTCTACGAGCTCGAACGCGGGCCGGGCGCTTGACGGTCGCGCGCTCCTCCCCGGCTAGGCGCGTCGAGCTCGCGCGTCGCTTTCGCCGCGCGCTGGGCGACGAGCCGCGTCCGTGCGCGCTCGTGGATCTCGACGCCTTCGAGCGCAACGTCCGGCTCTTCCTCGGGATCGCCGAGGGCGCCGGCAAGCCGCTCCGCGTCGCGACCAAGTCGGTGCGCTCGCCCGAGCTCTTGCGGCGCATCGCCAGCGCCGCCCCCGCGGGCCGCGTGACCTTCATGACCTACACGGCCACGGAGACAGCGTTCCTCCACGAGCAAGGCCTGCGCGGCTTCCTGCTCGCGTACCCGGTGATCGAGCGGGGCGACGCGCGGGCGCTCGCCGACCTGGCCGCCGGTGGCGCGGACCTCGCCGTCGTCGTGGACGACCCCGCCCAGCTCGAGGTGCTCGACGCCGCCGCGACCGAGCGCGCGACGACCCTCTCCGTGGTCGTCGAGCTCGACGTGGCGTATCGCCCGCTGGGCGCGGCGCTTCACCTCGGCGTGCGGCGGAGCCCGCTCCGCGGCGAGCGTGACGCGCTGTCGTTCGTGGAGCGGATCGGCACCTACCCGGGCCTCCGCTTCGGCGGCGTCATGGGCTACGAGGCGCAGATCGCCGGTCTGTCGGACGACCCGCCCAGCGGGCGGCTCGAGGGGCTCGCGCGCCGAGGTCTGAAGGCGCGCTCTCGCGCCGACGTCGAGGCGACCCGGGCCCGCGTGGTGCGCGCGCTCGAGGCGGCGGGGCGTCCGCCGCGCATCGTGAACGGCGGCGGCACCGGCAACCTCACGTGGTGCGCGGCCGAGGCGACGCTCACCGAGCTCACCGTCGGGTCGGGTTTCCTGTGCAGCCACCTGTTCGATCGGTACCGCGACGTGCGCCCCGAGCCCGCCGTGTTCTTCGCCCTGCGCGTCGTGCGCCGGGCAGCTTCGGGCATCTACACGTGCGCGGGCGGCGGGTACGTCGCCTCCGGGCCCTCGGCGCCCGATCGCCTGCCCATCCCTTGGTTCCCGGAGGGCCTGTCCCTGGCGCCCCTCGAGGGCGCGGGCGAGGTGCAGACGCCGCTCGTCGTGCCGTCGAACCAGCACGTCGCCATCGGCGACACGATCTTCTTCCGCCACGCGAAGGCGGGGGAGCTCGCCGAGCACTTCGCCGAGTACCTCCTCGTGCGCGGCGAGCGCGTCGAGGGCCGCGCGCGCACCTACCGAGGCCACGGTCAGGTGTTCCTCGGCTGACGACCGCGACGCAACCCTCGAGGCACCCCGATGAGTCAGATCGACCACTTCTCCCTACCTACCAGCCACGGGCCGATCCTCTCGCTGCGGCGCACCCTCAGCCGCGGCGCCGCGGCGGCCCCCGGCGCGCGTCCGGTGCTCATCGTCCCGGGCTACGGCATGAACTCGTTCGTGTTTGGCTTCCACCCGACCGGCCGCTCGCTCGAGGCGTCCCTCGCGGCGCGCGGCCTCGAGGTGTGGAGCGTCGACCTCCGCGGCCAGGGCAAGAGCACGCGCGGCCACGTGGTCGACTTCACCCTCGGGGACCTCGCGGTCGACGATCTCGGCGCGGCGCTCGCGTTCGTGGCCAGAGAGACGCGCACCGGGGCGGCCACGGTGGACCTCATCGGCTGCAGCCTCGGCGCCACGCTCGCCTTCACGCACCTCGTGCTCGTGGCGGGGGCGAGTGAGCGCGTGGGCAGCGTCGTGAGCCTCGGGGGCCTCGTGACGTGGCGCCGCGTGCACCCGCTCCTGCGCGCCGCGTTCGTGTCGCCTTGGGCGGTAGGGAACGTGCGCCTCGTGGGGACCCGCCAGGCGGCGAGGCTGGCGTTGCCGGCGCTCGCGAAGGTGGCGCCAGGCCTCCTGTCTCTTTACATCAACGCGCGCTCGACCGACCTCACACGCGCGCGCGAGCTGTCCAACACGGTGGAGGATCCGGTCGCGTCGCTGAACCGCGAGATCGCCGAGTGGGTCGGGCGGCGCGAGCTCGTGGTCCGCGGCGTGAACGTCTCGCGGGGGCTGCGAGGGGTGCGAAACCCGGTGCTCGTCGTGGTGGGGCGCCAGGACGGCGTCGTGCCCGAAGAGACCGCGCGCGCGGTCTACGACGAGGTGGGGGCCGGGCGGCGCGAGCTGCTGCTCGTCGGCACCGACGAGTGGCCGATCGCGCACGCCGACCTCTTCGTCGCGAACCACGCCGAGGCGCGCATCTTCGGGCCGATCGCTGATTTTCTCACGACCTCCTGAGGCGCCGAGCCGCTAGGCCAGCTCGGAGAGGTGCGCCAGCGCCGGCGGGTACTCGGCCATGAGGCGCCCGAACCGCCGAGCTCCGAGCCGCAGCACGAGGCCGGCGCGTGTCGCGCGGAGCGTGCCCGCGGAGGGCGCGCCGAGCACCCCGCCCGCCCCGACGATGCCGCGCAGGGGGACCGGGGTCAGCCCGCCCGCTCCGTCGTCCAACGTGAGCTCGCCGGCCAGCAAGATCCATAGTGCTTCCGCGCGTTTGCCACCCTCCTCGAGCGTCTCGCCGGCGGTCACCGAGCGGACCTCGAAGAGCTCGAGGAACTGCCGCTGGGTGTCGGGATCGAACACGGAGAACAGCGGCGAGGACGCGAGGAGGCGGTCCACGAGACGGCGCCGAAGGTGCTTGAGGAAGACCAGCTCCACCTCGGGGAACGTGGGAGTGAGCTCCTCGAGCGCCATCCGTGGGATGCGCAGGAGGGTCGCGGGGCCGCCCGTGGGCTGGGCGTCGTGCGGTCGGCGCGCCTCCTCGAGGACCGCCTCCTCGCCGATGAGGGCGCCGGCCTCGATCGACTCGCCCTCGACGCGGAGCCGACCGGAGAGCACGAGATACAGCCCGTCCGCGGGCTCGCCGTGCTTGAACAACAGAGAGGTGGCAGGGCACTCGACGACCGTGGCGCTGGCCGCGACGGCGCGCGCCGCGTCGGGGCCGAGCTCGTCCGCGAGCGGGCCGAGGAGCTCGACGCTCACCACGGGCGGGGCCGGCTCGGGAGTCGGCGGGGCCGGCTCGGGAGTCGGCGGGGCCGGCTCGGGCCCGGGCGGCGCGAACGTCGGCGTGGCGGGGCGGGGGAGCGCTTCGGGCGGCTCGGAGGGCGCGGATGGCACGGGCGTCGGAATGTCCGCGCGCCCCTCGGCGACCGATCCATGGGCGAGGGTCTCGCGCCCGAGGCCCGCCAGGGGGCTGCCGATCAGCGTCTGGCGCGTACCCGCGGCGGGCATCGTCTCGGCCGGGGGCGGGTCGACCCGCACCGAGCCAGGGCTGGACTCGAGCTGGACGTCGGAGGAGGGGAACGGCAGGGTCTGGCGCGGCTCGCCGTCGGGGGCGGGCAACGCGGCGATCTCGTCGAAGCTCGCGCGGCCGTCGAGCGGCGCGGCAGGCGCGACCACCGGGGGAGCCTCCGGCGCGGGGTCGAGCGCGACGGCCGGGGGAGCCTCCGGCGCGGGGGCAAGCGCGACGGCCGGGGGAGCCTCCGGCGCGGGGTCGAGCGCGACGGCCGGGGGAGCCTCTGGCGCGGGGTCGAGCGCGGCGCCAGGCGCGACGACCTCGACCTCTGGCTCGCTGCGCATGGGAGGGCGCGGCGCGGCGCGCGGGGGCAGCGGAGGCGCGCGCTTCGGGGCGGGGATCACCTCGATGATCTCGAGCACGTCCTCGACCTCGATGACGTCGAGCGAGTCGACGGGCGCGTCCGGGAGGTCGCCGAGGTCCGCGGAGGCGCCCGCGGGCGGGCCGCTGGGCCGCGACGCGGGCTGGCCGTCCGGGCGCTGGGAGTCGCGCGAGCCGGAGGGGGGCGGCTCCGACGCC
>DAORJJ010000400.1:437-6491 GCA_035439005.1 Polyangiaceae bacterium | reverse complement strand
CGCCGAAGCCGGCGCCCGCCAAGCCCGAGCCGAAGGGCGCGAAGAAGCCCGCGACTGCGGCGGAGAAGGAAATGAAAGACGCCGCGGACGCGCTCGCCCGAGCGCAGCTCGAGCAGTCGCTCTAGCCGCCACCGTGGGACGAGCGCCCGCACGCCCCCTCGTCGGGGAAGGAATGGTCGCGCGGCGCGTCGTGCTGCGCGCCAAGGACGTCGTGCTCTTGAAGGGGATCCTCGAGGCCTCCGACGGGCTCGCGGTCGTGTTCGCGGAGGGCGGCGGGGATCTCACCGTCGCCGCGCACGCGTCGCGGGCCGTCGAGCTCGACGAGGTGCTGGCGTCGCTCCGCGACGAGCTCTCGTTCCTCAGCGGGCCCGAGCCGGTGGACCCCGCGTGACGGACGTCGACGTGCTCGTCGTGGGCGGCGGGCCCGCGGGCTCGAGCGTAGCCCTCCACCTCGTGCGGGCTTGTGGCCTTCGCCCGTCGTCCGTCGCGATCGTCGACTCGGCGGTGTTCCCCCGCGAGAAGCCGTGCGCAGGCGCGGTGAGCACCTGGGGCCTCGAGGCGCTCGAGGCGCTCGGGGTCGACGTGGGCGTGCCGCGCGTGCCCATGCGCGGCCTCCGCATCCTTCACGAGGGCGAGGCGGGGGCGACCTCCGCGCCGCTCGGGGTCGTCGTCCGCCGCGACGCGTTCGACACGGCGCTGCTTCGCGAGGCCCAGGCCGACGGGGTCATGGTGCGCGAGGGCGAGGCGCTCGTCGCCCTCGCGCGGGACGCGCGTGGTGGGTACACCGTGCAGACCTCGCGTCGCGTCGTGCGGGCGCGGCACGTCGTGGCGTGCGATGGCGTCGCTGGGCGATCGCGGCGCGCGCTCGGGCTCAAGGAGGTGGCGCGCAAAGGACACCTGTACGTGGCCGAGACGCTCCCCGTGAGCGCGGACGTGGGCCCGGAGCGGGATCTGTGCGACTTCGAACTCGCCGTTTGCGCTGCCGGAATCGAAGGATATTACTGGGACTTTCCCACGATCATGGGCGCCGCGCGCCACGTGAGTCGGGGCATTTACCACGCGAACCTCACGCCACGATCGAACGTCAAGGCGGCCCTGCTCGGCTGCCTCCGCGCGCGCGGCATCGACCCCGAGGGCGTACGGCTGAAGCCCTTCCCGACGCGACCGTTCGTCCCCGAGACGGTGCTGGAGCACGACGGAGTGCTCTTCGTGGGCGAGGCCGCGGGCATCGACCGCACCACCGGCGAGGGCATCGCGCAGTCGATCGTGATGGGTGGCCTCGCGGCCTCGGTGCTCGCGCGCGCGCTCCGGAGCGGCAGCCCGATCGGCGGGGGCTACGACCGCGCCGTGCGCGCCTCCCGCGTCGGGCGCCACCTCCTTCAGAGCGCTGGGCTCGCGGCGCGCGTCTACGGGGATCGGGGCCTCGCCTACCGGCGCCTCCTCACGCGCTCGGCGGCGGCGCGCGACGCGGGCGCGGCCTGGTACGCGGGGGCGCGTGTGTCTCTCCGCGCCAAGGCGCGCCTCGGTCTGTCGCTCGGCCTCGAGGGGCTCGCCGCGCTCCGCCTATGATCGCCGGCGGCTCGCGGCTAGTCGTCGTCCGTCGCGATGACCGCGCGCATCGACGGCGCCCCCAGCTCGATGTCGAGGGCGCTCTCCGGGGCGGCCTCCGCGTCGAGCGCGGCGGGGAACGACGAGAGCGACGCATCGGAGCCGAGCGCCTGCTTCTGCTCCAAGAAGCGCAGCGTGCCCGGGCCGCTCGTGCGCTCCAGGACGGCGCGCAGGTCCCCGTGGAGCGGACTGTCCACGACGAATCGCCGCCCGGTGCGCGGGTGGTCGAGCTCGACGCGAACGCCGTGGATGAAGGTGCGGTCGAGCCCGTTGCGTTGCTCGAAGAAGCGATTCGACGCCGCGTGCCCGTACCGCTCGTCGCCGAGCACCGGGTGGCCAATCGCCGCGAGGTGCCGGCGGACCTGGTGAGGGCGCTCGAGCTCGGGCACCACGCGCAGGACGCTGTGGCCGCCCGCGATCGCGAGCCGTCGGTAGCGAGTGCGCGCCGAGCGCACCTGGCCGTTCTCCCGAAGGTCGCGGGCGATCGTGCCCTTCTGTGGCGTCACGCCGCGCGCGTACACCACATAGACGCGCCGCGCGGTGGTCGACGCGAAGGCGGCGGAGAAGAGCTCGTGGGCCTCTTCGGACTTCGAAAAGAAGACGAGCCCGCTCGCGCCCGCGTCCTCGCGGGTCAAGGGTCGGAGCTGCGTCGACGCGTGGCCGGGCAGCCGCGCCGCGCGCTCGCGGAGGGACGCGCCGGCGGGGTGATCGGCCCGCGGGAGCACCGGCTCGTGGGGCGCCTTTGCCACGACGAGCACGTCGGAGTCCTCGTAGAGGACGACCGGCGCCGTCGAGGCGCCGCGCCGCAAGATCGTCACCGTCTCGACCTCGTCGGTGAGGGGGATCATGTCGAGCGGCTGGAGCGTGTGGGCCGAATAGCCGAGGCGCGCGAGGTGATCGAGGTCGCGGGCGAGGGTGTCGGGATCGCACGAGACGTACGCGATCGACGAGACGCCCAGCCGCGGCAGGCCTTCGCGCGCCAGCGGGCTCATGCCGCGCCGCGACGGGTTGACGACCGCGGCGTCGAACGCCTCGCCACGCTGGGCGCGTTGGCGGAGGCTGATGCCCACGTCCTCGCACTCGGCCTCGAGCGCGAGGCTCTGGGCGGCGGCTGCGGCGAGCGCGTTGGCGACGGCTGGTCCGTACGACTCGACGAGGGTCGTGTTCACCCCGCCGGCGGCGAGGGCCAGGGCGATGGCTCCCGAGCCGCCGTAGAGGTCGAGGAACCTCCGCGCGCGTGGCCCGCCCTCCACGTCGAGCCCGCGGAGCACGAGCTCGTGGACGCGCGCTGCCTGGGCGCGGTGCGACTGGACGAAGGAGCCGAAGGTGGCGAGGTGCGTCGACGAGCCGACGCGGTCAGGCCGGGTGTCGACCCCTGAGAGCAGCCGCGTCTCGCCGCCCAGCACCTGGGGGGAGTCGTCGTCGTGGTAGTTCACCGCGATCCCGACGAAGAGCGGGTGCGTCGTGCGGAGGGTGTCGGCGAACGCGACGAGCTCGGTCAGCGGGGCCGCCCGGCCGCGTGTCAGCACGAGGGTGAGGAGCACGCGTGGGGGCTCGCCTGCCGCGCCGCGGGTTTCGCGTATGTCGAGCGCGCGGAGCGCTCCCGCGGTCGCGCCGACTGGCGCGAGCACGCCGCCCTCCTGCTCGTGGAGGGCGACGATCGCGCGGAGGACCGCCGCGGCCTCCGCGATGGCGGGCGAGAGCACGCGGCAGTCGGGGATGTCGACGACCTGGTGACCTCCCCCCTTGGCGTAGAGGCCCACGGTGCCGCCGGGAGCGACGATGAGCTTCGCGCGGGTTCGGTAGCCGGTGATGGGCGTCGCTGGAAGCAGCGGCTCGGTGCGCGCCGCCTCGAGCGCGGGGTATCGGCTGAGCGACTGGAGGACGCGGCCTCGCTTCACGAGGAGCTGCTCGCCGTACGGCAGCCCGAGGATCGGGCAGCCGCCGCAGCGATCGGCGTGGACGCAGGCGATCCTCTGGTCTGCCGCGTCTGCCGTGCCGGGCGTCGCCTCGAGCGTCGAAGACATGCCGCGCGAGCGTAGCAGAACTTCTCTCGGCGCGGCGCCCGCCTCGTCGCCGCGACCGCTCAGAACGTCGCGGACTTCGGCGTGCGCGGGAAGGGGATCACGTCGCGGATGTTGGCCATGCCGGTCACGAACATCACGAGCCGCTCGAAGCCGAGCCCGAACCCGGCGTGGGGCACGGTGCCGTAGCGCCGCAGATCGCGGTACCACCCGTACGTGTCCTTATCGAGCTTCAGCTCGTCGAGCCGCGCGTCGAGGCGGTCGAGGCGCTCCTCGCGCTGCGAGCCGCCGATGATCTCGCCGATGCCAGCGGCGAGCACGTCGAGCGCGGCGACGGTGCGGCCGTCGTCGTTCTGGCGCATGTAGAAGGACTTGATCTCCTTCGGGTAGTTCATGACCACCACCGGGAGCTTGAACACCTCCTCGGTGAGGTAGCGTTCGTGCTCGGTCTGCAGATCGCCGCCCCACGTGACCGGGAACTCCCACGTCTTCCCCGACTTGGTCAGCACCTCGACCGCCTCGGTGTAGTCGATGCGCTTGAAAGGCGAGTCGACCACGTGCCGGAGCCGCGCGAGGAGCCCAGGCTGGATGCGCTCGTCGAAGAACTTCATGTCGTCGGCGCGCTCCACGAGGGCTGCCTCGACCACGAACTTGAGGAACTCCTCCGCCACGCCGGCGAGCCTCGCGAGGTCGCAGAACGCGATCTCGGGCTCGACCATCCAGAACTCGGCGAGGTGGCGCGCGGTGTTCGAGTTCTCGGCGCGGAAGGTGGGGCCGAACGTGTACACCTTGGACAGCGCCATCGCGTACGTCTCGACGTTGAGCTGCCCCGAGACCGTGAGGTACGCCTCGCGCCCGAAGAAGTCGTCCGCCGCGTCGAGCCGCGCGCGCTGCGCGGGGTCGGCGTGGAGGAAGTCGAGCGTCGAGACGCGGAACATCTGGCCCGCGCCCTCGCAGTCGGACGCGGTGATGATCGGCGTGTGCACCCAGTAGTAGCCACGCTCGTGGAAGAAGCGGTGGATGGCGAGCGACAACGCGTGCCGCACGCGCGCCACGGCGCCGAAGGTGTTGGTGCGCGGGCGCAGGTGCGCGACCTCGCGCAGGTACTCGAACGAGTGGCGCTTCTGGCTGATGGGGTAGGTGTCGGGGTCGGCCACCCAGCCGACGACCGTGAGCGTCGTCACGTCGAGCTCGACGCGCTGTCCCTTGCCCTCGCTCGCCTTCACGACGCCCGTGGCCTCGATGGAGCAGCCCGAGGTGAGCCGCAGGACGTCGGCGTAGTTCGCGAGCTCGGCCCGCGCCACGAGCTGCAGGTTGTCGAAGCACGACCCGTCGTTCAGCGCGACGAACGACAGCCCCGCCTTCGAGTCGCGCCGGGTGCGCACCCAGCCCCCGACGGTCACACGTTCCCCTACGTCGGCGCCGGGGCGCCCCTTCAGCACGTCGTCGACAGACACCAGCATGGCGCGACGGTAGATCGAGAAAGGCGGCGTCGTCGAGTGGACGCTTTCGCGTCGCGCGCGCCGGCCGGCGGCTAGCCGTTGGCGCGGAGGCGAGACTTTCGTCGCTCCTCGCCCGCCGCTTGCGAGGCGCGGACCGCCTCGTCCTCCACGAGGAGCGGCGGCACGGGCGCCGGCCGCCCCTCCGCGTCGATCGCGACGAAGGTGAGGCGCGCCTGCACGCACGGCCACGTCCGCCCCGAGCGCGAATCCTCGCCCTCGACGACCACCTCGAGCTCGATCGAGGTCCGGAAGGCCGCCGACACCCTGGCGGCGAGCCGCACGACCTCGCCGACCTTCACCGGGTGGTGGAACTTGAGGTCGTCCACGAAGGCCGTCACGCACATGCGCCCCGTGAAGCGCTGCGCCGAGATCGCCGCGCAGAGATCGACCCACGCCATGATCTGGCCGCCGAACACGTTCCCGAGCGCGTTCGCGTGCTGGGGGAGCACGTACTCGACCATCTTCGTCTCGGAGGCCGACTGCGGTCGAGGGAGCGGGCGTGAGAGCGGGCCTTCGGGCGGTGCGGACATGCGGCGCAGCATAGCGCCCACGGCGCTACGGCGGGAGGATGCGGACGTCGAGGTTCCACGCGCCGGAGGCCCCCGCCAGTCCGTCGACCTGCACCCAGTAGGTGCCCGCGGCGAGGTCGAGATCGAGGAAGCTCCGCGAGGCGCGCGCGCCGACGTGGCACCCCGAGGTCACCTCGCTTCCGGGGCACGCCGCCCCCTCGCGCACGTTGAGCAGCGTGGCGTAGCTCGAGCCCTCCATGTCGAACAGGACGCGCCGGCGGTCGGGGAGCGTGAGCTTCAGGAGCTGGTCGCCCGCCCCCGCGGGCGGGCCGCCCACGCCGTCGCAGCTCGCCGAGAAGTCGGGGGCGCGCGCGCTCGTGTCGCCGGTGATCACCGCGGTGGAGCCGAAGC
>DAORJJ010000400.1:0-427 GCA_035439005.1 Polyangiaceae bacterium | reverse complement strand
TCGTGTCGCCGGTGAAGAAGCCGCCCGTGAGGGGGATGACGTGGGCGTCGGCGCACCCGTCCGCGGTGACCGGCGTGGGGGGCACCGTGGGGCGAACGAACGCGCCGAGCGACGCGCGCTCGCCGCGCGCGGGCATCCCGTGCTCCGCTTCGACCTCTCCGGCATCGGCGACAGCGGGCGGCCCACCGAGCCGTCGCTCGAGGCCGCCGTCACCGCCGACATCCGCGATGCGGTGGACCTCGCCTGCGCGCGCGACAAGGACGGGAAGTGGGCGGGGCGCATCGCCTTCGTCGGCTTCTGCTCCGGCGCCGACAACGCGCTGCATGCCGGCTCCGACGATCCGCGCGTGCACGCCGCGGTGCTCTTCGACCCGACGGTCCATCGCACGCGCGGCTTCCACCGCCGCGAGCTGGCGCGCTCCCTCACG
>DAORJJ010000399.1:0-6498 GCA_035439005.1 Polyangiaceae bacterium | reverse complement strand
AATCTTGCCCGCTTTCGCGTGCAAGATTCGGCGCCCACGACTGAATGCTAACGTTGGGCCTCTTCAGTTCGAGATGTCCTCGGTCGCGATGGGTGGCCATGAGCCGGGACCATAGCGTCGGCTCTCCCTCGCGCGAGGCATCGACGGCTTCGCAAACTGGCGGCGTCTGCCGCCTCCGCCCTTATTTGGCGGGATCGTCTCGCACACCTCGGCCTCCGCTCTAGTCGCACCGTCTCGCGCCCTCGCTCGCGGCAGGCCTGGCCCGTCACGCGAGCGCCTCGCCCTTGCCCGCGGCAGCTCGGTGCGTGATCCGGTCGTCTCGCCCTCCGCCTGGGGAGCCTCGGCGCGTGACCAGAGCGTCCTGCCCTCGCGCGGCGCGGCCCGTGGCCAGAGCGCCTCGCCCGTCCGGTGCGCTCGGACGCGGACCTCTCGGCCGCCCGTTCCCCGCTCGTCGACCGCGTGCTACGCTAGGATCATGTCGCCAAACTCCGCACGGAAGCTTGACACCCACCCGGCGATCGTAGCCTACGACAACGCCCCGGAGGACACTTCCGGCGAACTCCCACCCGCCGATCTTGATCATCGTCTCGCCACTCTCGGCAACCCCATCCCTCACGCCGACATCCTCGCAGTGTTCGCTCTACCCCTCGACGAGGGATGACACTCTCGGTTGCTTGGGACCCACGCGCTGAGCAAGATCTCCGCGACATCCGTTCCTGGCAAGACGCCGCCTGGATCGTCCGCGAGGTCAATAGGTACGCAACGCACGGGATCGGCGATCTCCGAATTGTCGTCACGCCGCAGGGCCGACGCGCTCGCGTTCTCTTCCTCCCCGCCTTCCGCGTCTTCATGTGCCTCGATCGCGCCAACTCGTGCCTATGGATCGTCGAGGTCCTTCGCTCGTCGCTAGTCTAGACGGCAACAAGTCCTCACCGTCTCACGCGAACCAGCGGTTCCGAAGTGCCGAGTCCGCGAAACGCCGCGCCTTTCCTGCCTGCAGAACGGCCAGCCCAAGCGATGAACCACCGATGAGCACTCGCTACCTCGGCCCTCACTACCCGAGCTACCTCGGGTCGGGGAGCACCCGGAAGCCCTTGATTCGCGAGCGGCGCTGGTCCCGGCACTTTCGAACCGGCGCGGGCGTGGAGATCGTCTCGCGCTTCGAGGACGGGAGCGCCAGAGTAACGTACGATGAGCTCGCCGCCGGCTGGGCAACGTGGTCCGAGCACGACCGCATCGAGTTCTCCCAGAACTGCACCTGGCTTCGGGGGCAGCACGACTTTTCCGACATTCTCAGGTTCATCGCGGCCCACGGTGGTCCCCACGAATGGGACGGAGTCGCGCTCCCCATTGCGTACACCCTGCCCGCGGCGGAAGCCTTCGCCACGCTCCAGAAGATGTTCGAGGCCAGCGTCATCGGAACCCGCTCGAACCTCGTACAGGCTATCGGTAGTGTCGAGCACGCCGGCAGCCTCGAGCTCGTCGTCGCCGACATTCGCGCCCTCGCGCCGCTCGAAGCGACCTGGCACCCCGACGGCTTTGTGAACTGGCACGCAAGTGAGCTCCTGTGCGCCGTGCTCTCCGCTCTCAAGCTCGGCGCGAACGCTGCGGACTACACGGACCTCGTTCGCCGCCTTGCAGCCCACCCCTCTCCCGCCAACGCAGCGGGGGCGAGGCGCGACCTCTGCCGTCACTATCCAGAGGTCTTCGCGCCGACGAAGGTCGACTCGGGGTCGGAGCTGCCCGACAACGTGTTGCCCTTCGCGCCGAGGCGCCGATAGTCGAGGCGCCCAACAAGCAGGCTGCTCGCGAGGGACGAGCTCCCGGAGAAATACGCATGTGGCCATGCCACACCGTGTTTCGCGGAGCGTCACGGGTCCGCCTGGAGGTCCAGCAGGTTCACGTACGCGAACGGGCCGACCACCCGATCCACGTCCACGAACAAGCGGCCGCGCGCGTCCGGGGTCGTCGGGATCCCCCGAGTAGAAGAGCTCCCCCGTGACGTCGCCGAAGCCGAACAGGCCTCCCTCCACCGCGCGTCGCCCGGTATCCGTCCGTCCGTCGGTATTCTGTCGCGGCCTTGGCGTAGGCCGAGAGTTCTGCTCGCGCGCACCATCGCTGCGCGCCCGTTATGCCAACGATTCGGCGTCTTTGGGCTACTTTGCGGGGGCGGTCTTCAGAATCCAGTCGATATGTTTCGCGGAGGCGGCCTCGACCGCGGCCAGGTCGCACGGATCCGACGTCCAGCGCAGCGCGACCAGGCCGTCGCTGGTCGAGCGCTCGACTCCGGCCGGCGGCTTGGCCTTCGCCATCAGCTTCGAGGCCTCCAGGAACTCATCGTCCTCGTCCCAGGGCGGTCGATCGGGCTCGAAGACATCGGCGATGGCGCGCAGCGGCCAGCGCGCCTGGTCGTCGGGCTCGTCGGGCTCGTCGGCCCAGTCACACCACGCGTGGGCGACCACGACGTGCAGCTCGTCCGGCAGCGCGACCCGCAGCGCGACGGCGGTGGCGAAGAAGTCGTCGAGCGCGGAGGTGCGGAGGGCGGCCAGGGTGGGGCCGCCCAGGGCCGCGGTCAACGTGGCGGCGCCCGGCGCGATCTCGACCTCGATCCCGCCGGTGGTGTCGCTGCTGCGCTGGTTCTTGCCGCCCTGCACCACGGCCACGCGGCTCGCGCCCGAGCCGATCGCCTTGGCGAGCTCGGCCACGCCCGCGTAGGGCGCAGCGGCGCCGAGCCCGACGGCCAGGCCTGGGAGGTGCTGCCAGGACTTCGTCGATGCGACCGCGTGGGCCAGCTTGGCGACGGTCGCCTTGCGCTTGGCCCAGCCGAGCTTGGGGATGTCGCAGGTGATGATCCAGCGGAAGACCAGCGACGGGTCGATCGCGGGAGCTGGCTTGGGCGGGCGCTTGGTTCGGGGCGCGGTCATCGCGCGCGAGCATACCCGCGTCGTCGCGAGGACGAGCTGGAGGAATACCCATGTCGCCATGCCACACCGTGTTTCGCGCTCACCTCACGGGTCGACCTGGAGCTCCAGCAGGTTCACGTACGCGAACGGGCCGACCACCCGATCCACGTCCACGAACAAGCGGCCGCGCGCGTCCGGGGTCAGGCCGGCGAGCACGGTGACCTCGCTGTCGTTCCCCTGCGCGCCTCCCGCGCCGAGCCCCGCGCCGCTGGTCTGCACGCTCGCGCTGCGGGCGGGGCCCGAGCCCCGCACGGTGAACCCCGTGCGACGCTCGTCGGCGGCGGCGCGGCTCGCGAAGAGGCGCAGCGTGTAGCGCCCGCTCGGCGCGAGGCCCTCGAGCGCGAGCCCCGCGGCGTCGTCGGGATCTCCCGAGTAGAAGAAGTCCCCGGTGGCCTCCGGCACCGCGAGCGTGCCGAGCCGCGCGCCGTCCGGGCTCACGAGGCCGCCGTTGCGGAGGCCGTTCACGCGGAAGCCGCCGGTGATCACGAGGTTCACGTCGGTCGTCTCGCCGCGCGTACCCCGGAGACGACGGAGCGCCTCTCCCGCGTGCACCTGCTCGCCCCCGTCGCGCGCGTGCCAGCTGTTCCAGCGGATACCGAAGGCGTCGAGCGCGGGAGCCGGTGTGCCGTCGAGCGGATTGGAGGGGCCGAGGTCCACACGCACCAACGTGCCGGTGGCGGGCGGCGCCGGCAGCGGGAGGCGCGAGCTTGGGAGCGCCGCGGCCACGGCCGGCAGCACCGTCGACTCGAAGAGCGCGTAGCCCTCGGCGGAGAGGTGCAATCCATCCGCCACGAAGAGCCGCGCGGGGGGCGGCTCGCCCGGGGTCGCCGCCGCGAGGAACGCCGCGGGGGAGTCCACGTAGCGCAGCGAGGGGTGGGTGGCCGCGAGCCGCGCGATCTCCTGGTTTACCTCCACCGCCGAGGCCCAGCCCGCCCAGCGCGCAGGCGTCGGCGTGATTCCGATGTAGAGCAGCGGCGCGCCGGGCCTGCGGGCGTGGAGTCGCGTAGCGAAGCACCGATAGGCGTCGATCACCGCGCGCGGACTGCTGCCCCCGGCGAGATCGTTCGTGCCCGCGAAGAGCAGCACCCCCGCGGGCGCGTGGCGCAGCACGAGCGCCTCCGCGTGCGCCGCGACATCGACCATGCGCGCGCCGCCCACGCCGCGCTGCAGCGGATCGTGCGCGGAGAGCACGCGCGCCGCCGAGCGCCACCTCCGGACGGTGGACGAGCCAACCACCACGAGGCCGCCCTGCGCCGGCGGCGCGAGATCGTCTTGTCGACCGTATTCCCGGACGACGTCCGCGAACGGATCGGCCCCCGCGTCGAGTCCGGCGCAGGGGTCGTCGGTCCATGGGAGCGGCGGTACGGGGCGGGGCGCGGCGTCCGCGTCGATGGCCGCGTCGGCGGCCGTCCCCGCGTCGACGGAGGCCGAGTCCGGCGCGGCAGGAGCGTCCGACGGGGCGGGCCCTGGGGAGTCCGCGGCGCGCGCCTCGAGCCCTGCGTCGTCGGGTGTCGCGCCGGGGTCCGCCTCGCCGCACGCGCCCGCGCCGAGCGCGGCGACCAGGGCGGCGGTCAGGAGCGCGAGAGTGAGGGCGCGCGCGCGGGCCAGCATGGGGAACAGCCTACCAGACGGCCGCTCGCGCGCGCAGGCGCACCCCGCGCAGGTCGCTCCGCTCAGAGCGTGGCGCCGCAGGTCGAGGCGTCGGGCGTCGACGTGACGCACTGGCCACCGCGGCGCTCAACGCGACGCGCTCGTGGGCCTCGCCCCGTGGACGCTCCTCGAGGAGCCCTGCCCGCGCGCTGAATTGACCCTCCCCGCCGCGTCTCTTATCGTGTCGGCCTTGGCACGCATCATCGCGGGTGTGTTCGCAGGTCTCACGTGTGAAGTCCTCTCCACGGAGGGCGACAAGTTACCGTTCGGATGTCGCTCTTCGGCCGCCCGCGCGAGGAGACCTTGCCGCGCGCCGACGTGGAAATGGCCGACGCCGACCCTCGCCGGTCGCTCCGCGCCGAAATCGAAGACGACATCGAGCTCTTCGCGCTGCGCCTGGAAGGGGCGTTCCTTTCGCGAGCGCGCACAACTCCCGGAGGGGGCCGAGCACAGCTCTCGCCCTCCGTTCATGCACCGAAACGCCGCGTCGGAGATCAACGGCCGAAATGGAGCTTCGTCGATAAGCCATCGTAAACAGAGTTACTCAATAGTCGCGGTGAGCAGCGCCCTGCTCGTCGGAAAGGAGAGCGCCGATGGGTGCATGGGGTGAAGGAACGTTTCAGAACGACGCTGCGCTCGACTGGCTCTCCGAGCTTGAGTCTCAGGGCGTGGAGGCAGTGCGCGACGCCCTCAGGCGGGCGGCGAGGACCCCGGACGACGGCTACCTGGACGCGGACGATGGCGCGTCCGCCCTCGCCGCGGCAGAGCTGGTCGCGGCGGCCAGCGGCCACGGAAGGGAACACCTGCCCGCGCTCGCGCTCGACTGGCTCGACCGGATCGCGTCGACGGTCGCCGCCGAGGATCTCGCGCTGGCGCGCCGGGCCGTTGACCGCGTCGTCGCGCACAACTCCGAGCTCGCCGCGCTGCGGGCGGGCCACGGGCCGGAGAGCGGCTGGCACCAGCACGTGCGAGCGCTGCTGAGCAAGCTGCCCGAAGGGTCTGCGGCGGCGGTCGTGCCCGAAGAGCGAGACGAGGATCCGCACCTTCACTCCAAGCAAGCGCTCCTGAGCTTTCTCAGCATGCGTGGCCTGAATCCGACCGACGAGCAGATGGCCAGGATCGAGGCATCCCGCGACGGCGCCGAGGTCGGTCGTTGGCTCGGCCGGGTGGTCGAGGCGACCTCCGTCGCTGCCGTCCTCGACTCCCCTGAGCGGTCCTGACGGTCAACAGCGCTAAAAGCGGGTCTTGAACGAGAACCGCTTGGCGCTGGGCGGCCAGGTGAGCTGGCGGACGGCCTTGTCGAGGCACGAAGACAAGGAGGCGCTCGGCGGGCTCGTGGCGACGGTCACGCCGAGGGCCTTGCCGCCGCGCACCGCGACCTTGACCACCACGACGGTGGACTCGACCACGCCGCAGGAGGTGAGGAACGCGGGGTCGTTGAGCGGCGCGGCGAGGTCGGAGTCGGAGAGCTCGGGCTCGGAGGCCACCGCGTCGAGGTCCTCCGGGATGGCGAGCGCGTCGTCGTAGGTGCGGCCCACGTGCGGGTACTGGATGGGCTCGGGATCCGGCGCCTTCGGCGCGGTCGCGCCTGGCTCGTAGTGGGGCCAGGTCGGGGGCGGGGGAGGCGCCGGGGGCGGAGGCGTGGGCCCGCAGCCGGGGGTCGCGGACGCGAGGACGGCGAGCGCCGCGAGCGGCAGCAGCGAGCGAGTGCGCATCGCGCGATCATGTCTGCCCGCGGGGCCTCTTGGAAACGCCGAACTGTGGGGGCGACGAAAAAACTGCGCGGCCCGACCGGGAAGGGCGGGCCGCGGCTGTTACTCGACGAGTCCGGCTAGCAGCCTGTTGATTTACGGACCGAGGCCCGTCGTCGTCCGCGCCCGGCCCG
>DAORJJ010000398.1:0-6499 GCA_035439005.1 Polyangiaceae bacterium | reverse complement strand
CACTTGAATCGAGCCCGAAATCCCACGGCTCCCGCCTTCGGCTTCTCACGAGATCCGTGGGCTTCCGGGCTCGATGCCCGCGACGTGTGCACGTCGCCTTCGGACGATTCAGGATCGGCGGAACTGGGTTCCGCCTCAGCCACGGCGCTCGCGCCGAGAGAGACCCCATGAACGCCACTCGCCTCCCCGTGCGGCTCCTCGCCGACTCACGCCGCGTCATCGCGCGCCTCTTCGTCCCTGGAGGTCCGGCGCGGATCCGCGCGATCATCGCCCGGGTGACGGCGCTGCCCGACCCGCAGGTCGCCTCGATGCTGAGCGCCCTCGTCGCCGACTACCGCCCACGGCACAAGGACATCGAGGGCATCTTCCGCCGGCACTACGCGGCGGCGCTCGCGCTCGCGGGGGAATCCCCCGACGCGAGCGAGGAGCGCCGCCTGCTCCTCGGCGCCTACTTCACGAACGAGTACTCGCTCGAGTCCGTGGCGCTCTTCAATCCCTCGATGGTCGAGCACCCCGTCCAGGACGGTGTCCCCGCGGGGCAGGTGCGGTTCGTGGTGAGCCTCCGCGCATGCGGCGAGGGCCACATCTCGTCGATCGAGTTCCGGACGGGGCTCGTCGACGCGGAGCACGGGGTGACCGTCGACCCGCCGACGCGCTTCGCGCTCACCGCCCGACCGGTGGACGACGCGCTCTACGACAAGGAGAGCTACGTCCTGAAGCTCCGCGAGATGAAGTCGCATGTCCCGCTCGCCGAGCCCATCCTCGCGCTGCTCCCTGGGCACTTCACGACGAGCGACCTGAAGGGCGCGATCGATCGGTGTCGGCCCAAGCTGAACGTGACGCAATACCAAGAGCTGGTCGCCGACATGCTCTGGCTCGCCCACTCCAACTACGAGCTCGAGTTCTCCCTCGATACGGCGCTCTCGGAGCGCGTGATCTTCCCGGTCAGCGAGAGCGAGAGCCGCGGGATCGAGGACGCGCGGTTCGTCCGCTTCACCTACCCAGACGGGCGCGTGGCCTATTTCGCGACCTACACCGCCTACAACGGGTTCCGCGTGCTCCCGCAGCTCATCGAGACGACGGACTTTCGCCACTTCAAGATCAACACCTTGAATGGCCACTGCGTCCAGAACAAGGGAATGGCCCTCTTCCCTCGGATGGTCGGGGGGCGCTTCCTCATGGCCTCGCGCCTCGACGGAGAGAACATCTTCCTGCTCCACTCGGACAACATCCACTTCTGGCGCGAGTCGAAGCTCATCTACGCGCCGAAGCGAGCCTGGGAGTTCGTCCAGGTGGGGAACTGCGGCTCTCCGATCGAGACCGACGAGGGCTGGCTCCTCCTGACGCACGGCGTGGGGCCGATGCGCCAGTACTGGATGGGCGCGCTGCTCCTCGACCTCGAGGACCCGTCGCGCGTCATCGGCGAGCTCGCCGAGCCGCTGCTCGTCCCCAACGAGGACGAGCGAGACGGCTACGTGCCGAACGTCGTCTACTCGTGCGGCGCCCTCCGCCACGGCGACGCGCTGATCGTGCCCTACGCGGTGTCGGACAGCCACACGAGCGTCGCGACCGTGTCGATCCCCGAGCTCCTCGCTGCGCTGCGCGGCGGCGCGTCACGTCGGTCGTCACCGTCAGACGACCCGGCGCCCCAGGATGATCCGCAGTAGTACGGAGACCACGGCGAGCACGAGCAAAATGTGGATGAGCCCGCCCGAGACGTGGAGCGAGAAGCCGAGTAGCCACAGCACGACGAGAATGGTCGCGACGACCCAAAGCATGTTCAACATGTAGCCTTCGTAGTCTCCAGCCCGCGGTCGAGCCGCACGGCCGCTGCGCCAAGCGGCCGAGTCGCCGCTTGAGTGAACGGGCTCAAGAGCACGGCGCGTGCCAGCGCGACCCACGCGGCGCGGCGCGCGCGGCCCGCCGCCGCGGCGACCGGGCGTCCATCAACGTGAACGCGCCTCCTTCGATAAGGTGGACTCGCGCGCAGGCGCGGACGCTCGCCGCGACGTCGGGGTTCGTCGAGGGCGCCGCGACCGCCAAGCCCCGCGCCTGTCGGACACGACGGCGGCAGAGGCTGGCACGGAGCGTGCGTAGTCGACGCGAGCCGAGGGGGCTCGGTGACGGGGAAGAGCCATGCACGAAGATGAGCGAGAGGAGCCGCGCTGGAGCTTCACGGCGGAGCGCCGCGTCCTACTCGTACGTCGTGACGCGCGACGGTGAGGACATCGTCGCCTTCTGCGCGGAGCTTGGCGCGCGCGGCGAGGCCGCGACGGTCGCCGAGGCGGTGGGCGCCATGCGCTCGGCGATCGCGAAGCGGCTGAGGGGCGCATAGCGCGCGGCTCGCGAGGGCGCCTCGGGCGGCCAGGCACACGTCCTGCAGTCGCGGCCACGCCGGCCGCGCTCCCGCGCCCACGCCCATCGAAAGCGAAGATCCATGTCGAGACCTCCCGTCCCACGGCCTAACCCGAGGGTCGCACCCGCGCCCGCTCACGACGACCACGCGGGCACGATCGCTTCTTTCCACGAGCGCGCCGAGCTCGAGCTCGGTGGACACCAGCGGTTCGTCGAGAAGGCCACCGAGCACGTCGGGAGGCCGAGGTCCATCTACATGCTCCTCGGGACGGCCGCCGCGTGGGTCGCGGCCAATTCACTTCTCGCGCTCTCGGGACACGCGCCGTGGGACGCGCCGCCGTTTCACCTGCTGCAGGGAGCCATCGGGCTCTACGCGGCCGTGACCGCGACCATGGTCCTCACGACCCAGGCGCGCCAGCAGGCGCACTCCGACCAGCGGGCGGACGTGCAGCTCCAGGTCAACATCGCCTCGGAGCAGAAGGCGGCGAAGGCGATAGGCCTCTTGGAGGAGCTCCGTCGCGATCTGCCCAGCGTGCGAAAGCGGGTCGATCCTCAGGCGGAGGCCATGGCCGAGGCCCTCGACCCCGCGGCCGTCTTGGAGGGGCTCGAGGGGACGCCGAAGGCGCCGAGGGGCTGACGCCGAGGTCCGCGAGCCCCCGCGCACCGCCTCCGCGGGGCGGCCGAAGCGCTCACGTGCCGGGCCCATCGCCCACGCCGCCGCCCACCTCGAGGGCCCGCCTCGTCAGGCCGTCGAAGCGGAGGCTCATCCTCGTCGCGAGCGCGAACGAGCGCACGCCCAGCGCTCACGGCTGGATAGAAGAGCTCGCGCTCCGTCTCGATGTGAGCGCCGAGGGTGACCCAGAGGGTCTGGACGAGAGAGAGCGAGCGTCGACGCTCGCGCCCGAGGCGGGCGATCATGGCCTGAAGCGCGCGGTGCTGCGCGGTGAGGATCGCCGTCGCGTGGGGCGAGCCCGCGAGGGCCTCGCTCACGTGGCCTCGTCGACCAGCGTGGTGAGGCCCGTCACGGAGCTCTCCAGCTGTCGCAGCCGAGGGGTTGGAGCGCTGGATAGCGCGAGGGATGCGACTGCACGAATCATGGACTGCCTCCTTGGGGACGCCCGCGACCTCGCCACTCAGTCGGTGACTCTTGGGGGCTGACTCGGCCGGAGCAAGGCGCGTGCCGGTGGCGGTGGACTCGTTCGCTCCAGCGCCGGCGCGCACATCCACTCAAAACGAAGTCCAGACCCAGCGGGTCACGGGGAGCCTCAAGCGCGCGGAGCGCAAGCTGCGAGAGCACCGCCACGCCCTCGTGCGAGTCGCCCCCGAGGTCCTCGATCCCCTGGGGCTCATCGCGCTGAGCCCGTCGATGCGCGAGGTGGTCGACCTCGCGCGGCGCGTGGCGAAGGTCGACTCCACCGTGCTGATCACGGGCGAGAGCGGCTCAGGCAAGGAGCGCTTCGCGCGGCTCCTCCACGAGGAGTCCTCGCGCGCGTCCGGGCCGTTCATCGCCGTGAACTGCGGCGCGATCACCGACACGCTGCTCGAGGGCGAGCTCTTCGGCCACGCGCGCGGCGCGTTCACCGGCGCGACGCAGGACCGGGCCGGCCTCTTCGAGGCGGCCAACAAGGGCACCCTGCTCCTCGACGAGGTGGGGGACGTCTCGCCCGCCATGCAGGTGAAGCTGCTCCGCGCCCTGCAGGAGCGCGAGATCCGGAGGGTCGGAGAGACCCGCACGCGCAAGATCGACGTGCGCATCGTCGCCGCCACGAACCGCGATCTCGCCCACGGCGTGGCCGGCGGCGACTTCCGCCAGGATCTCTACTATCGGCTCAAGGTGGTCGAGCTGCACGTGCCGCCGCTGCGCGAGCGGAGAGAGGACATGCTCCCGCTCGCGCGGGTGCTGCTCGCCTCCGCGTCGCTCCGGATGCGCCGGAAGATCGAGGGCCTCGCGCCCGCGGTGGCCGATCAGCTCCTTCGGTACGCGTGGCCGGGCAACGTCCGCGAGCTCGAGAACGCGATGGAGCGCGCCGTGGCGCTCGCCCGTGGCCAGCGGGTCGAGCTCGAGGACCTCCCCGAGGAGGTCCGCACCGCCACGGCCAGTCCCGTCGTAGTGACGGCGGCGACGGCGACGGCGACAGGGCCCGTGCGGCGCCTCGACGAGGTCGAGAAGGAGCACATCCTCGCCGCGCTCGCGCACAACGGAGGGAACCAGACCCACACCGCCGAGCAGCTCCACATCGGCTCGGCGACCCTCTACCGGAAGCTCAAGAGCTACGGCATGACCGGGGCGCGCTCCTCGAAGAGCAGCCCGCCGCCGAGCGGGCCTAACCTCAGCGGGGACTGACGCAGGCGCTACGCCCAAAGCGCACCGCTCGACGTGGCGCGCGCGTCCGGTGCTACGCTCGCGGCCATGCGCGCGCTCTCCCTCGCCGTCGTGGCGCTCGCCGCGGGTCTCGCCGCGGGCTGCTCGCCCACTTCCCCGACGCCCGCGGCCGTCGCCGACGCGGGCGCCGACGCGGGGCCCCCTGCCAAGGGGACGGTCGAGACCTTCGTCGAGATCGAGACCAACAGCGAGGGGCTCGCGTTCGCGCCCAGCGCGACGGGCGCGGTCGCGCTCTACTTCGGCGGCGGGAACGCGGTCTGGGCGGCGTCCCCCGAGGGAAAGGTCACGAAGATCGTCGATCTCCCCGCGCCGCTCGGGATCGCCGCGCTGAAGGGCGGCGACCTCGTGGTCTGTGGGAAGGGCGAGGGCGCGATCGGCGCGAGCGACGCGCCGGGGGTGCTCTGGCGGATCACGCCCGGCGGGGCCAAGAGCCTCCTCGTCGGCCCCGGCGCGAGCTCGTTCAAGCTCACGAACTTCGTCGCCGTGGCGCCCGACGGCGCGCTCGCCTTCAGCGACTCCGCCGGCAACAAGGTGTACCGCGCGAGCGCGGACGGCTCGGGCGTCGCCCTCGTCACCGACGCCATCACGTACCCGAACGGCATGGCGTTCTCGCCCGACGGCAAGACCCTCTACGTGGCCTCGTGGAACACGAAGCAGCTCTATTCGCTCGCGCGCGCCGCCGACGGCTCGTACGGCGCTCCGACGGTTGCGTTCGAGGGGATCGAGAACGTCGACGGCCTGGCGGTCGAGAGCACCGGCGCGCTCTGGCTCGTCGCGAGCGGCGCCGGCGTCGTGCGCGTGGGGCCCGATCGCGCCTCGTCGGTGGTCGCGCCTGGCTCGAGCTTCAACCTGCCGGCCAACGGGGCGTTCGGCGTGGGCCCGTTCGGCGAGCGGTGGCTCTACGTCACGAACCTGCTCGCGCGCCACATCTCACGCGTGTACGTCGACGCGACCGGCGCCCCGCTCGGGCAGCGCTAGTCTGGAGGGGACCGGGGACCCATGATGGCGGACGATCTCGAGGACGACCTCCTCCGCGACCTCCCGCTCCTCGCGCCGACGCTCGTCGCAGACGCTCGCGCGCGGGGAGCCTCGCCGCCGCGGGGCGATCTCGATCTTCGCCTGCGGGAGCTCGGCCCCGACAGGCTCGTCGACCTCGAGGACCGCGTGCGGTGGCGGCTCGACCCACCCGCGGGCCGCGCGACGCGCGCGGGCGCCGATCCGGCGATCGCGTCGCTCCTCGCCATGTCGCGGGACGGCCGGGTACGCGAGGCGGGGGTTCGTGCTCTGGCGGCGTGCCCCGCGCTCCCCGCGTACGCGCTCGCGGTGCTCCTCGTCCGGGCGAACGACTGGGTCGACGAGGTAGCGAGCTTCGCGCTCACCGCCCTCGAGGCGCGGCTCGCGATCGACTCGGCGGAGAGCTGGATCAACGTGCTCGGCGTCCTCGCGCGGGCGTCGCGGTGGACGCGGCGCCGCTTCGACGGTCTCCAAGCGCGCGTGGCGGCGAAGCTCACGTCCGCGGAGTCGGCGCTCGCCATCGCGCGGGGGCTCCAGACCGGCGCTCCCGCGATACGTCGGGCGTGCGCCGAGCTCGCGGCGCACGCGCCGGTCCCGCTCGCGGCGCTCGAGTCGGCGCTCGACGATCGGGATCCGCGCGTCGTTCGCCGGGTCGCGCGGGCGCTCGTCGCGCTCGTCACGCGGGGCGACCGCGAGAGGGGCGACGCGCTCGCGCTCGCGGCGCGCCTCGAGCGAGGCAGCGTAGAG
>DAORJJ010000397.1:0-6500 GCA_035439005.1 Polyangiaceae bacterium | reverse complement strand
CTTCGAGGCGTCGGGCGTCCTCCTTGGCCTTGGCCTTGGCGTCTTCTTCGGCCTTCGCCTTGGCGCGCCGCGCCTCCTCTTCGAGGCGTCGGGCGTCCTCCTTGGCCTTGGCCTTGGCGTCTTCTTCGGCCTTGGCCCTGGCCTTGGCGTCTTCTTCGGCCTTGGCCTTGGCGCGAGCGTCTTCTTCGGCCTTGGCGCGAGCGTCTTCTTCGGCCTTGGCCTTGGCGCGAGCGTCCTCTTCGGCCTTGGCCTTGGCGCGTGCGTCTTCTTCGGCCTTGGCTTTGGCGTCTTCTTCGGCCTTGGCCTTGGCTTTGGCGTCTTCTTCGGCCTTGGCCTTGGCTTTGGCGTCTTCTTCGGCCTTGGCCTTGGCCTTGGCGTCTTCTTCGGCCTTGGCCTTGGCCTTGGCGTCTTCTTCGGCCTTGGCCTTGGCTTTGGCGTCTTCTTCGGCCTTGGCCTTTGCGCGTGCGTCCTCGGCCTCGGCCTTGGCGGCGAACAGCGCGAGATCGGGCTGCGACGCCCAGCCGGACTCGATGGTGTCGAGGCTGAGCGCGGAGGAGGGCGCGGGCTTCGGGACCGACGTGGAGATCCGCGGGATCTCGAAATCCCAACCCTCCTCGAGCTCCTCGAGGTCTTCCTTTTCCGGCTCGCTCACGGCGCCGTGCTAGCCTTCGACGGCGGCGCGCGCAAGCGTCGTCTCGCGCGCGGTCCCGAGCGGAGCGCGTGAAGTCCGTGCCCTCCGCCCCGCTTCGGCGTACATTTGTCCTCGGATGACCCGCCCCGGACGCCCCACCCGAGGGAGCCGCGCTCGCCGCGCGCCCCAGCGAACCCCGCGCGTTCTCGCCGTCGCCGTCGAGCTCGCGCTCGCCGCGTGGCTCTGTCCCCACGCGGCCGCGGCGTTCTGCCAGAACACCACGTGCAAGGACACCGAGAAGAAGACCTGCCTGAAGGACGACCAGGGCTGCACCACCGAGGGCGCGCCCCTCCACTGGAACACCTCCTGCATCACGTTCCACATGAACCGCCTCGGCACCGCGTCGCTCGACGTGCGCCAGACCCGCACGGCGATCATGAAATCGTTTCGCTCCTGGAGCGAGGTCGACTGCGGGGGCGGGAAGCTCTCGAAGATGGCGTTCGTCGCCCTCGAGGACGTCGACTGTAAACGTGCAGAATACAACAAGACCGGGAAGAACGTGAACGTGGTCCTCTTCCAGGACAACGACTGGAAATACCGCGGGATCGACGGCACGCTCGCCAAGACCAGCGCCACGTTCGACACCGACACGGGCGAGATCTTCGACGCCGACATCGAGGTGAACACCGCCTTCAACCAGGTGACCGTGTCCGACGAGCCCGGCAAGATCGCCTACGATCTCCAGGCGATCCTCACCCACGAGGTGGGCCACTTCCTCGGCATCGGCCACTCGGCGAACGAGCGCGCCACCATGTTCCCCGCGTACGCTCCTGGGACCGTCGCCATCCGGGAGCTGTCCGACGACGACAAGAAGGCCGTGTGCGCAGCGTACCCGCCGACGAGCACGCTCGCCTGCAACCAGGAGCCGCGCGGCGGGTACAGCCCGACCTGCGATGATCCGGCCGCGGCCGGCGGCGGCGGCGAGGCGCCGAGCGGCTGCGCGGCGTCCGGTGGGGCTCCGCTCGCCGGTGCCGTCGCGCCGGGCGTCGACGGGGCGCCCTCACTCTCTGCGGCAGCGACCGGACTCGCCGGCGCTGGCACTCTTCTTCTGCTTGCCATTGGCCGCCGGCTCCGCCGTCGGCCCCACCGGAGCTCCCCCGATGAATCGTAAGCCTCCCTACGGGCGCGACCGCGTCTCCCCTCGCGTGTCGCTCGTCTCGCGCGTTTCGCGCCTCGCGTCCGGCGCCGCCGGCACCCTGCTCGCGCTGCTCGGCGTGGCGCTCGCGTCCGCGGCGCTCACGGGAGGGTGCTCGGGCACCGAGGCCGGCGCCGACGGCGGCGGAGGCAAGAAGGTGTGCACCCCGGGCACCTACGTGTTCTGCCGGTGCGCCGACACGAAAGAGGGCACGAAGCTCTGCAAGGACGACGGCGAGACCTTCGAGGCGTGCGCGCTCGGCGAGAACCTCCCGTGCGGGGAGGTGCCCGATCCGCAGACCGGCGACGCCGCGGTGCCACAGCCGGCCGACGCGGCGCCGACCCCGCAGACCCCGGCGGCCGAGAAGTGCGACGGCCAGAACGTGGCCCTGAACGCGAGCTCGGAGGTCACCATCACCGGTGACACGAGCGCCGCGGCCGACGACTACAAGGGAGCGAGCGCCTGCGCCGGCGCGAAGGGAGCGCCCGACCACGTCTACGCCCTCACCGTGCCCACCACGGGCAAGCTGGTCGTGACCCTCACGCCCGACGCGAAGTTCGCCCCGATCGCCTACCTGCGGTCTGCGTGCGCCGACGAGGCGACGCAGCTCTCGTGCGCCCAAGGCCTGAACTCCGGCCAGAACGCCGTGCTGAACGCGAACGTCATCAAGGGCAGCACGGTGTACCTCGTCGTCGACGGCGCCGCCGGCCCGAACCAGGCCGGGCCGTACAGCGTCAAGCTCAAGCTCACCCCCGGCTCGTTCTGCGGGGACGGCACGGTCGACGACGGCGAGGCGTGCGACGACATCAACAAGGTCGAGGGCGACGGCTGCGGCAACGACTGCCGCAACGTGGCGGGCAACCCCGACAGCGGCAAGGCGTGCCCCGGCCAGCCGGTGCACGTGTGGACGACCGCGGCCGTCACCGGCGCGGGGACGACCACGGGCTTCCCGAGCGCCTGGAACGAGCCGGGCAGCGCGTGCACCACGGGCGCGGGCACGAACGCGTCCCCCGACCACATCTACGCCGTCACGGCCCACCGCACGGGCTCCATGACGGTGAAGACCACGGGCGCCACGTACAACGTCGTGCTCAGCGCGCGGACCGACTGCAACAACCCCGCGACCATGACGAACAAGATGTGCGCGAACGACCGCGGCACCACGGCGCCGCTCGACGAGACCATGACCTTCCCCGTCACCTCGGGCACCACGTATTACGTGGGCGTGTCGGGCGCGGTCGGCGCGAGCGGCAACTACACCGTCAGCTTCCAGATCCCGTGAGGTCGCCATGAACCCCCGAGCCCCCCAAGTCGGCCCGCGCGGCGCGCTGCTCGCGCTGCTCGCGCCCCTCGCGCCGGCCGCGCTCGTCGTCGCGCTCGTGGCCGCGTGCAGCTCCACGCCGGCGACCCCGCCGGCGAAGGACGAGTGTCGCCCCGGCGACGCCTACTACTGCCGGTGCGCGAACCGCGAAGAGGGGTCGCGCGTGTGCAACGACGACGGCAAGACCTACGGCCCGTGCGAGCCGTGCTTCGGCGATCCCATCGAGCCGCCGATCGACGACGACGCCTCGTTCCCGCCCGATCCCCCGCTCGACGCCGGCCGCGACGCCCGGGCCGACGCGAGCGACGGCGCGGTCGGCTGCTCGAACGGCACGGTCGAGGCGGGCGAGGAGTGCGACGACGGCAACCGCACGCCGAACGACGGCTGCAGCACGACCTGCAAGCTCGAGGGCGCGCCCGCGAGCTCCGACAAGTGCCCGGGCATGCCCGTGCACGTGTGGACCGATCCGGTCGTGTACACGGCCACGACGGCGGCGCCGTTCACCAACGCCTACACCACGCAGCCATCCTGCGGGGGCACCTCGGGGTCGCTCACGGCCGAGCGCGTGTTCGCCGTCACCGCGCACAAGACCGGCATGCTCCGCACCGTGGGCTCGTCGGCGACCTTCGACCACATGCTCTACCTCTCCGAGACGTGCGCGCCGACGGGCAACATCCTCACGAACCAGGTGTGCGCGAACACCGTGTCGGGCAACGGCGGCGAGACCCTCACGTTCCCGGTCACGTCCGGGACCACGTATTACGTGGTGCTCGAGGGCGGCGCGGTGAACGCGTCGGGCACGGTGAAGCTCACCTGGTCGATCCAGTGAGCCGTGCGCGCGCCCTTCGGCGCGGGAGGCGGCTCGCGGGGCTGCTCGTCGGCGTCTCGGGCCTCCTCGCCGCCCGCTCCGCGCGCGCGCACGAGGACATCACGTTCCCGTACGGGGCGCCGCGCTACGTGCCCGAGCGCCTCGCCGCGCGCGCGGGGCTCGTGGTCGTGCCGAGCGCCCTCCCGCGGGGCGCGCGGGCGCCGCTCGTGGTGTTCTTCCACGGCCTGAACCAGGACGGCCCGCTGCACAAGTGGCTCGGCGCGCCCGGCACGCCCGACATGCGCGTCGTCTTCGAGCGCCTCCAGGCCGAGGGCAAGACCGCCCCGTTCCTCGTGGCCGCGCCCAGCCAGACCCGCGACGCCGCGCGGCCGTGGGGCATGTGGCAGGCGTTCGACCTCGGCGACTTCGTCGAGCACGCCGCCGCGGCGCTCGCGGGGCGCGCCGAGATCGACCGCGCCAAGATCGTCGTCCTCGCGCACTCGGGGGGTGGGTGCAATCTGCACGGGAGCGCCCTGCGCGCCGCGAGCGCGCGCGCGCCCGCGCCGCACGCGGTGGTGCTCGCCGACACCTGCTTCGACCAGGGGGTCGCCGAGACGCTGCTGCTGGCCGCGCCCTCCACCCGCCTCTTCGCGTACTACCAGACGCACTCGTGGGAGCGGGACTTCGGCCCCTTCCAGGCGGCGCTCTTCGCGAACCGCGCCGTGGGGCCGCGCGACCGGCGCTTCGTGCGGGTGGCGCTGCCCGGTGGGGGCGCCCACGACCGCCTGTTCCAGGTCGCGGTCGAGCGCGCCTTCCCGGAGCTCCTCCCGCCCTCCCGCTGACCGAGTCCGCGGCGGGCGGCGCCCTCAGGGGCCCGTGGCCTGGCGCGCCCAAGGTGGTATGGTGCCGCGCATGGCCAACCTCAAGCTGAAGCCCGGCGTCCTCGCCGGCAACGCGCTGCGGGAAGTGTTCGACTACTGCAAGAGCGAGTCGTGCGCGCTGCCCGCCGTGAACGTCATCGGTAGCAACTCGACGAACGCGGTGCTCCAGGCCGCGCGCGAGGCGAAGTCCCCGGTCATCGTGCAGTATTCGCACACGGGCGCGCAGTTCAACGCAGGCAAGTTCCTCGACAACGCCAAGCACGTCGCGTCGGTGCAGGGCGCCATCGCGGGCGCGCACCACGTCCGCGTGCTGGCGGAGGCGTACGGCGTCCCCGTCATCCTCAACACCGACCACTGCGCGAAGAAGCTCCTGCCGTGGGTCGACGGCCTGCTCGACGCGGGCGAGAAATACTTCGCCGCCACCGGCGCGCCGCTCTTCAGCGCGCACATGCTCGATCTCTCCGAGGAGCCGCTCCCCGAGAACCTCGAGATCTCGCGCGCGTACCTCGGCCGAATGACCAAGCTAGGGATGACCCTCGAGATCGAGCTCGGCGTCACGGGCGGCGAGGAGGACGGCGTCGACAACTCTGGCGTCGACAACGCGAAGCTCTACACGCAGCCAGCCGACGTGCTCGCCGCCTACGACGCGCTCCACGCCATCGGCGACTTCACGGTCGCGGCGTCGTTCGGCAACACGCACGGCGTGTACGCGCCGGGCAACGTCAAGCTCACGCCGAAGATCCTGAAGAGCAGCCAAGAGCACATCCAGGCGGAGCGGAAGACCGCGGCGAAGCCGGTCGCGTTCGTGTTCCACGGCGGGTCCGGCTCCTCGCCCGAGGAGATCGCCGAGGCGGTCTCGTACGGCGTCGTGAAGATGAACATCGACACCGACACGCAATGGGCCTTCCTCTCGCCCGTGAAGAAGTACATGGACGAGAAGGACGCCTACCTGAAGAGCCAGCTCGGCAACCCCGAGGGCGACAGCAAGCCGAACAAGAAGCACATCGATCCGCGCGTGTGGCTCCACCTCGCCGAGAAGGGCATGGCGGCGCGGGTGGTCGAGGCCTTCAAGAACCTGGGGAGCTTCGGCAAGTTCGACTTCTGAGCGCGCCCGTCGCCCGCGCCGCGCGCCGCCCCCGCGAGAGCCTGGGCGGCGCGCCGCGTTTTGTGGTGCAGCGGTTTACACGTCTTTACCGGCGCGCGTGCGGCAGGGCGGCGTGGACGACCCACATTGACGGCTCCCCCGCGGCGCTCACGGCCCGCGCCCCCGCCTCGACGCCGAGGTGAGCGCGCCGGCGCGTGGTGCCGCCGCCTTCCCTCACCGTCTCCTGGAGGTCCGTCATGTTCGTCGTCCCCGCGCTCACCATCCTCGCCACCGCGCTCGTCGTGAGGCTCGTCTTCAAGCTCGCCCGGAGGTCTCACGGGAGGCGCTGCGGCGGCGGCGGCGGCGGCTTCGGGCGCAGCCGCTGGCTCCGCTGGCTGTTCCGCTCGCTCGACACCACCCCCGGCCAAGAGAAGGTGATCCGCGGCGCCCTCGAGGAGGCGTGGACCACCGCGCGGGAGGCCCGGGTGGCGGCGCGGGGACAGCGCGCGAACCTCGCCGCCGCGCTCCGCGCCGAGGGCGCCGAGGCGGCCGCCTTCGCCGAGGCGCAGGCCGGGGCGCG
>DAORJJ010000396.1:0-6509 GCA_035439005.1 Polyangiaceae bacterium | reverse complement strand
CTCCTCCAGCGCGAGGGCAGGCTCGTCGATTTCCTCGAGGAGGACGTGTCGAGCTTCCCAGACGCCGACCTCGGGGCCGCGGCCCGGGTCGTGCACGCCGGGTGCCGGAAGGCGCTCCGCGAGCACGTGAAGCTCGAGCCCGTGCGGGCCGAGGCCGAGGGCGGGCGGCTCACCCTCCCCGCCGGGTTCGACGCGAGCGAGATCAAGCTCACCGGCAACGTCACCGGTGACGGCCCCTTCACCGGCACCCTCCAGCACCGCGGCTACCGGGCGGTGAAGATCACGCTGCCCGCGGCCCTCGAGGGGCACGACGCGCGCGTGGTCGCGCAGGCGGAGGTCGAGCTGTGAGCCGGTACGTCGTCGGCATCGATCTCGGGACCACGCACTCGGCCCTGGCCTACGCGGAGCTCGCGGGTGGCGCGAACGCCCCGGGCGCGGCGCCCCGCATCGAGGTGCTCGACATCGCGCAGCTCGTGGCTCCGGCCACGGTGGACGCGCGGCCGCTCCTCCCGTCGTTCCACTACTCGCCGCACGCGTCCGAAGGCCCCATGGCCCTCCCGTGGGACGCGACGCGCGCGCACGCCGTCGGCGAGCTCGCCCGCGCCCGCGGCGCGGAGGCCCCGCAGCGGGTGGTCGCGAGCGCGAAGAGCTGGCTCTGCCACGCGGGCGTCGATCGGCGCGCGGCCATCCTGCCGCACGGGGCGCCCGACGACGTCGAGAAGGTGAGCCCCGTGGAGGCCTCGTTCCGCATCCTCGAGCACCTCTCGGACGCGTGGAACCACGCGATCGCCAAGGGCGATCCGGCGCTCGCCCTCGGCGCCCAGGACGTGGTGCTCACCGTGCCGGCCTCGTTCGACGCGGCGGCGCGCGAGCTCACGGTGGAGGCCGCGTACGCGGCGGGCCTCGAGCACGTCACGCTCCTCGAGGAGCCGCAAGCCGCGCTCTACGCGTGGCTCGCCGCCCGGGGCGACGCGTGGCGCAGCGACATCGTGGTCGGCGACGTGGTGCTCGTCTGCGACGTCGGCGGCGGCACGACCGACTTCTCGGCGATCTGCGCCACCGAGCGCGACGGCGCGCTCGAGCTCGTCCGCGTGGCCGTGGGTGACCACATCCTGCTCGGCGGCGACAACATGGACCTCGCCCTCGCGCACGTCGCGGCGCAGAAGCTCACCGCGGGCGGCCGGGAGATCGATCGCTGGCAGTCGACCCAGCTCGCCCACGCGGCGCGGGCCGCGAAGGAGGCGCTGCTCGGCGACGACTCCATGCAGTCTGCACCTATTGTGATCGCCGGCCGCGGCTCCCGCCTCGTCGGGGGCGCCCTCCGCACCGAGCTCGATCGCGCAGAGCTCGAGCGCACGCTGGTCGAAGGCTTCTTCCCGCTCGTCCCGGCGTCGGCGCGCCCGGCCGTGCGCGCGCGGGTGGGCCTGCGCCAGCTCGGCCTCCCGTACGCGCAGGACGCGGCCGTCACGCGTCACCTCGCGGCGTTCCTCGGGCGCCAGGCGGGCGCCGCCGAGCGCGTGGCAGGGGCGAGCGCGGGCGCGATCACCGGCGCGGGTCGCCCCCTCTTGTGCCCGACCGTCGTGCTGTTCAACGGCGGCGTGATGAAGGCGGAGCCCCTCCGCGCGCGAGTGCGTGGCTGCCTCGCCACCTGGCTCTCCGAGTGCGGCGCGAAGCCGGCGCGCGAGCTCGGCGGCACGGACCTCGACCTCGCGGTGGCGAAGGGCGCCGCGGCGTACGGCCTGACCCGGCACGGCGCGGGGCTCCGCATTCGGGGCGGCACCGCCCGCGCCTACTACGTCGGCATCGAGGGCTCGGCCCCGGCCGTGCCTGGCGTGGAGCCGCCGCTCACCGCGCTGTGCGTGGCGCCGTTCGGCGTCGAGGAGGGCAGCCCCCCGGTCGAGCTGCCGGTCGAGCTCGGCGCGGTCGTCGGAGAGAAGGTGTCGTTCCGGTTCTTCGGCTCGTCGACCCGGCGCGACGACCGGGCGGGCGCCGAGCTCGACGTGGTGCCGTCCGCCGGGCTGACCGAGCTGTCACCCGTGGAGATCGAGCTGCCGAGCGAGGGGCGCGCCCCGGGCGACGTCGTGCCCGTGCGCCTCGCCGCCAGCGTCACCGAGGTGGGGACGCTCCTCGTCGAGGCGGTGCCGCTCTCGCCCCGCAAGCCCGGGGAGCGCTGGAAGGTCGAGCTCGGCGTGCGCGACGACGCCACCGAGGTCATCGACGCGGGCTGGTCGTGACGGCGCGCGAGACCGCGGTCGGCCTCGACCTCGGCACGACGAACACCGTGCTCGCCTTCACGCCGCCGGGCGAGGCGCTGGCGCGCGTCTTCCCCGTGCCCCAACGCGTCACGCGGGACACGAGCGAGGCGCTCGCGCTGCTGCCGTCGTGCCTCTACGCGCCGCTCCCCGGGGAGCTGCCGGGCGATCCGGCGTTCGTCGTCGGGCGCTTCGCCAAGCGCCGCGGCGCGGAGGTGCCGCAGCGGGCGGTCACGAGCGCCAAGAGCTGGCTCTGCCACGCCGGCGTCGATCGCCGCGCCGCGATCTTGCCGTTCGGCCTGGAGGAGGAGGGCGCGGAGGCGCGCAAGATCTCGCCCGTGGAGGCGAGCCGACGGGTGCTCGAACATGTGCAGCATGCATGGACCGCGAGCCACCCGAGCGTCCCCCTCGCGGAGGTCACGCTGGCGCTGACGGTGCCCGCGTCATTCGACGACGACGCGCGCGAGCTCACGAGGATGGCGGCCGAGCAGGCGGGCCTCGCCGTGAGGCTGCTCGAAGAGCCGGTCGCCGCGCTCTACGACTTCCTGGCGCGCGACGAGGCCGAGGCCACGCTCGCGGAGCTCGGCGAGGGCGCGCTCGTGCTCGTGTGCGACGTCGGTGGGGGCACCACCGATCTGTCCCTCGTGCGCATCACCGACACCGACCGCGCCGCCCCCACGCTGACGCGCGTCGCGAGCGGCCGGCACATTCTGCTCGGCGGCGACAACATGGACCTCGCCCTCGCGCACGCGCTCGAGGAGCGCTTCGTGCAGCGCGGCGAGCGCCTCGCCCCCGCGCGGTTCGCGGAGCTCACCGCCGCCTGCCGCGACGCAAAGGAGCAGCTCTTCTCGGGCGAGCTCGAGAGCGTCAACGTCACGCTCCTCGGCCACGGGAGCAAGCTCGTCGGCGGCTCGCGCTCCACCGCGCTCTCGCGCGAGCTCGCTCGCGAAGTGGTCGTGGGCGGGTTCTTCCCGCACGCGCCGCCCGGCGCGAGGGCCGCGTCGCGCCCGGCGGCCCTGCGCGGGCTCGGCCTCCCCTACGAGCGCGATCCCGCGATCACACGGCACGTCGCGGCCTTTCTCGCGCGCGTCGCCTCGGCCGATGGGCCGGACGCCGCGGCGCGCCCCCGCGCCGTGCTCTTGAACGGCGGGGTCTTCCGCGCTCAGGGCCTCGTCGAGGCGTTCCTCGCGTCGCTCGCCGAGAGCTTCGACGGGTCGGGCGGGCCGCTCCTGCTCCCGAACCCGGAGCCCGAGCTGGCCGTCGCCCGCGGCGCGGCCACCTACGCGCGCCTGCTCGCGCGGGGCGAGGGCGCGCGCATTCGCGGCGGCTCCGCCCGGAGCTACTTCATCGGCCTCGGAGATCCGGGCGCGCCGAAGGCCGTGTGCGTCGTCCCTCGCGGCGCCGAAGAGGGCGCGCGCCACGAGGCCCCAGCGCGGCGCTTCTCGCTCGCCCTCGGGCAGCGCGCGCGCTTCTCGCTCTACGCGTCGGACGTCGATCGGAGCGCGCCCGGCGAAGTGGTGACCCTCGACGACGAGCGGTTCTTCCCGCTGCCCCCGCTCGTGGCGCGGCTCGGGGAGCCGCACGAGCGAGGCGACGTCGAGGTGTCTCTGCAAGGCGAGGTGAGCCAGGTCGGGACGCTCGAGCTCGGGTGCGTCACCGAGGCGGGCCGCAGGTTCCGCCTCGCGTTCCGCCTCGAGCCCCACGACGCCGCGTCGGTCGCGCCGCCGGCGCCTCGGGCCTCGGTGGCGCCGCCGACCGAAAAGGTGCACTCTGCACTTGTCGTCGCCCAGGCCGACGCCCGCGTCGCCTCGGTCTTCGCGAAGCGCTCGGAGGCCACGGCGCGCGAGGTGAAGGACCTGCCGCGCGAGCTCGAGCGCCTGCTGGGCGAGAAGGGAACATGGCGCGTGGAGACCGCGCGCGCCCTCGCCGACCGCCTCCTCGAGGCGCCGGGTTCGCGCCGGCGGAGCGCCGACCACGAGCGGGTGTGGTTCCAGCTCGTCGGGCATTGCCTGCGCCCGGGGCGCGGCGCCGAGGGGGATCGCGAGCGGGTGGAGCTCCTCGCGCGCACCTGGGAAGGGCGGCTCGCCTTCCCCGACGAGGCGCGCGGCTGGGCGGCCTTCTTCGTCGCGTTTCGCCGCACGGCGTCCGGCCTCTCGGTGCCGGTCCAGGAGTCGATCGCCGAGCTCGCGGCCCAGGTGCTCGCGCCCAAAGAGCTGGGCCTGAAGCGCCCGAAGCGCCTGCCCGAGGCCCAAGACGAGCTGCTCTCGCTCGCGGCGAGCCTCGAGCGCGTGCCGCTGCGGGCGCGGGCGGCCCTCGGAGAGTGGCTCTTCGATCGCGTGCGGGCGCGGGACGACGCGCGCGTGTGGGAGGGCCTCGGCAAGCTCGGCGCGCGCGTGCCCAGCTACGGCCCCGCGCACGCCGTCCTCCCCGTGGGTCAGGCCGAGCTGTGGCTCGAGCGCTTGCTGCGCGCGGAGTGGGGCCAGCGGGGCCGCGACGCGCGGTTCGCCCGGGCCGCGGCGCTGCTCGCGCGGCGCACCGACGATCGCGCGCGGGACGTGAGCCCTCGGCTACGCGAGCTCACGCTCGCGAGGCTCGAGTCGGTCAGCGCCCCGGAGGCGTGGCGCCACCTGGTCGCCGAGGTCGTGGTGCCCGAGAGCGACGCCGAGGGCGAGGCCTCACTGTTCGACGACGAGCTCCCGCCCGGTCTGCGCCTCGCGCACGACGGCGACGCCTGAGCCGGCTCCAGCGACGCGGCTCAGCGATCCCAGGTGAAGCTCCAGCCCCGGAAGACGCGGGTCACCGCCTTCGACGTGAGCTCCCCGCGGACGTCCGCGGGGAGCTCCGCGAGCGGCACGCGCCGAGCGCGACGGCCCTCCCGGCCGTCCTCGAAGCGCACGACGAGGGCCAGCTCCGCGTCGGCCTCGTGGGGCAAGCGCGTGTACTCGAGCTCGATCCGGCGCACGGCCTCGGCCACGGCGGCCACGATCTCGGGCTCGGGCTCGCCCTGGAGGGTCGCCTTGAGCTTGTCGCGCTCCGCCGCGCCGAGCCCGCTCACGCCCCGAAGCTCCATCGAGAGCGCCTCGGCGACCCAAGCCTCGAGCGACGCGGGCAGGTCGCCCTCGGCTGGCGCGGCCACTTTCCGCTGCTTTCGGTCGCGAAAAAAGAAGAAGAGCCCGAGCAAGGCCACGAGGACGAGCGCAGTGAGCATGCGAGCCATCCTAGCAGCGTGCCCGGGTCGGCGCCCGCCGCGGCGCAGCTGAGCTTTGGGGGCGTCGAGCAAAAGTTCCCGCTCACCGCAAACCCCCGATACGATAGCCCGGCGGCGGGGCGGCCGCTCAGAAGACACCCGTGGATCGCACGTCGTTCAATCAGACCCTCGATCTCGTGCAGGAGGCCCTGGGCGATCGCTACCTCGTGACGGGGCCGCTCGCGCAAGGGGGCATGTCTCTTCTGCTGCGCGGACGCCAGACGCTGCTCGACCAGCCCGTCGCGATCAAGGTCATGCATGCGCAGGCGGTCGGCAACCGGTCCCTCCGCGATCGGTTCGTGCGCGAGGCCCGCATTCTGGCGAGCCTGCAGGCGCCCCAGGTCTCTCGGGTGTACGACGCCGGCGCGCTGAAAGACGGGCGCCTCTACCTCGTCATGGAGCTCTTGCAGGGCGAGAACCTGGAGGCGATCTCGGAGCGAGGTCCCCTCAGCCTGGGGCTCGCCGCCCGACTGCTCATGCAGGTCTGCGACGGCCTCATCGCGGCCCACGACAAGGGCATCGTGCACCGGGATCTCAAGCCAGAGAACGTGTTCGTCGTGCCGGACGCCGCAGGTCAGATGTGCGCGAAGCTCATCGACTTCGGCATCGCGAAGGACGCGTCGGACCAGAAAGAGGTGACCGGCACCTACACGATCGTGGGCTCGCCGCTCTACGTGCCGCCCGAGCAGATCGCCTCTTCGCGCACGGTCGACAAACGCGCCGACATCTGGGCGATGGGCATCATGCTCTACCAGCTGGTGCTCCAGCGTCACCCGTTCGAAGATCCGTCGCTCGCGCTGCTGCTGAACAAGATCCAGAACGAGCCCCTGCCGCCGTTCCCCGCCGACTCCGATCCCATGTTCGAGCTCATCGTGGAGCGGTGTCTCGCGAAGAACCCGGACGACCGCTACCCCACCGCGAACGAGCTCAAGGAGGCCCTCGCGTCGCTCGCCGACCAGGAGCCGGTGGATCACGACGAGGACATGCCGACCATCGGCCCGCGACCGGCG
>DAORJJ010000395.1:0-6516 GCA_035439005.1 Polyangiaceae bacterium | reverse complement strand
CGCCGGCGAGCGCCACGAGCGCGAGGACGCCCCACCCGCGAGCGCGCCCCTTCGCCGCGGGAGGGTTTGAGGCCGGATGCGCGGAGACGACGCCCGCGCCGGTCGTGCTGGTCCGGGTGCGCGACGAGGCGGGCTCGATCGCGGTCGCGGCCTCCTCGCGGGCCGCTTCGGTGGGGTCGGCCGGCGGCGCGCTCGGGAGCGGCGCGCTTGGGAGCGCCGCGCGGAGCGCGGCTTGCTGGGGAGTCGCGAGCGCGCGCCCGAAGACCTCTGCGAACGCTTCCTCCAGCGCCTCCTGCATCGCGCGCGCGCTGCGCCACCGGTCGGCTTGCTCGAACTTCAGCGCCTTGTCGACGATGGCGGCGAGGCTCGGCGGAAGCCCAGGCACGAGCGGCCCAATCGCGCGCGCTTCTTGGGTGCCCGACGCGATGTTCAAGAGCGCGACGGTCTCGGCCTCGTGGACATAGCGCCCCGAGAGCAGCGTGAAGGCCGTGGCGCCGAGCGCCCACAGATCGGTGCGGCCGTCGATGCGCTCCGCGCGCCCCTGGGCCTGCTCGGGCGGCATGAAGGCGGGAGTGCCAAGGAGGCTCCCGGTGCGGGTCCTCGTGACCGCGGTCGCCTCGTCGAGCACGCGCGCGATCCCGAAGTCGAGCACGGTGACGCGCCCCTCGCTCGCGCGGTGCAGGTTCTCGGGCTTGAGATCGCGATGCACGATGTCGCGCGCGTGGGCGTGGACGAGCACGTCGAGCACCTGGTGCACGACGTCGAACACCGCCTCCGCCGGAAGCATGGGCCCGTCTCGTGTCTGCCACGCGTCGAGGGTTTCGCCCTCGAGCAGATCCATGACCATGAACGCCGAGCCGTCCGGCGCGACGTCGTCGTCGATCACCCGCACGGCGCCAGGGTGCGCGACCTTGTTCGCGGTGTACGCCTCCTGCACGAAGCGCGCGCGCACGTCCTCGCGAGTGGCGAAGTGCGGGTGGAGGAGCTTCAGCGCGACTTTGTCGCCGTTTCGGTGGACCGCCTTGTAGACCGTCGCCATCCCCCCGACGCCAAGCACGCCCGTGAGCGTGTAGCGGCCAAGGGTGTCCCCGAGGCGCCGCTCTGCGAGCCGCATTGTGGGTGCGAGGGGTGCGAGGTCCATTCAAGCGTCAGCGTACCCGAACCGCGCCGACGCGCACCGAATCCACGCGCGAGCGCGCCACGACCGGTGCTGGGGAGCCGACTCGTGGAAACCACGTAGACCGGAGCACTCGGTGTGCCTCTCAGGTCACCACCACGGCTGACCCGTTTTGCAGAAGCGCGCCACGTCACGAGCGCGCGTTCCAAGCTCGGGCGTCTCCGGCACGTGCTCGAGCAGCTGAACGGTCTGGGACCAGCCAAACTCACGCCTGCTGCACACGCGTGACAATGCGCCGAGGGTGTAGCCGTCGACTCGCTCCGGGTGACTCACCAGGCAGGCGGCCATCTCGACGTCGAGCTTCAGGTCACCGACGTCCGCGAGTGTCTGGAGCGCTTCGTCGGACGTGCAGATCTGTGAAGCGAGGCCCCTCCGGAGGCCATCGATGTGTGGCGCGAAGACGGCGCGTGCACGCCTCGGGTCGCGGAATTGCTCCACCTGGCGCTTGATCGCCGCGAGCGCGGCGTCACGCACTCCCGGGAGTTGCGAGCCAGCGGCCCGTACGAGGAGGGGCGCTCCGGTGCCAGGCGCGGCGCGGGACACGGCGTCGAGCGCGAGGACGACGTCTTCGTCGGTCTCGAGGGCCTCCGACCGCGCGGCGAGCGCCGCGGTGAGTGCGCGATCGCGCACATACGGGTAGGGACGCGGCGCGCTCTCGTGGAGCTCGTTCGGAATGAGCCCGAGCGCCCACCGCGCGGAGGCCATGTCCGCCGATAGCGCCCGAGCGAGCCCCGCCTCAGGCGGAGTCCCCGGATCGGGTACGCCAGCTTCCAGATAGGCCACGAGCGCCACCCATCGCGCGCGACGCTGCGCAGGGGCGTGAGCCTCGGCGCGCTGCTTGGCGATCGTGAGCAGCGCGAGTCGCTGCGGGTCGTTGTTGGCCACGAGGTCGCGAATGACGCGGAGCGCATTTCCGGTGGGGCCGAGGTCCAGCGGGATCCGGTGGAACGGGGGGACCTCTGGCTTCCAGATCGAGGCCTCGAGCTGGGGCTCGGTCTTCGCCTTCGCGAGGCGCAAGGCGAACGTCAGCGCGATGCGATCGGGCAGGGCCTGGGCGGTCGTGCGCAGCAGCGGCTCGTCGACATCGAGGGGCCCGTCGAACGAGCTGAAGTCGATCACACACGCGCTGAAGTGCAGGAGCAATGCGCGCCGCAGCCGCGGGTTCGGCGGAAACGGCTTCAGAAAGCCTGCGACGCTGTCGCAGACCTGGGACTGCGCGTCTTGCCCGGTGAGGGACCACACGCGCTCGAGGGGCCCGGGTGGCTTGGCGCCGGGCAGCACGTCCCGCTGCGTGCCGCCGTCCTGCCATTCGAGCAGCGCTTCCGTCCTCGCCTGGGCGCGCAGCCGCAGCTCGCTCTGCACGGGAAGCTTCTCACGGAGCCGATCCCAGAGCACCCGAGCGCACGCCCGGGTCGGCTCGTCTGGTCCGTGCCAGCCGGACTCCTCTATCTGTCCAACGTTCAACGCATCGAGCGCCAGGTACTCGTCCGCGACGCTCTCGACCTGGGTGGTGAAGGCGGCCAACTTGGGATCGTCCGGGAGCGGGCCGCGCGGGTGGGGTGGGCCCGCGTTGGCGAGCGTCTCGCAGGGGGTGCCGGAGAGCTCGGCGCGGGCGGAGGAAGGCGTGGGGGGAGGCGTGGAGGTCGGCACCGCGTCGGCGGCGTCGGTGGCGGTGGAGGGACCCGCGCACGACCGAGGGGCACCGCATGCGCCGACGAGGATGGCCAAGAGGCAGAGTCGCGTGCAACCGTAGTTTGAAGTCATCACATGACGCCGGGCCGTGAGGTTCCGGCCGCGCTCCCGTACCCGCGTCGCCAAGGTCAAAGCGACGAGCGCTCCCAGATGTTGGCGCTGTACGTTTGCGGTGGAGTTCCGGTCCAGGGCATCTCCCCGCCGAAGCGAACGAGGCGCTTGTTGGGCGGATCGTAGGCCATCACCTGCCCGTAGAGCCCGTGCGCGACGCCCCCGCCCGGCACGGTGTCGGCCCAGCACGCGCCGTTCCACTCCCACACGTGAGGCGTGGTCGCCGGGGCGCCGCCGCCGTAGTTGCCGAGGGCCACGAGCGTGCCGCGCGTTGCGTCGAACACGTTCGAAAAGACGGCCGAGGTGAACGGCGGCGCGGAGCTGCTCGCTGGCCTCGTCCACGCGACGCCGTCGAACTCATAGTTCACGCCTGCGTCCAAATAGACGATCCGTCGTCGTGCCTCATCGTAGGCGATGCCCCCGTAGAGGTCTCGCGACACGATACCGCAGGAGGGCGCCGATTTGCCGCAAACGAGCGACCACGCGACGCCGTCCCACTCCCACATGTCGTTGGCGCCGCTGTTGTCCTGCTCTTGTCCGCCGACGAGCACCAAGCGATCGCGGGCGGTGTCGTAGGCGAGGCCCGCGATCGCACGAGCGGTCGGCATCATCGCGTTACACGGCGCGGTGGTGCACAGCTGGGTCCAGTTCCCGCCGCTCCACTCCCAGAGCTCGTTGTTGCGCGTCGCCCCCGGCGCGCCCTGGCCCCCGAACAGGTAGACCTTGCCGTGCGTCGTGTCGCTGGCCATCCGGTGGTGGAGGCGCGCTGACGGACTCCTGGCGGGGTTGAGCTGGGTCCATACGCTCCCCCTGAGCCGCCAGGTGTCGCCGAGCACGCTCGTGTTGCCCACTCCGCTCGCCCAACCGTTGAGCCCGCCGAACACGAGCATGCTGGCGTCGGCCGAATCGTAGGCCATGGCACCGTACCCGCGCGGCGGGATGGCTCCCGTCGGGAGTTGCGTCCACACGGCCGCGCCGACGCTGCCCGTGCAAGAGCCACACGTCCCCGTAGCGGCCTTGCACTCGCTGCCCACGTTGCACGCGGCGGACGGTGTCCAGGCCCCGCCGACGCACGTCTTCGGGGTGCGTGCGTCCAGGCAACCGCCGCCCGATGAACACTCGACGCACGCGGCGGACTTGGGAGCTCCCGGGGTCTCGAGGCAGGCGGGGGTCCCGCCGGAGCAAGGGCTGCCGGGTGCCCAGGTGCTATCGGCGTTGCAGGTCCTCCGGGTGGTTCCGAGGCACCCCGACTCGCCGGGCGGCGTGCAGTCGATGATCCCACACGTCGCCGGCGTGCCGTTGAGGCACTTGGGGGTCCCGCCAGAGCACGCGACGGGCGAGCCCCATGTGCGGGCGCCGTCGCACGTCTCGATGGTGTTGCCCGTGCACCGCGTGTCGCCCGCGGCCCCGCACGTCTTGCCGCATGTGCCCGCGCCCGAGCAGATGGGGTCGCTCGCGGGGCAAGGGGTCGCGGCTCCCCAGGTGCGGTCGGACTGGCACTTCTGCGTGCTGTCCCCCTCGCAGCGCGTAGCGTTTGGGGCGCACTCCTCGACGCACTTGTCGAGCTTGCAGAGGGGGAACGCGCTGGGGCAGTTCTCCGCGACCCAGGCACCATCCTGCGCGCAGGTCTCCAGCACCGGCCCCGTCGCGCCGCCCGGGCAGCGCTTGGTGCCCGGGGTGCACCGAGAAGGTGGCGCGCTCGCCGTGCCCGTGGCGCTCGGCGATGCCGTGGTCGCCGCCGTCGTGTCGACGGGGCCCGCTTCGTTGGATGAGGCGTTGTAGTTGGAGGAGATGGTGTTGTTCTTACATGAAGACGCGACGACTCCCGTCACGCCCACAAGCAGCAACACACACGCTGGCAGTTTGTGCGAAAGCTTTCTCATGATCGAACCCTCTCTACGAATGGTGATTCTGCAGCGGAGACTTGTCTCACCGGCCCCGAGGTATGGCTCGAGACGCAGAGACCGCCGAATGACCTCTTGTCGGCGAAAATAAAGACGCACGGAATCGACAGGCCTCGGCCGGGCATGAGCGACGTCGGAAGGGCCGGCTCGGTCAGAGAGACGATCGCTCCCAGACCACGTTGTGAAAGGTCACTCCGCCTCCAGCCTTGTCCTCCGCGCCGCCAAAGCGAACGACCCTCGAGTTGGCAGGGTCGTAGGCCGTGGCTTGGTCCCGCGCGCCGTGCGAAGCGGCGACGGGGCTCGTGTTCGACCAACACGCGCCGTTCCACTCCCAGACGCGAAAGTCGAACTCGCCCGGGTGCCCGAGAGACACGAGGACCTTGCGCACGGGGTCGTACACGCTCGCCATCACGTGGCCGTAGCTCCCGCCCACGAAGGGGGGCGAGGCGTTGCCGCTCGCCAGCGTCCACCGGACCCCGTCGTATTCGTAGAGCCGACTCGGGCCGCCCTCGATGAGGAACGCTGTCCGCTTACGCAGTGAGTCGTACGTGCCACCCCCGAAGATCTCGTACATCGGCGCGAAGCCGCACGACGCGAGCGCGCCCCCGCACTTCTGCGTCCACGCCGCCCCGTCCCACTCCCAGGTGTCGTTGGCCACCCCGGCGCCGCCGCTCCCGAGGCCCCCGGCGAGCACGAGGCGGTTGCGGTCCGCGTCGAAGGCGAGGGCAGGGGCGGTGCGCGCGCTCGGCTTGTTCGCGTTGCAGGGCGCGGCGGTGCAGAGCTGCGTCCAGGTGGACCCGTTCCACTCCCACAGCTCGTTGTTGTACGCGTAGCTGGGGCTCGGCCCTTGACCGCCGAACAGGTAGACCTTCCCGTTCGTCGGGTTGGTCGCCATCGCGTGATTCTGGCGCGCGCTCGGCTTGGTAGCCGGGTTTAGCGCCGTCCACACCGCGCCGGTCAAGCGCCACGTGTCGTTCGTGAGCGTGTCGCCACCGCCGCTGACCCAGCCGGTCATCCCTCCGAAGAGGATGACGCTCCCGTCGCTGGGATCCGCCGCCATGCGCGCGTTCGACCGCGCGGTGGGCGGGCCGCCGATCGTCCCCACCTGCACCCAGGCGTTCGCGACGGCGACGCCCGTGCAAGAGCCACAAGTCCCCGTGGCGGCCTTGCACTCGCTGCCGGCGCTGCACGCGGCGGACGGTGTCCAGGCCCCGCCGACGCACGTCTTCGGGGTGCGTGCGTCCAGGCAACCGCCGCCCGATGAACACTCGACGCACGCGGCGGACTTGGGAGCTCCCGGGGTCTCGAGGCAGGCGGGGGTCGCGCCGGAGCAAGGGCTGCCGGCTGCCCAGGTGCTGTCGGCGTTGCAGGTCCTTCGGGTGGTTCCGAGGCACCCCGACTCGCCAGGCGGCGTGCAGTCGATGATCCCGCACGTCGCCGGCGTTCCGTTGAGGCACTTCGGGGTCGACCCAGAGCAAGCGACGGGCGAGCCCCATGTGCGGGCGCCGTCGCACGTCTCGATGGTATTACCCGTGCACCGCGTGTCGCCCGCGGCTCCGCACGTCTTGCCGCACGTCCCCGCGCCCGAGCAGATGGGGTCGCTCGCGGGGCAAGGGGTCGCGGCTCCCCAGG
>DAORJJ010000394.1:500-6540 GCA_035439005.1 Polyangiaceae bacterium | reverse complement strand
CGCCCGAGCGACCGCGTCCCGCGCGGGCCAGCGGTCCCCGCCTTCCTCGCCCCGCCCCCTCGGCGCCGGAGCTCATCCCCGAGCCGGAGCCCGAGGCGCCCGCCACCATCGCGCCCGAGGCCGACTCGCTCGACCTCGAGGCGCTCGACGCCGGACCGGCGACGCCGCCGGCGCCGCCGCCCGGGCCTGGCTCCGTCCCGCCGCGCCAGAGCGCGCCGCCGGCGCTCCCCAGCTCTCCTCCGCCGATCCCCGCGCTGGACGCGGTCCCGATCGGCGCGGCGCCCGATCCGGTCCCCGACCTGGGCTGGTCGATGCCTGCCCCGAGCTTCGCGGAGTCGTCCGAGGACCTGTCCGATCGCACCGCGATCCTCAGCCCCGCGATGACCGCGAGCCTGACGAGCCGCAGCGACGCGCAGCCCTCCACGCCCGCGCCGGCCTCGTCCCCCGACACGCTCGACGGCGACATCGGGCTCGACGCGCTCGTGCGAGACGCAAAGGCTTCGCCTCCCCGCCCAGGGTTCGGCGATCTCTCCCCAGAGAAAGGCACCGCGCGGCCGGTCGACTTCGCCGACGAGGTCACGCGCGACGGCGAGGATCCGCTGCTCGACCCCAACCCGCCGCCGCTGCCGCCCGCGCAGATTTCGGCCTTCACCGCCCCGGAGATTTCTCCGCTCGACGATCTCGACGCCCTCGTGACGTCGCGAAAGGCGGAGGAGATGGTCGGCGACGACGAGATCCTCGACGTCGAGGACCACGAGCTCGCCACGTCGATCGGCCGCTCGCCGCTCGCGGCGGACTCGGAGGACGAGGTGATCATCGCCGACGACTTCGACGACGTCGAGATGCTCGACGACGACGACGTCCGCCCTCGCCGCTGATCCGCGCCCGCCCCCGCCCTTCCGCACGGCCGCCGCGCGCGTGGTCGCCGCCCTGCCTGAGGGTGGCGCGCCGCGTGGTGAGGCTTCGCGCCCTCGCAAAGATCGCGCGGCGACGCGAATGGTCCTTGAGCGCGTCCCGCTGAGACTGTAAGATTACCGAATGCGAGTGAACTACGCCCTCGGCTCTTTCGTCGTTCTTGCTGCGCTCTTGCCCTTCGCCGCCTGCGAGAGCACGGATCCCAACAGCGTGTTCGACGCCGGGACGCCACCTGTCCCTACCACCGGCCCGACGACCCCGCCCATCCCGGGCTGCGACGCGGGCGATCCCCAGTGCGAGGCCGGCACGAGCGACGCGGGAGACATCCTCTTCGACTCGGTGCGAATCGAGCCGCCGAACGCGGTCCTCACCGTCACGCCCGGGCAGAAGGTCACGCAGACCTATCGCGTCATCGGCAAGGTGAAGGAGAGCCCGCTCGAGAAGGACCTCACGAACCGCTTCGTGTTCTACGTGCCCGACAACTACCTCGTCGGCGGCTTCCCGCTCGACGGGAGCCCCACGTTCTCGAACCGGCTGCCCGCTCTCCCGACCGATCCCCCGCAGCGGGGTGGGAAGGTCACCATCCAGGCGCGCGCGCAGGCCAGAGATGGCACCATCGGCGAGGCCACGACGTCGCTCACGCTGAAGCTCAACGTGCCGCCGATGGCGTCGCCGAACGCGACCCCGGCGCTCCCCGCGAACCCCGGCGCCCTCTTCGGCGGCGCGGTGGACGCGGCGCGAGCCCCGACCCTGGCGTACCCCAACAACGGCACGATGCTGCCGCCGAACCTGCGGCGCCTCGAGGTCCACTGGAACGCCGGGGCGCCCGCCAACACGCTCTTCGAGGTCTCGTTCCGAAGCCCGAGCGTCGAGATCATCTACCACTCACGCTGCGGCACCGCCGACGCCACCTGGAAGACGGGCGCCTGCGCGTTCCAGCTCGACGAGACCGGCTACCGCTACCTCTCCGACTCGAACCGCGGCGAGACCGCGAAGCTGAAGATCCGCGCCACCGACGACACCGGCACGGGCGTGGGCGAGTCCGCGGCGTTCGACGTGTCCTTCGCGGAGGAGAACGTCGAGGGCGGCCTCTACTACTGGAAGGTGATCCCTCCCACCAACCCCCAGCAGAGCAACGGCAGCGGCGAGGTGCTCCGCTTCGACTTCGGCGGCACCGCTTCGGCGCCCGAGCCCTTCCTCGTGCCGGGAAAGAATGGCCTCCAGCAGGACCAGTGCGTCGGCTGCCACGCGCTCTCGCGCGACGGCAAGAAGCTCATCGCGTCGGTCGGCGGGCGCTGGGACGGCCGGCAGATCCTGGTGAACGACCTGTCGAAGCCGATCGGCTCGACGGGGTGGCTCACGCGCGACGGCGCGTCCACGGGCGAGCCCGCGAAGAACCGGGTCCAGTTCGCCTCGTTCAACCCCGACGGCAGCCGCATCGTGGCGGTGTTCGGCGACCGCGGTAACGTCGGGCGCGACGCCTTCCTCCCCACGGCGGACGCGCTCCTGCCGATCGGCAGCGAGATCCCGCTCGACATGGGCTTCAAGAAGCTGTTCCTCATGGACGGCTCGACCGGCCTGCGAAACGGGTCGATCGACCTTCAGTACAAGCCCAGCCACCCCGATTGGTCACCGGACGGCAAGGCGATCGCGGTCACCCGCGTCGACGACGAGAACACCACCTCGCAAGAGCCGGCCAACACCGGCATCGAGGTCATCAAGTCCGACGGCGCGGGCGGCTGGCTCCCCTCCGAGACGGTCGTGCCGCCGAGCGCCGGCGCGAACCGCTTCACGCCGAGCTTCGTGCCCGACTCCTCGTTCCTGCTCTACACCCAGGCCGAGTGCCCCGGCGGCGATCAGAGCTCGGTCGACTGCGACGCGAACGCCGACTCCACGGCGCGCACGTACGCGGTCAAGCCCGCTGCGGGCGCCTCCCCCATCCTCCTCGCGAACGCGGGCTCGCCGGGCGTCTCCGATGGCGCGGCGACCGCCCTCGCCGACACCCTCCCCAAGACCTCGCCCTTCCAGACCAAGCAAGGCAAGGGCAAGCTCTTCTGGTACACGGTCGCCTCGCGGCGTGAGCCGGGCCTCCGCAAGCGCACGGGCGCCGGGCAGCAGCTCCTGTGGATGTTCGCGGTGAACCCCGCGGACGTGCTCGCCGGCAAGGACGGCAGCTTCACGGGCTTCTTCCTGCCCTTCCAGGACCTGCAGACCTCCAACCACATCGGCCAATGGACCGAGAAGGTCGTGTCGGCCACGCCGCCGCCGCCGCCGCCGGCGCCGCCGCCGCCCCCGCCGCCTCCCTCGCCGCCCGTCCCGCGCTGAGCGTTCGGCGCCCCGAAGAGAGCCCGGTCGACCCGGGCTCTCTTCGTTTTGTCAGCAAATTCCGAAGCTTGAAAGGTCCTCAGCGACCGTTTCGGGCGTACCAGTTCTGCGCCACGCTCTGCACCAGCGGCGCGCGGAACGCGGGGTTCGGGTGCGTCCGCAAGAAGCCGACCGGAGAGAGCGGGTTGCCGCCCGCGGCGCGGTCCATGCGACCGAAGTAGTCGAAGAGCATGAGCCCGCCCTTCTCGCTGTATTCGAAGTTCGGGCGCCGGGCCCGGCCCGCGGTGAGGGTGTTGACCGTGCCCTCGGTGTCCGAGGCCGCCTCGTTGAACTGGTTGAGCCCCGGGACGACGCGCGTCACGAGCCGCCCCAGCAGCGCGGGGTTCGGGCCGGCGCCCATCGGCTGGCCGTTGGCGCAGCCCGTGTGCCCAAGGTAGTGGTGCGCGAGCTCGTGGCCGAAGGTGAACGCGAGCACGTCGTCGAAGATCTCGTGCGCGCGCGACCAGCGCCGCGGATCGCCGCCGTACTGGGCCGGGATGATCCCCTGGGGCAGCGTCGCGCGCGCCGACTCGCTCTTCACGAGGTTCGGGATGACGGCCGCGCAGTACGCCTCGTAGGTCTGCGTGCCGAAGAGCTCGTCGGTCGCGCGCGTCTGCGCGATCGCGTCGATGGCCTCCATGATGCCCTCGGTGGCCGCCATGAAGGGCGCGCCGCGCTCGTCGCAGCCCGCGAAGGCGTTCACCTCGTACGACGGATCGACGACGAGCGGGATACCGCGCACCTTCGCCTGGCGGTCGGCCGGGAGCGCCGCCACGAGCTCGCTCAGGATCGAACGGAGCTCGGCCTGCATGGCCTGCGAGCCGATGAGGGGCGGCAAGAGCGGGCGCGCCGTCGGCTGCTGCGGCGGCGGCTGCTGCGGGTACCCCTGCGGCGCTGGCTGCTGCGGGTACCCCTGCGGCGCTGGCTGCTGCGGATACCCCTGCGGCGGCGGCTGCTGCGGATACCCCTGCGGCGGCGGCTGCTGCGGATACCCCTGCGGCGGGTATTGCGGGGGGTACTGGGGCGGCGGGGGCTGGGTCGACTGCGGCGTACAGCCGACCGCGAGGCCCAGCGTCAAGAGGCCCAGCGTCAGTGGCGTGGCGAAGAGAGAAGGTCGCATGAAGCTGTCCTTAAGCGTAGGAGTTCCGACCAGTGTAACGCCCCGCCGCGCTCGCGTCAGCGCTCCTCCGCGGCCCTGGTGTCGTCGCGGAGGCCGCGCAAGGCGCGCGCGAGGGCGCGCGCGTCGGCGTAGCGATCGCCGGGCGCCCGCGCGAGGCACTTGTCGAGCACGGCCCGCCACCCGGCGGGCAGCGCGCTCCGGTGCACGCCGCTCCCCGCGTGCACGACCGGGCTAACGCGCGGCGCGCTCTCGCGGACGCGGACCTCCCCCGCGACGGCGGCCGGGCCAGGGTCGGGCGGCAGCTCGCCGAGGAGGCACTCGTGGAACGTGGCGCCGAGGGCGTAGAGATCCGCGCGCGCGTCGACCTCTTGGCCGGCCTCCTGCTCGGGCGCCATGTAGCCCGCCGTGCCCATCGGCGTGCCCAGGTTCGTGATGCGCATCTCCTCCCACTCGACGCGCGCGATGCCGAAGTCGAGGATCTTCATGATCTCCTCGCCGTCGTCACCCTTGACCAAGAAGAGGTTGTCCGGCTTCAAATCGCGGTGGATGACGCCCGCGGCGTGGATGGCGGCGAGCGCCTCGGCGAGCACCACGGCGAGCGGGAGGAGCTCGTCCGGCGAGAGGCGGCCACGCTCCCGCAGGCGGTCGGCGAGCGACTGGCCGCGCAGGAGCTCCATCACGAGGTACGCGGAGCCGTCCGGGAGGTGGCCGTGGTCCAGCGACTCGACCACGTTCGGGTGCCAGGCCAAGCCGAGCGCCTCCGCCTCGCGTCGAAGCCGGTCGGAGGCGACCGTGTCGTGAGCCGCGGCGGCGCGCAGGAGCTTCACGGCGACGGGCCGCTCGTCGGCGACGCGCACGGCCTCGTAGATGACGCCGGTGGCGCCGGACCCCATGCTCTTCACGAGCCGGTACTGCCCGGCGACGATGGTCCCCACGAGATCCCCGGCGGCGCTCGCCTCGCGGAGCTCGCGGAGCACGAGGCTCCGCTCGAGCGCGGCGACGCGGACCGCCTGCGCGCGCGCCTCGATCTTGCCCCGCCGCTCGCGCGCGGCGACGTGACCCCCGACGGCCCCAAGGAGCCCGGCGACGACCGCGGCCGCGGCGCCGGCGAGCGGCCCGTACGCGACCAGCGCCGGCAGCCCGCCCACGACGACACCGCCGCACGCGCCCAGCGCGGAGACCCGCTGGCTCGAGGCCGGCAGCGCCCACTCGACGACGTACTCCTGGGAGCCCCCGTCGCCGGTCCGTGCCACGCGCCCGCGTGAATACCCGAACAAACACGGCACGATAGAGAGCTCGGCGGCTCGCAGCGAGGCGAGGTGTCCGCTCGCCTCGAGCCGCGGATCGTGGGCGAGCCGCACCCGCCCACGCCAGCGCCCAGGGGCCGCCTCCAGGGACTCCCAGACGGTCGTGCGGCCGTACTCGCTCTCGCTGCCGTCGAGTCGCGGGAAGGCCCCCTCCGGCGTGGTGTTGCCGCGCAAGACGCGCGACCAGAGGCCGAGGTTCTCCGGCGCGAGGAAGCCGAGCGCAGCCTCGTCGATGGCGTCGGGGCCGAGCGCCTCCACGAACGCGTCGAGCGAGCGCGCGAGGGCCATCAGCGGCAGGAGGCGCGTCTCGTCCTCGAGCTCCTCCGGGCGGACG
>DAORJJ010000394.1:0-480 GCA_035439005.1 Polyangiaceae bacterium | reverse complement strand
GGGAGCCACTCCTCGGCCGCGGCGCGTCCCTTGCGCGCGCCGTAGCACGCGAAGAGCACCTTCAGCCGCGACGCGGTCGTCTTGCCCCGGGGAAACCCCCTCTTCTCCACGCTCACCCCTTTGCTGTCGTGGCTCCCGCGCGTCGCGCGCGCGGCCCACTCGGAACCATAGCGAAGGCGGCGTGCCGCGCGCTATACCCACGGCGTGGAGGGTCCGGCACCACCGCCCGCGACGGCCTCGACCTTCGCCATGGTGCAGGAGGCCGACCTCTCGGAGCACCTCGCCCTCCTGAAGGTGCGCGTCCCGGGCGCGAGCTGGGTGCTCCTCGTCGCCGCCTTGCCCGGGCTCCAGCGCGCCGTCGTGGCGAGCCCGGAGGCGCGGCGCGCGGCGTTCGGCGGGCGCGTCCCGGCCGGGGTGCCGCTCGGGCGCGCCGCGGCGCTCGTCGGGGCCAAGGTCGTGGGCGTGGGGGCACAACACCTC
>DAORJJ010000393.1:0-6542 GCA_035439005.1 Polyangiaceae bacterium | reverse complement strand
CATGGGCACGCACTGGGGCCTCGGCCTGGTGGCCAACGGCGGCGACTGCCTCGACTGCGACTCGGCCGACGCCGCCGACCGGCTCGCGCTCGTCACGCCGGTGTTCGACCACGTCGTCGCCCTGGCCTACGACTTCTCGGCGACCGGGCCCATCGGCACGCGGCCGGCGCAGAACCGCGTGCTCGACCTCGAGCGCACGACGAACGTGCGCACCGCGACCCTCGCGTTCCTCCGCGGGTGGAGCAAGGAGTCGGTCGCGCGGCGCAAGAAGGCGGGCAAGATCACGGCCGACTACGGCGGCTACCTCACGCACCGGTGGCAGCGCGACGACGTGCCCGCGTCGTACCTGCCCACCGCGCAGCCGCTCGATCTCTCCACCTCGCAAGACGCGCAGATCATGTCGCGCGGGCTCACCGCCACGGGCGTCGACGCCTGGGCGAAGCTCGTGACGCCCACGCTGCGCCTCGAGGCCGAGCTGTCGCTCCTCATGTCGACGATCGATCAGGCGAGCGTCATCCCGGGGGTGCTGCTGCGCGATCCGGTGAAGGCGCGGCAGCTTGGCGCGGCCTTCGAGTCCGACTACGGCGGCGACGACGGGCGGGCCTCGGTCGGGCTCGACTTCGGGTACGCGAGCGGCGATCCCGCGCCCGGGTTCGGCGTCGTGCAGAAGCCCGGCGCGAAGGCCCCGAAGCCCGGGGATCTCGACGGCCCGCAGGCGAACCCGCGCTCGGACAACCGCATCGACAACTTCCGCTTCCACCCCGACTACCGCATCGACCGCATCCTCTTCCGCGAGATCATCGGCACGGTGACCGACGCCACGTACGTGCGGCCGCACGCGCGCGTGCGCCTCGTCGACGAGTCGAGCTTCCGCGTGACCGCCAGCGCCGCCGCGATCGCGAGCATGGCGAACTTCGCCGAGTCGACCCCTGGCGGCAAGAAGCCCCTCGGCGTCGAGCTCGACCCGTCGCTCACCTACGAGCACAAAGACGGGTTCTTCGCGACGCTCGACTACGCGGTGCTGTTCCCGCTGTCGGGCCTCGACAACCCGCAGGTCGGCCTGTTCGCCAAGCCCGCGCAGCTCGTGCGCGTCCGCCTCAACTACGTATTTTGACCATGCGAAACGCTCTCTCTCCCCTCGCCGCCCCCCTCGCCGCCCCCGTCGCCGCCGCCCTCGCCGCTCCCCGCCGCTCGGCGCGCGCCTTCGCCCTCACGGCGGCGTGCGCGGCCGCGCTGCTCACCGCCGCGTGCAGCGAGAACCTCACGGTGCCGAAGGGCCGCACGCCCTACGCCGCGGGCGATCCGGTCCCGCTCACCTGCGTGCCGAACCTCGACGGCAAGATCGACGCGACCGAGCTCGCGCCGGCCTTCGACACGCCGGTCTCCTACCTCGTCTCGCCCGCGGGGAAGGACCAGCCCGTCGACCTCGTCCCGAAGCCGCTCGCGGGCGGCAAGCAGCGCTGGGACTACTCGGTCGACCAGCGCGACGACCAGGTCGCCGTCATCTCCGCGAGCCGCATCGCGGGCAAGTGGTACGCCGCGCAGTTCCCCGAGTCGGCGTTCGTGGCGCCGTTCGACGCCGCGGGCCACACCGAGGCCGTGTACGCCTACGACGCGCAGGCCGTGTCGCTCCTCGGGCTCGCCTCGCGAGAGCCCGACCCCGCCGAGGGGCGCACTCTTTTCGTGTATTCTGCACCTGTTGCGATCTACAAGTTCCCGCTCTCCCCGGGCGTGACCTACACGTCGATCGGCGAGGTGAAGGGGGCCACGCTGCGCGGGCTCCCGTACGCGGGGCGCGATCGCTACGAGGTCACCGTGGACGCGACGGGCCAGCTCGACCTGCCCGACCTCATCTTCCAGCAAGTGCTGCGGGTGCGCACGAAGGTCACCGTCGAGCCCGCCGCGGGCGCCGCCACGACGCAGCTCCAGGTCTCGTTCCTCTCCGAGTGCTTCGGCGAGGTGGCCCGGGTGACGAGCAAGACGGGCGAAAAGACCGACGACTTCACCGTGGCGAGCGAGATCCGCCGCCTCGGGCTTCCCTAGGAGCCTCGGTGTTTTTCAACGACGTGAAGGACGAGACAGAGGAGCGACGAGCATGGAATCAGCGGGTCGACGGTGGGGGTGGGACGCGTGGAAGAAGAGCTTCGACGCGTGGGAGGAGCGCACGGCGAAGCACATCGAGCTCGGGCTCCGCAGCCCGACCTTCATCACGCCCGCGTCGGCCGCGCTCACGACCGTGCTCCGCGCCAAGGTCGTGGTCGACCGCGCGCAGACCGCGCTCGTCGCCGCCCTCGGCCTGCCCACCAAGGCCGACCAGGAGCGCACGCTCCACGCCCTGAACCGCCTTGAGAGCCGGCTCATCGATCTCGAGGAGAAGCTCGAGCGCGCCGATCCCGGCGCGCGGAAGGAGAACTGAGCCATGGACGTCACACGCTTCCTCGACCTCGCGATCGCCCCGAAGGTGCTCTTCGACACGCTGGAGGAGCGCAGAGACCGCGTGCGCTTCTGGGTGCCGCGGCCTGGCGCCGGGACCGATCTCTCGGCGTACACCGCGGTCACGTACGGCGCGTTCGCGGCCGACGTGCGCGCCCTCGCGTGCGCCCTCGCGGCGGAGCTCGAGCCCGGCGATCGCGCGGCGATCTTCGCGCCGAACCGCGTCGAGTGGGCCACCGCCGCGCTCGCCGTGCAGGCGGTCGGGGGCGCCGTCGTGCCGGTGTATCCGGCGAGCACCCCCGCGCAGCTCGCGTACGTGCTCGACCACTCCGACGCGCGCGTGCTCTTCGTCGACACGCCGGCCCTCCTCGCGAAGGTGCTCGAGGCGTGGCCCGGGCTCCACGGCGGCGACCGCGGCGAGCGCGGCCTGCAGCGCGTCGTGCTCCTCGACGCCGACCTCGACGCCGCGCGGGTGCTCGCGAAGCTGCGCGCCGACGGGCGGCCCGCCCCGGGCGACGAGGCGCTCGCGCGGGTGGTGTCGCTGCCCACGCTGCTCGCCGAGGGCGCCGCGCGCGACGCGGCGAGCCCCGGCGCGTTCGAGGCCCGCATGGCCGCCGTGTCGCTCGACCAGCCCGGCATGATGCTCTACACGAGCGGCACCTCGGGCAACCCGAAGGGCGTGCCGCTCACCCACCGCAACGTGGGCACCAACGGCAAGGACTGGCTCACCCTGAACGGCCCGCTCGTGCCCGAGGACGCCGTCGACGTGCTGTGGCTGCCCATGAGCCACATCTTCGGCTTCGGAGAGATGAACCTCGGCAACACCCTGGGCATGACGAGCTACCTCTCGGATCCGGTGGGCTGCATCGCCCTCGTGCCGGTCGTGAAGCCGCACGTCTTCATGAGCGTGCCCTCGCACTGGGAGAAGCTCGCGGCGCCGGCGCTGCGCGAGACCGATGTTGCGGCGCAACAAGCCGCGCTCCGCGCGTGCACCGGGGGGCGCCTCGCCTTCTGCCTGTCCGGCGGCGCGGGGCTGAAGCGTGAGATAAAGGAGCTTTACCACTCGGCGGGCATCCTCATCGTCGAGGGGTACGGCCTGACCGAGACCTCGCCCACGCTCACGCTGAACCGCGCCGACAGCTTCCGCTTCGACTCGGTGGGCAAGCCGCTGCCGAGCGTCGAGCTCAAGCTCGCCGAGGACGGCGAGATCTTGGCCAAGGGCCCGAACGTGTTCGGCGGCTACCACAAAGACGAGGCCGCCACGCGCGCCGCGTTCACCGCGGACGGGTGGTTCCAGACCGGCGACGTGGGGCGCTTCACCGAGGACGGCTTCCTGCAGATCATCGATCGCAAGAAGGACATCCTCGTGACGGCCGGCGGGAAGAACATCCCGCCGGCGAACATCGAGCAGCACTTCCAGGGCGATCCGCGCTTCGCGCACGTCGTGGTCTACGGCGACGGCAAGAAGTACCTGGTCTGTGGCGTGTGGCTCAACGGCGCGGTCGTCGACGCGGAGCTCGCCCACCTCCCCGCGAGCGAGCGCGCCGCGGCGCGCGAGGCGCTGGTGGCCGCGCGCGTGGCCGAGGTGAACGCGCACCTGCCGAGCTACGAGACCCTCAAGGCCTTTCACATCTTCGACGAGCCGCTCACCGTCGAGCGCGAGCTGCTCACCGCCTCGCTCAAGGTGCGGCGAAAGAAGGTCGTGGAGGCGTTTCGCGCCGAGCTCGAGGCGCTCTACGATAGACCCGCGCCCGAGCGACGCTGATGCCCACCACGACGCCGCTCGAAGGCCCCGCGCGCACTCCACCTCCCGCCCCGGCCCCCACGATGTCAGGTCCGAACGACAAGCCCGCCGCCGCCCGCCCGGAGAGCCTCTGGGGCGCGCGCCTCAAGAACCTCGCCGAGGTCGCCGTGCGCCCGAGGCCGCCGGTGGGCACGACGCCCGCCGACGTGGTGCACCGCGAGAACAAGTGGAGCCTGCTGCGCTATCGCCGCGCCGCGCCGGCGAGCTTCGCGACCCCGGTGCTGCTCGTGCCCTCGCTCATCAACCGGCACTACGTGCTCGATCTCCTGCCGGGCAAGAGCCTCGCCGAGTGGCTCGTGGCGCGCGGCCACGACGTGTTCGTGATCGACTGGGGCACGCCCGGCGACGAGGACCGCTTCGTCACGTTCGACGACGTCTGCGACCGCGCGATCGGCCGCGCGCTGCGGAAGACCGCCTCGTTCGGCGCGCGCGGCAAGGCGCACCTGCTCGGGTATTGCCTGGGCGGGCTGCTCACGGTCATCCACGCGGCCGCCCGCCCCGAGCACGTCGCCTCGCTGCTCACGCTCGCGGCGCCCGTGAAGTTCGGGGCCGACGAGGGGCTCCTCTCGGCGTGGACGCGCACGCCGACCTTCGACCTCGACGCCCTCGTCGACGCCACGGGGAACGTGCCGTGGCCGCTCATGCAGGCGGCGTTCAACATGCTGCGGCCCACGCTCGGCCTCTCGAAGGCCGTGCAGCTCGTCGACCGCGCGTGGAACGACGAGTTCCTCGACGGCTTCTTCGCCCTGGAGACCTGGGGCAACGACAACGTGTCGTTCCCGGGCGAGTGCTTCCGCGAGTACATCCGCGCGCACTACCGCGGCGACGAGCTCGCGCAGGGTACGTTCCACCTCTCCGGCGTCCCCGCGCGACTCGAGGACGTGAAGGTGCCCCTCTTGGCGGTGACGTTCGAGCACGACACGATCGTGCCGAAGGCGAGCGCGCTCCCGCTGGTCGAGCGCGCGGGCTCGCGCGACAAGACCCACCTGCACCTGCCCGGCGGGCACGTGGGCGCGGTCGTCTCGAGCGCGGCGAAGCGGCGCCTCTGGCCGAAGCTCTCCGAGTTCTGGGCGCGAAACGACTCCGCGTAAGCCGGTGCTCACTTGAATCGAGCCCGAAATCCCACGGCTCCCGCGTTCGGCTTCTCACGAGAGCCGTGGGCTTCCGGGCTCGATGACCGCTACGTGTGCACGTCGCCTTCGGACGATTCAGGATCGGCGGAACTGGGCTCCGCCTTCGCGCCCCGTGGAGCGCCACGCGCCGAGGAAATCTGGGTCTCTCGCGCGCGTTCGGCTAGGGTCGCGGGAATGACCGAGCCGCCGATTTCGCGGGCCGCGAAGCCCTTCTTCATCGCCAGCGCCGTCGCCGCGGGCGTCGCGGGGGTGGCGTTCGCCGCGCTGGGGAAGGGCCCGCCGCTCGCGCCCTTCCTCGGCCGCTTCCACCCGCTCGTCGTGCACCTGCCGATCGGCGTGCTGGTGCTGGCGGTCACGCTCGAGCTCGTGGCGCTCCGCTCCGCGTCGCTCAAGGCGAAGGTCGAGCCCGCCATGCCGGCGGTGCTCTCGTTCCTGGTCGCCTCGGCGGTGGTGGCGCTCGTGCTCGGCCTGCTCCTCGGCCAGAGCTCGGGGGACTACTCGGCGAAGCTCCTCGGGCGGCACCGGCTCATCACGTTCGTCTCCGTGATCCTCGCGTGCGGCGTGCTCGCGACGCACGGCGCGCAGGACGGCACCACCGCCCTCCGCGCGCTCTATCGGGGCGTGCTCGCGCTCACCGTGGGGGCGATGAGCCTCGGCGGGCACCTCGGCGGCGGCCTCTCCCGCGGCGAGAACTACCTGTACGAGTACGCGCCCGCCTTCGTGCAAGGCCTGGCCGGGTACACGCCGAAGAAGACCGAGGCGCCGACGGCGCCCGCGCCCGCGCCGGGCGCCGAGGCCAAGGTGTTCGCCGACGTGGTGCAGCCTGCCCTCATCAAGCGGTGCGGCGGCTGCCACGGCGAGAAGAAGCAGAAGGCCGATCTCCGCGTCGACTCGCTCGCCGCGCTGCTGAAGGGCGGCGAGACCGGCCCGGCGATCGTGCCGGGTTCGAGCAAGAAGAGCCTCATCCACGAGCGCATGACGCTGCCCAAGACCTCGGACGACTTCATGCCGCCCGACGACAAGCCGGGCCTGTCGCCCGACGAGCTCGCGGCGCTCGAGTTCTGGCTCGATCGCGGCGCGAGCCCCGAGCTCACCGTCGCCGCGGCGCTCGCGGTCGGCCTGCTGCTGTGTTTCGTCGCGCTGGTGCTGCTGTGCACGCTGGCGCTGCTGTG
>DAORJJ010000392.1:0-6546 GCA_035439005.1 Polyangiaceae bacterium | reverse complement strand
GCCTGCCCCGCGGGGGAGGTGGAGATCCCGCCCACGGGCCCCGAGGGCTTCCGCATGATGAAGGGCCGCGAGGGCAGCCACAGGGTCGTGCTCACGCGTGCATTCTGCATGGATGAGAGCGAGGTCACCGTGCGGCAGTACGCGGCGTGCGTCGACGCCGGGCGCTGCCTCGAGCCGTGGACGAAGGACCCGTTCTCGACCTACCCGAAGCTGCCCGACCACCCGGTGAACCTCGTCAACTGGAAGAAGGCGCGCGCCTACTGCGAGTGGGTGGGCAAGCGCCTGCCGACCGAGGCCGAGTGGGAGTGGGCCGCCACGGGGCCCGAGCAGTACAAGTACCCCTGGGGCAACGAGCCCGAGCCCTCGTGCGACCTCGTCGACTTCACGCGCTTCGGCGCGCCGAAGACCCGCGCGGGCGGCGACGTCGGCTGCCACGGCGGCGGCCCCTCGAAGGTGGGCGCGCACCCCGCGGGCGACCGGCTCTGGCCCTCCGGACACGTGCACGACCTCGCAGGGAACGTGTGGGAGTGGGTCGAGGACTCGTTCGCGCCGTTCGAGAAGGGCCAGGCCGACGCGCCGCCGAAGGTGGACCCGCTGGTGCGCAACCAGACGCCCATGCACCCGCTCCGCGGCGGCGCGTGGAACCGGTCGTTCGGCGGCATGGCGGTCACGTTCCGCGCGGCGGCGCAGTTCACCTACCAGGTGCCGGGCGTCGGCGTGCGCTGCGTGCGAGGCGCGCCGCACCCCTCGCCACCTCCGCGCCACGACGTCGACGTCCCCGGCTGGCGACCGCCCGCCAAGCACTGAGCCCCGCGCGCGGGTCGACGCGTGAAGTGCCATCGCGTAGCGTGCGGCGCATGTCCGACAAGGAGTCTCCCTTCGCCTGGATGCCCGACGACACGGCGGATCCGCGAGGCATCGGCCTGTCGCGGGAGGCGCTGCGCGACGCGGTCGATCTCATCCTCTGGGGGGGCGCCCTGCTCCTCCAGAGCGGCGCCGACACGGCCCTCGTCGAGCGCACCGTCGCGGGCCTCGCGAAGGGGCTCGGGGTGGACTCCATCGACGTGCTCGTGTCGCCGAACGGGCTCGTCATCACGACGACCGAGGGGGAGGACTTCCGCACCAAGCTGCGCCGGGTGACCGAGCTCGGCGTCGACCTCGGGAAGATGGCCGCCGTGGTCGAGATCGCGCCGCGCGTGATGACCGGCGAGGTCTCTCGCGAGGCGCTGCGCGCGCGGCTCGCCGAGATCGAGCGCGCGGCGCACTACCCGCGGTGGCTCGTCGCCCTCGCGATCGGCGCGGCGTGCGCGGCGTTCAGCCAGCTGTTCCACGGGGGCCCGCGCGAGCTCGGGTGCACCCTCGTCGGCGGCGCGCTCGTGATGGCGCTCCGGCAGGCGCTCCACAAACGCCACGTGAACCCGTATCTCACGGTGCTCTCGGCCTCGCTCGCCACGGGCCTCGCCCTGACGGGGCTCGCCGGCCTCGCGCGCGCGAGCGTGACGGTGTGCGTCTCGGCCACGGCGGTGCAGCTCATCCCCGGCGTCCTCTTCGTGCACGCCGGGCGCGACATGATCAAGGGGCACATCGTCACGGCCGTCGCGCGGGCCGCCAAGGCCACCACGGTCGTGCTCGTCATCGCCGTCGGCCTCGCCGTCGCCACGGCCATCACGCGCGGCCTCGGGGGTCCGCAGTGAGCGCGCCCACGACGCCGCTCGAGTGGCTCACGGTCCTCTCGCGCGACGCCGCCGCGACGTTCGTCGTGACCGTGGGCTTCGCCCTGCTCTTCGCCGTCCCGCGGCGCTACCTCCTCGGCTCGGCGCTCGCGGGCGTGCTCGGCCACGTCGCGCGCACCGCGGCCGTCGAGCGTGGCGTGCCGCTCGAGCTCGCCACGCTGATCGGCGCCACGACGATCGGCGCGGTGAGCGCGCTGCTCGCCCGCCGCGTGAGGGTGCCGATGTCGCTCTTCAGCATGAGCGCGATGATCGCGCTCGTACCCGGGACGTTCGCGTACCGCACGATGCTCGCGCTCATCGCCCTCGTGAGCACGCCCTCGCCCCCGGCGAGCCTCGCGACCGACGCGCTCGTCCTCGGCACACGCACGGCGCTCGTCGTCGGCGCCATCGCCGTCGGGGTCGTGTCACCGAGCCTCTTCCTCGACCGGTCGCGCTGACGCGGCGCCTCAGGTGCGGGCGGTCACGTGAAGATGATCTGGGCGCCCTCCGCGAGGTCGTAGAAGTCGCCGGCGGTGATGACGTCCTTCACCTGCGGGAGCAGGTCCTTGCCCTCTCGCTTGAACATCTTCATCGCGAGCTCGCACGCGAAGAGCTCCGCCCCCGACTCGTCGAGGATCTGCATCATCTCGCGGACCGTGGGCAGGTCGAGCTCGGTCATTTGCTTCTTCATCATCGAGGCCGCGAGGCTCTCCATGCCCGGGAGCCCCGCGAGGATCGTCGGCATGTTCGAGCTCGCGTTCCCGGCGAGGTTCATGTGCAGGTGATCGACCTTCGACTCGGTGATGGCGTCGAGCCCCCAGAAGGTGAAGAAGAGGAACGCGTCGATGCCCGACTGCCTCGCGGCGTTGCCGAGGATGAGGCCCGGATAGACCTCGTCGAGCCCGCCGTGGGAGACGATAATGGCGACTTTTCGTTTGGACGTGGCGACGTTCATCGAGGGCTCCTCTGGAGTCGTGACAGGCAATCAGTGTTCGTGGCGGCCCGTGGAGAGCCGGTGTGTCGCGCAGCGGCCTGCGCGGCGAGGGGCGAGGCCCTCGCGGATGTCAGATGCAGCCGGCGGGCTTCGGTATCCCAGCGATCTTGGCGATCGTGCGCGCGGGCGCCTTCGGGAAGAGGCTGTAGAGGTCCTTGGTCGTCACGCCCGTGCCCTGCGTGAGCCGTCGAATGTTGGGAGACGCGCCCGTGGCCTCGAAGTCGGAGCGCGCGAACTTGACCACCGCCCAGCGCGCCTCGTCGAGCGTGAGGCCGTGGGTGCCCGCGAGCTTGACCGCGAGCCCCTCGGACCACGCGCCCGCGTCGGCCAGGTGCCCGTCGCGCGTGAAGGCGACGCCTTCGATGACGGCCGCGACCTCGGGGGCCTTGGTGCTCGGCACGGCGCACCCCGGCGGCGGGCCGAGCGGCGCGGCCGTGGCGGCCGTGGCGGACGGCGCGGCCTCCTTCGAAGCGCGGGGGCGCTCCACGCCGAGGGCGGAGCGCCGACGCGCGCCCGTCACCGCTGCGAGGCGGGCGCGGCGGTCGTCGGCGGGACGCGGCGCCCTGCGCTTGGCGACGATCTCGGCGACGCGCCCCACGTGCCGCACGACGTCCATCATCACGGCCATGCCCTTCTGCACGTCCTCGTCGCGCGACGCGCGCACCATCCCGAGGATGCCAATCGGCTCTACCTGGTCGGCCTTCTGCAGCACCTCGCTCGCCTCACCCGCGACCGCGAGGACCTCCGGCTGGGTGAGCGTGCGCACCGTCTCCAGAATGGCCACGACCGAGTCGCCGAGGAGGCGCACGTCGTCCGGGGAGAACCCCTCTACGATGCGCTCGCCCACGCCGACGAGCTCGCGGCCAAAGGCGAAGTAGCCGCGCTTCTCGAGCGCGTCGAGGCGTGTCGTGGCGGTCGCCATGACCTCCTTCAGGATCGGGCTCATCTCCGAGAAGAACTCGTCCTGCTTGCGCTGGCGTTCGGTGAGGTCGTGCACGCGCGCGTTCAGCGCGTCGAGGCGTGCGAGGACGGTGTCAAGCTTGTCGGCCTCCATGTTCAGCTCCACTTTCCAGCCATGAGCATGCGGTGATCGAGGGGCAGCTCCTTGCCCGCCAAGAGCACGTTCCAGTACACCCACTTGAAGGCGAGCTTGCCCCAGTGGTTGAGCTCGCTCTCGCCGAGCAACGTGAACGGGCCCACCCCGGGGAGCGGGAAACGCCCAGGGAGCGGCTCGGTCTCGTAGTTGAAGTCGATCAGCATCGCCTTGCCGTCGCCGGTCTCGATGAAGCAGTTCGCGTGCCCGTCGAACGCCGGCTCCGGCGGCTTGCCGTCGATGAAGCGGAGCACGTTCTCGAAGAGCACCTCGGACTGGAAGTGCGCGACCGCGCCCGCCTTCGACGTGGGCAGATCGGTCGCGTCGCCGAGGGCGAACACGTTCGGGAAGTGGGGACTCTGCAGTGTGTGCTTGTCGGTCGGGAACCACCCGCCGGCGTCGGTCATCTGCGAGCGCGCGAGGACCTCGGAGCCGCTGTGGAGCGGCGTTGTGACGAGCAGGTCGTAGCCGAGCTCGCGGCCGTCGTACGAGGTCATCGCGCGCTTGCCTCCGTCGACCCGCGCGAGCGAGTAGTCGCCGACGACCTCGATGCCCCGCTTCGTGAGCATGTCGCCGAGAGCGGCGGACGCGCGCGGCTTGGTGAACGCGCCCTCGAGGGGAGTCGCGTACACGATCTCCACCTTGTCGCGAATGCCGCGCTTACGGAAGAACGCCTCGGCGAGGAACACGAACTCGAGCGGCGCGACAGGGCACTTGATAGGCATCTCGACGACGTTGACCACGAGTCGTCCGCCAGGCCAGTCGGCGAGCTTGTGCGCGAGGCCGAGCGCGCCCTCGAGGGTGTAGAAGTCGAACGCGGTGTCGCGCCACCCCTCCGCGGTGAGGCCCTCGGTCTGCTCGGGCAGCACCCGAGAGCCCGTCGCGACGATGAGGACGTCGTACGTGAGCTTGTCGCCGCGCTTGAAGTGGATCGCCTGCTCGTCGGGGGCGACCCGCTCGACCTCGGCGAGCCGCAGCTCGACCCGGCGGTCGACGAGCTGCGTCCGCCGCTTGATGAGGTCGTCCCGCTTGTACATGCCGAACGGCAGGAACAGCAGGCCGGGCTGGTAGACGTGCTGGTCGTCGCGGTCGATGACCACGATCTTCCAGCCGTCCTCGGGGAGCGCCTTGGCGAGCTTGTTCGCCATCATCGTCCCGGCCGTCCCCGCACCCAAGATCACTGCTCGCTTCATGCGCGCCTCCTGCTCGCGGGGCAGAGAGCAAGCGGCGTGCCTTGAAGTGCCAGCGCCCATTTGGGCGCCGTCGGCCACGCCGCGCGCAAGCGCTTCGCGGACAGGCGCAGAAGGTGCAGTCCACCCCTGCGCGACGCGACCCTAAGGCTCAGCTCGCGCGGCCGGGCACCTTGTGGCCGAGGTGCGTGATGCGCTCGGCCACGTCGCGGTAGCGCGGATCTTTGCGCACGACCTTCTGGAAGTAGGCGAGCGCCTCACGGGGCATCTTCTTGGCCTCGTAGGCGTTGCCGAGCTCATAGAGCAGGAGGGTCTCTTGCTGCGGCTCCTTCACCGGGGCGTTCAGGCCCCGCAGGAAGGCCTCCACCGCCTCGGTCATGTTGCCGCGCGCGAGCTCGAGGCTGCCGATCATGCTCTGGCAGACGCACTCCATCTCTTGGTCGCGGGAGGCTGTGTCGAACTCGCGGATGGCGTCGTCGATGAGCCCCATCTCTTTGTAGGCGACGGCGAGGTCGTAGTGGGTCTGGGAGTCGTCCTCCGCGACCTGGGTCTCCACGCCCTGCTTGAACTTGGCGAACACCTCCTCGATGTCCACCTGCTGGTCGGCCGAGCTGAACCCGCCCGCCGCGGTCACTGGCGCCTCGGGGTAGACGTCGAGGGACTCGGCGATGGCGAAGCTGCGGTCGGTCTCGCCGCTCACCGGGCGCTCGTGGGCGCCGCTCGCCTCGGTCGGGTACTCGAGCTCGGCGAGCCGCTCGCGGAGCAGCGGGTGGTTCGGGTAGCGCTCGAGCTGCGCGACCAGGATGTTGTACGCGTCGTCGAGCAGGCCGCGCGACGCGAAGAACTCGGACTCCTCGAGGGCCTCTTCGAGGCTGAGGCCCGTGGGAGCGGCGGAGCCGCCCGGCCGCGGCGGCACCGACGACGCGTCGGGCTCCTGCGCCTCCATCGCGAAGCGGGGCAGCGGGTCCGGCTCGCCGCCGCGCGCCACCACATTGGGGGACGCGTACTGCGGCGACACGTCCTGCGGGCCCATCTCCTCGAGGTCGTAGGAGGGGAGCTGCTGGCTCGCCTCGTCGGTGTAGCCCTGCTCGGTGATCTCGCCGGCCTGGCTCGACTCGCCGTACTCGTCCACGACCTCGTAGCCGAGCTCGCGGAGCATCTCGATGGCGCGGGCGTTGTTCGGGTCGTACGCGAGGACGTCCTGGAGAGTGCGGGCCGCGGCGTCGCCGTCGAGCGCGTCGACGTTGAGGCTCGCGACGAAGAGCATCGCCTGCACCGCCTCGTCGACCCGGTTGTCCTCGAGGTAGATGTCGCGCATCGCCTCGTAGACCTCCACGGAGCGAGGCTCGAGCTCGAGCGCCGCGACGAGGGCGTCGAGCGCCTTGGCGTAGAGGCGCACGCGGCGGAACGCGGCCGCGCTCGCGAGCAGCTGGGGCACGTCGGCGGGCGGCGCGGGCTCGGACTCTGCCTGCGCGGGCTCGGGCTCGGGCTCGGGCTCGGGCTCGGCCTCCTCCGAGACGTACTCGTCGGCGGGCTCGTAGCTGCCGGAGTCCGGCT
>DAORJJ010000391.1:0-6558 GCA_035439005.1 Polyangiaceae bacterium | reverse complement strand
GGGTGCACGGGCCGGCCTTCGCGACGAGCGCGGCCAGCGCGTCGCGCGCCTCGCCGGGAGGCTCGAGCTCCGCGAGGGGCGTGCCCGCCGCCGCCGCCGCGCCGGCGGACGTGTCGGCCGGGTACCAGACCTCGAGGCGGAGGGCGCGCCCGCGCGACGCGTCGGTGACGACGAAGGTCGCGTGGCCCACGGGGTGGGGTCCCGCCTTCTCGTACGGCGAGTCGCCCGGCACCGCCCTCCTCGCCGGCGCGGGCGCGGCGTCGGGGATCGCGGCGGCCCCGGCGTCGAGCGGGGTCGCGGGTGGATCGGACGCGCCGCACGCGGCGAGCGCGAGGAGCGAGGCCGCGAGGGCCAGCGAGGCAGGGAGCGCGGGGCGGCGGAGGCTCACGCGGTGAGCGTACCAGGCCGCCGAGCGCGCGCCCTGGTCGACGCGCGCGGCCGGCGTTAGCCTCCGGTGCCATGAGCGAGGCCGTGTGGTTCCCCAAGGCGCGTGAGGCCCTCTACCCGCGGCGCGGCGCCAAGCGCCGCCCGCCGAAGGTCGACACCGGCAGGCTGCAGGCCTCGACGCAGTGGGCGCTCTCCCAGCGCGCCGCGAGGCTCCGCGCCGGGCTCGCCTCCGCCACCCCCGAGCTGCGCGCGGTCACGGAGCGCGCCCTCGCGCACGCCGAGGCCGTGGCCACCGACGCGACGAAGGGCGACCCCGATCCCGCCGTCGTGGGTGCGGCGCTGCGGCTCCTCGCCTCCGGGGCGGGCGACGATCCGCTGCGGGCGGCGGTCCTCCCGGCGCTCATCGCGGGCGGCCTCGCCTTCGCCACGAGGGCGCTCGCGCGCTCGCTCGCGCTGTCCGCCGAGCCGGTAGGGGAGCTCTCGGTCGCCACGTACAACACGCTGCCCATCCGCTTGGCGGCGGCGCCCGTGGAGAGCGTGGCCCACGCCCTCGTGCAGGAGCTCGCCGAGTGGGAGCTCCTCCGCGGGCACGTCGCCGCCGCGGGGGACGCCGAGCGGGCGGCGGCGCGCGACGCGGCGCGCGAGCTCCGCGAGAGCCCCGCGGCGACGCTCCCGCTGCGGTGCGCGCTGGCCTTCCTCTTCCCCGAGGATTCGGGCTGGGCGGCCGACGACGCGCGGGCCGTCCTTGCGCCCGGAGCCGACGCGAGCGTGAGACAGCAGGCCTACAGCGCGGTGCTCCTCGCGTCGCTCGACGACGCCGACCTCGCCGTCGCGCTGCTCGAGCGCGGCGCGGCGAACCCGCAAGGCCACTGGCTCTCGCGGCTCGCGGACTTCGCCGCGGAGGCCGCCCGGGTGGCAGGCGCGCGCGCGGTGGCGCCGCTCGCGGGGCTCCTCGCCGTGGCGTCCGGGCCGCGAGATGCGTGGTGGTTCTGGGCGTCCGATCTCCGCCGCGTGGCCGTGGCCGTCTCCCTCTTTCCGGGTCGCGAGGCGACCGAGGCGCTGCTCCCCCTCGTGGACAACCAGGCCCTCGGCCCGGCGGTGCTCGAGTACCTCCAGCGTCACCCCGCCGAGGCCGTCCGCGCCCTCGGTCCGCGCCTGCTCGAGTCGCCCAAGCGCGCGGCGCGGGCGAGCGAGCTGCTCACGGCCATCGCCCGCGTCGAGCCCGGGGCGCTCGCCGCCGCCGCCGCCGAAGATGAGCTCTCCGCGCCCGTCCGCGCCGCCCTCGCGAAGCTCCTCGGCGCGAGCGCCGCGGAGCGCAGCGCGGGGGAGGAGGCGACCGCCGCGGAGCTGCCGCGCGTGCTCGCGAGCCCACCGTGGCGTTCGAGGGCTCCGCGGGCGGTCCCCCGCGTGTTCGCCGACCTCCGGGCGCTCCCGTACGACGAGCGCGCGGAGGTGGGCGTCCCGCTGTCCCCGTGGTTCGCGGAGGAGCGCCCCTTCTCCCCGGAGGAGGCCGCGCAGACCGACGAGGCGCTCCGGGTTTCGCTCGCGAAGGGCGAGCGCCCTCGCGGCGCCTTCGACATCCCGTACATCGCGTTCGACCGGCTCGAGCCCGCGCGAGCGCTCGCCATCTGGAACGAAGCGCCCTCGTGGGCCTGGCGCGCGCCCGAGTGGGCCGCGGCCTACCTCACGCGAGCGCACGGGCTCGCGGCCCTCCCGGGGACCGTGCGGCTCGCCGAGGCCGGCGACGCGTACGCCCTCCAGGCGGTGGCGGAGTGCGACACGCCCCGCGCTGCGCTCGCGATGGCCCGCGCCCTGCGACGACGCTCGAGCCGAAGCGCCGCCCTCGGCTGGCTCGCGCGCTTCCCGCGGGCGGCCGCCGCGGGGCTCGTGCCCCTCGCGCTCGGGCCGCTCGGTCGCGATCGCGAGGTCGCGTCGGACGCGCTCCGCTCGCTCGTCGCGAGCGGGCACGCGGAGCTCGTGCGCGCCGCGGGCGAGGCTCACGGCCCCGAGATCGCCGCCGCGCTCGAGGAGGCGCTCACCGCCGATCCGCTGCAGCGCTGCCCCGCCAAGCCCCCGAAGCTCTCCGCGTTCTTCGTCGCCGAGGCCCTCCCGCGGCTCGCGCTGCGGAGCGGCAAGCTCCTGCCGATGGCCGCGGTCGGCGCGCTCGGCGAGATGCTCCAGTTCACCCCCGTCGAGCCGCCCTACGCCGGCCTCGCGGAGGTGAAGGCCGCGCTCGAGCCGCGCGCGCTCGACGCCTTCTTGTGGGCCCTCCTTGGCGCGTGGATCGACGCCGGCGGAGCGTCGGCGAACGCGTGGGCGATGTTCGCGCTCGGCCACCTCGGCGGCGACGAGATCGTCCGCCGCCTCTCGACCGCGATCCGCCGCTGGCCGCGCGAGAAGGCGCGCCCGCGCGCGCTCATGGGCGTCGACGTGCTCGGGATGATCGGCAGCGACGTCGCGCTCATGCACCTGGCCGAGCTCGCGGCGAAGGCCAAGAACGTCCACGTCGAGGACCGCGCCCGGGCGATCCTGGCGCAGGTCGCGGAGGCGCGCGGGCTCGACGCCGACGGCCTCGCCGATCGCCTCGTGCCCGACCTCGGGCTCGACGCGGAAGGGGGGCTCACCCTCGACCTCGGGCCGCGCACCTTCCGCGTCACGTTCACTCCCGAGCTCGAGCCGCAGGTGCTCGACGGCGGCAAGGCGCTGAAGACCCTCCCCCGCGCGACGAAGGCCGACGACCCCGCCAAGGCGAAGGCCGCCCACGCGGCGTGGAAGGCGCTGCGCGAGGACGCGAAGGCCGTCACGGCGAGCCTCCGCGGCAGGCTCGAGCGCGCGATGTGCGACGGCCGCACCTGGGACGCGCCGACGTTCCGCGCGCTGATGCTCGATCACCCGGTCGTGGCCCTCGCCGCCCGGCGCCTGCTGTGGGCCACGGTCGACGATGAGGCCCGCGTGCTCGCGACGTTCCGCGTGGCCGAGGACGGCAGCCTCGCCGACGCGAGCGACGCCGCGGTCACACTCCCCGAGGACGCCGAGGTCACGCTCGTGCACCCGCTGCGCCTCGCCCCGGACGCGCTCGCGCGGTGGGGCGAGCTCTTCGGCGACTACGAGGTCCTCCAGCCGTTCCCGCAGCTCACCCGCGAGGTGACGCGCGCGGCCCCGGAGGACGAGGGCCGAAATATGACCCCGCCCTCGCGCGACCTCCCGTACCACGTGCTCGTGGGCTCCCTCGAGAGCCGCGGCTGGCGGCGCGCCGGGAGCGACGGCGCCGAGGGCGCGACCGACACCTACGAGAAGGAGGTCGCGGGCGAGCGCGCGACGCTCGTGTTCTCGCCGCCCGCGTACTTCCGGGAGGCGCCGCCCGAGCGCGTGACGATCGCGAGGGTCGCCTTCGAGCGGCAGACGGGCGCGCTCGACCCGATCGCCTACAGCGAGATCGTCAGGGACCTCGACCTGTTCCGACCACGGTAGCGCGAGCGCCTGGCGCTGCGTGGCGAGACCGCGCGCGTCGATTGGATCCCCGGCGGCCCAGCCCGACGATCCACACGGCCCGCCTCGCCCGGCGACAACCCCGCGAATTTCCTGGAGCTCCCGCTGGGCGCGATGTGTGCATAGGTAGTCCACATGCGCACACTCCTCGCCGCTCTCGCCGCCTCCGCCCTCCTCGCGTGCACCCTCCCCCTCGCCGGCTGCAGCGCGGCCACCTCGGCGGAGGACGACCCGGAGATCGCGGGCCTCGACGCGGAGTCCAGCGAAGACGAGCTCAGCGCGCGCGGCGGCGTGCAGATCGTCGTGTCGGTCGACTGGGAGGGGCGCAACCTCGACCCGGCGAACCTTCGCGCGATGTCCGAGTTTCGCGCCGCGATGCCGGGCGTGCGCATCGTGCAGTTCCTGAACGCGGCCTATTTCACGAAGCCCGGCGCAAACGGCGCCGAGACCGAGGCGCAGATCCGCACGACCCTCCGGCCCAGCGACGAGCTCGGCCTGCACATCCACGGGTGGAAGCGCCTCTTCGAGGCCTCGGGCGTGAAATTCCGCGCGACGCCGAACTTCTGGGGCACGAACGAGCTCTCCGGCGACTGCACCTTCGACTGCGGGCACGAGGTCCCCATCAGCGCGTACGACGAGGCCGAGCTCGAGAAGGTCATCCGCTTCAGCATCCTCACCCTCGAGGGCAACGGCCTCGGCCACGCGCGGAGCTTCCGCGCCGGCGGGTGGATGGCGAAGGACAACGTCCGCCAGGCCCTCGTCGCGAACGGCATCGCCTGGGACAGCTCGGCGGTGCCTCAGACCTACCTCGCCGGCGAGCTTCAGGGCCTGCCGGTGCTCGACTGGCTCGGCGATCTCTGGCGCGGCACGACGGCCACGTCGCAGCCGTACACGATCGCCACACCCGCCGGCGCGCTGAAGGAGGTGCCCGACAACGGCGCCCTCGCCGACTACGTCACCGCCGAGGAGATGGTGGACGTCTTCCAGCAGGCGAAGGCCCGCTACCTCAAGAACAAGACCCAGCCGCAGGTCGTCAGCATCGGGTTTCATCAGGAGACCGCGGCCCGGTACCTGCCCCGCGTGCGCGACGCGCTCACCCGCATCGACGCCATCGCGCGCGCCGAGAAGATCCCCGTCACGAGCGTGACCACGCGCTCGCTGCGCGTGCGCTGAGGCGCGCGGCGCGCCCGGACCTCGCAAACCGTGCGGCGCGCTCATCACTTGTGTGGATGGACTCTCTCCTGCTTCGAGATCGTTGAAGAAAGCCAACGTCGGCTCGCTTGAGGGCGGCCCGTGTGTCGCTTAGTGTCCTCTCTGGGAGGGCCAAATGGGGTGGCTGCCGTGGGCGTGTGGCCCGGCTCGCGGGGGGGAGATTCACGGTGGGCGCTGAGCGGCGCACCGTCGACGTGCTCCTCGCGGCCGCCGAGGACGACGCGCCCGCCGAGGCGGCGATGGCGGCCCTCACGGCGTCGTTCGGCGCGGTCGCGGCGGGCATCACCTTCTGGCGGGATGGCCAGTTCGCGGGGCAGAGCTGGGCGGCGCTCCCGCCGAGGTTCGAGGCCGACTACGTGTCGACCTTCCACGCCGCCGATCCGTGGAAGGAGGAGAGCCGCCGCATCCCCACGGGCGCGCTGTGGGAGAGCGACGAGATCCTCGCGCGCGCCGAGCTCGAGCGCACCTCGTTCTACAACGATTTGTGCAGGCCCCACGCGATCCGCGATCTCTGCGGCGGCGTGCTGCTCCGGCGCGGCCCCCACCTCGTCACGTTCGGCATGCTCCGCGCCGCCGACGCGACCGGGAGCGGAGCGCGCGAGGCCGCCGACCTGCTCGCCCTGCGGCCACTGCTCACCCGGCTCGCCGCGGACGAGCTCGGGCGCCGCGCGGAGCGCCTCGCGGGGCTCGGGGTCGACTCGCTGTCGTTCGGCGTGCTCGTCCTCGAGGCGACGACCGGAGCGCTCCTCACGGCCAACGCGCCCGGGCTGCGCCTCTTCGAGCGCGGCGTCCTGCGCCGAGTGGGCGGGCGAACCTCCGTCGGCGGACAAGACCTGACGGCGCTGCTGGGGCGCGAGCGGCCCAGAGCGCTGGTCATCGCGAGCGGCCTGCGCGTCGTGGTCCACGCGGCGGCGCCGTACGGCCACGGCCTCGCGTGCGTGGTCCACGTCCACCACGCGCGCTCGATGGCGCGCGAGCGCGCGACCCGCGCGGCCGCGCTCTTCGGGCTGAGCCCGCGCGAGGCCGACGTCGCCGAGGCGCTCTTGCTCGGCTGGTCGACCAAGGAGATCGCCGCGCGCGACCGCGTCGCGATGTCCACGCTGCGCACCCACCTCCGCGCGCTGCTCGCGAAGACGGGGTCCGAGCGCCTCGCCACGCTCCACGCGCTCCTCTCCGAGCTCTGACCCGACTCCACACTTGTGTGGATAGAGGCGCCGCGCGCACGGCGCCATCCTCCGCGCATGATCTCGACCCCTCGACAGGCTCGCGCCCCGCAACCCGTGCCCCGCCGCGCCACCGCCGGACTCGGGCTCTTGGCCGCGCTCTGCGTGGGGGCTTGCTGGGTGGGCGCCGCAGGCTGCGTGGGGAGCGATCCAAGCGGGACCACCCCCACGCCCAGCGCGACCGCGACCACGACCACGACCACCACGTCGACCGCGCTCGACGGCGCGCCGCCGCCGGACGGCGCGG
>DAORJJ010000390.1:0-6563 GCA_035439005.1 Polyangiaceae bacterium | reverse complement strand
CGGGGGCGCCGGGCGCGCTACTCCTCGCGCTTCGCGGCGTTCGCCTTCCTGCGCGCCGTCGTCACGGCCACCCGCGCCTGCAGCGCCGGGACGCGCGCCGCCACCCTTCGACTTTCACCACGTGTGGGCTCGCGGGCAGGGCTCACCCCTTCGATTTTCACCACGCACGTGGAGGCGCGAAGGGTTCACTCCTTCACGGCTCGCCTCGACGAGAAAGTACACATTAGACCGACGCCGCGGCCTGCAGAACGCGCTTGCCGCGGGACAGGATGCGGCCCACGCTGGTCTTCCGGCGTCGGCGCGCCGTGAGGAGGCCACGGCGATGTTTCGTTCCACCGGAGTGACCGCGACGGTGCTCGGCCTGTTGGCCGCCTCCGTGCTTGGGTGGGCGACCAACGCAGACGATGTAGGCGGGCGCACGAGCCTCCGCGAGACCTCCTTCGCCGTGGTCGCGCTCGCCGTGGACGCGAACCTCGCCGTCTCGCCCGTGAGTCACCTATCGGGCACCGGGCCCGTCGCTATCGGCGCGCTTGTCACTCCCGAAGGCCTGTTCCTCGCGCGCGCCGGCGCCACGGCGGAGCGCGTGTACCCCTTTGAAGAGCAGGGCGAGCCCTTCGACGATGGAGTGGGCTATCCCGCACTGTCGAGCGGCACGTGGACGGAGCTCTTCCAGTGAGCCGCGTGTCGCGTTGGGCGCCCTTCGCGGCGCTGCTCGCGGCGGGCGCGCCGCTCGCTTGCTCGATCTTTCTGGAGGATCCGCACCCGCTCGGCCCCACGCTCGACGCGGCATTGCCGCTGGCGCCCGTCGACGCGGGCCCCGATTCCCGACCCGACTCCTCGCCCGAGGCCGCCGCGCCGGACGCCGCGCCGTGGACGGGCGAAGTGCCTCTCCCGGGCGAGTGGCTGCCCATGGCGGGTCTGCCGGCCACGTGCGCCGTGCGCATGGCGAAGGACGCCAGGGTGAGCGCGAGTCGGCTGCCCTGGGCGCCGTGCGCGAACGGGAGGGCCGGATGCGAGGTGTTCCTCGCCGACTGGGGAGTGGTGTCGCAGCAGCGATTCATGCCCGCGCGTGTCGAGCCGGTCTTCGAAGACGCCGCAGGCGTGCATATCACTTACCGCCGGGCGTTTGGCCCGCAGGTCCCCTACACTCAGGTGGTGACGCAGCTGCTGGACGGGGACGCCGAGGCCAGCTGGTACTCCGGTCCGAACTGCTCCATCCTCGCGAATCGCTCCCGCCACGGCTTTGGGGTCAGCGTGGTGGATGTGGTAGCGCCAGGCACCCCGCAGAAGACCATTCAGCAGTTCCTCGGCTGGTCGACGTCCACCGAGCCACTCCGTCTGGAGCTCGCGCAGGCCTCGCTCACCTCGAGCCTCAACCTCTCGCAGGGCGTCGCGCGTGGCGCCGACTTCCTCACCCTCGAGTCCACCAACTTCGGCGGTCCGATCGTCGCAAACGCGTTTCGCCTGGGCGATCGGAGGTTCGCGCGCAGCACGGCCGGAAACGATCTCGACAGCTACACCCCAATCCCCACGACCGGCGGCTACGTCGCGCACGTCGCGGGCGCGCCCTCCACGGCCGCGTTCATGCCACTCGAGGGGGGCTACCGCGTGCTCGCGCGGCCCGCGGCAGGCTACAAGGTCGACGGAATACAGCTCGATCGGGCCAACGGCGACGCCCTGGTGTGGTCGGAGGCCGAGCTGGCGGACGACAGCCAGCGCATCCTCTGGACCTCGCCCTTCGCTTCGTCCGAGTCGGGTGTGGCTCGGCGAGCCGTCGCGCGGTTCAGTTGGGCGTTTACCTACATCGCGAACGCAGGCGCCGTGGTCGCAGTGCCGACCCTCGACACCGCGCGCATCATTCGGCTCTCCGACGGAATGGGCTGGGAGGTGCGCGCCGAGCCCGGGCTTCACTTCCTTCAACCTCTCTGGATCAACGACGACTCGGTGTGGCTCATCGTGTGGAAGCCCGAGCCCGCGACGCCCGACATTCGCATCTTCAGCGGCGCCATACGCATTCGCCGCTCCACCCTCGGCCTGCCCACCGTCCCGAGCGGCCTTTGACTCCCCACGACACCAACGAGGTCTGCGCGCACGCTCCGCGCCACGACTCTCGACTCCGTCCGCTCCTCGGCCTCGCGTTTACCAGTCTCGTGGGGTGTCTCATCGCCTCGCCCGACGCCCGCGCCTTCGAGCGGCCGCGCACCGGCTGGTACCTCACCGGCTCCACGCCCTCGCGGGCCCATGCCTGCTCTCCCGCACGGGAGCCCCTCTCCCCGAGTGGGAGAGGGGCACGTGCGCCCCGCGCCGCCTCGCGGTGGGGTGAGGGCTCGCCCTCGCCCTCGCTGGTCTCGCCGGTGACCAGTTGCGCTCCCGCGAGCGCGCCGATAGCCTTATTTTATGCTTAAAACGTCAAGGTTCCTCCTCGTCGCCTCGCTCTTGGTCGTCGCGTGCGGTGGGGGCGTAGGTCAGGAGGGGACGGCCGTCGGGGGGCCCTGCGCGGGCAACGTCGACTGCGCGTCCACCTCGCGCTGCGAGACCGGGGGCGATTTCCCGGGCGGCATGTGCGTCGCGAACTGCGCGGGCGACGCCGACTGCCCCGTCGGCGCCCGCTGCATCAGCAAGAAGGAGGGGATCTGCGTCCCCTCGTGCACGGCGAACGTCGACTGCCGCGCCAACTACACGTGCAAGGACGACTCGGCCAGGAGCGGCGGCAAGGTGCTCGTCTGCCGAAAGGACTGACCTCGGTCGCGTCGCGTGGCCAAGGGCGCGACCCGCGCGAGGCGAGGCGGGTCGGGGCGCGCGCGAGAATCCGTCGCGCGCGCGCTGTTTCTCGCTAAGCTGCGTTGGTCCTTTCGCACCCGAGCCTCCTCGGCCCCGGACTCTCCCCGCGCTCCCCTCCCCTCCCCGCTCCGATCCATGTCCAAGAACGTCCGAGTCGGCATCTTCGTGGCCCTCGCCCTCATCGTGAGCGGCATCTTCGTCTTCATGATCGGGGACAACCGCCGGCTCTGGGAGTCGAAGGCCCGGTTCAACGCCACGTTCAACGACGTGGCGGGGCTGCGGCCCGGCGCGCCCGTGCGCATGGGCGGCGTCGAGATCGGCGCGGTGGGCGACGTGGGCCACTCCGGCACCACCTCCGACACGCGCATCCACGTCACCCTGAACCTCGTGCGCGACGAGGTCGATCGCATCCGCCTCGACCCCGACGTGACCGAGGAGGAGGCCAAGAAGCACCCCGATCGCCCGCGCGGCACCATCGCCCGCGTGGTGAACAAGGGCCTCCTCGGCGACAAGATGATCGAGCTCACCGTGGGCGACATGCGCCTGCCGAAGGCGCCCGAGGGCACCGAGCTGCGCACCGAGGACCCCGTCGACTTGACGAAGTACTTGGCGAAGTTCGACTCGCTGAGCGAGAAGGCCGACCGCGCGCTCGGCAACATCGAGCGCATCACCGGCGCCCTCGCCAACGAGAAGGTCGCCGACGACATCAAGGGGTCGATCTCGTCGATCAACGTGATCCTCGCCGCGTTCGCCCGCAAAGACGGCGCCGCCCACCGGCTCCTGTTCGAGCCCGAGGAGGCCAAGAAGGTCGACGCGCTGCTGAACAACCTGCTCGTCATCAGCCACGAGGCCGCGGGCGCCACGGCCGACGTCCACACGATGACCACCCGGGTGAACTCGGGCCCCGGCCTCGCCCACGCGCTCCTCTACGACGAGAAGATGGCCCAGGGCGCCACGGGCACGCTCGTCGAGGTGCGCAACACGCTCGAGGCCGTGCGCACGCAGCCCGGCATCGCCCACGCCGTCGTGTACGGCGATCCCAACACCCAGAAGGTGCTCGTGAACGTGGGCGCCATGAGCGACGATCTCCGCGCCGTGATGGCCGGCGTGCGCGCGGGCAAGGGCACGATCGGCGGGCTCTTGGTCGACCCGAGCATCTACGAGGACCTGAAGGCCATCGTGGGCAACGTCGAGCGCAACCAGGTGCTCCGCGCGCTGGTCCGCTACAGCATCAAGGAGACCGATCAGCGCCCGCACGCGGCGCCGCCGGCCGCGCCTGTCACGCCGCCCGTCTCGGCGCCGGCGCCGCAGCCCGCCAGCGCCTCCCCCGAGGCGTCGAAGTGAGCGCCCTCACGGCGCGGGGCTGAGCTCGCCCGCGAGGCGGCGCGCGAGCTCGCGCACGCTCTCGGGGGAGCACCCCTCGAACTTGTTGTTCGCGAGCACGAACACGTCGCGGCCGCTGGCGGCGCGCACGATCGCGAGCACGTCGTCGCGCGCGTCGTGCTGCGGGTCGACGAGCCGGTCGAAGGGCGCGAGATCGGCGCGCCGCGCGTCGTAGCGCGTGAACGGGGGCAGCATGAGGCGCACGACGAAGAACGGCGCGTCGTTGACGCCCGCCACCGCGAGCTGCCGCCGGAGCGTGGGCATCCCGGTCCACAGGTTCAGCACGTGCGAGGCGCCGTGGGCCCGCAAGACCTCGAGGTACTCCCGGGTGAGCAGCGCCTCGTTGCGCAGCTCGAACGCGTAGGAGAACCTCCGCGGCAGGCGCGAGAGGAGCGCGTCGACCCGCGCGGCGAACACCTCCGCAGAGGGCACGCGCGCCGGCGGGATGGGCGGGATCTCGAAGACGAACGGGCCCGCGAACGGCGCGAACGTGGTCGTGTACGGCGGGAGCACCTCGGCGAGGAAGCGCTCGGCCGAGAGGAAGCTCGGGTTGTCGTGCGAGGCGCGCGCGCCGAAGCGCGGGTGGGCCGGGAACACACACGTCGTGATCTCGTCCCACACCTTGGAGACCGCGCGGAAGCCCTCGGGGAGCCCCACCGCGTACTGCTCGAGGGTCGCCGCGTCGAGGGGCGCGTAGTGGCTGCGATCGACGCCGACGGCGCGAAACAGCGGGTGCGCGGCGTACGCCTGGAGCCCGCCGGCGACGAGCGCGGCCTGCGTGGGCGCGCCCTCGTAGAGCACGCCGCCCCAGCCCGGGAAGGTCCAGCTGCTCGTGCCGAAGCGCACGCTGCGCGGCAGCCTCGCCGCGAGCGCGAGGTCCTCGGGCGTCACGCGGGGGCGCACCGGCGCGCCCCGCGACGGCCGGGGCGCCTCGGGCGCGGCCCCGCCGAAGAGGCCGAGCTGGTCGGGCGAGGGGGCCTTGCGCCGCATCCCGTCACGGTCGCCAAAAGTCGCGCGCGAAGCAAGCGGCCTCGGCGTGCCCGCGCGCGCCGCGGGCGCGTCGTGTATGGTGGGCGCATGAGCGCGCTCGCGGCCGATCCTGCCCGCCCGGTTGGGCTCGTGCTCTCCGGCGGCGGCGCCCGCGGCGTGTTCCAGGTCGGCGTGTGGAAGGTCCTGCGCGACGATCCGCGCGGGCTCGGCCGCGAGCCCGACGTGGTGAGCGGCACGTCGGCGGGGGCCATCAACGGCGCGCTCATCGCCGCGGGCCTCTCGCCCGAGCGCATGCTCCAGTTCTGGCTCGACCTCGCGGCGCGCCCGCCGATCGTCGCCAACGAGGCCTTCTTCGTCTCGCTGCGGCGCGCGCTCTCGCGGGTGGCCAACCGCGACACGCGGCGCTCGTTCCAGGAGCGAAAGCGCGAGCTCGTGCTGCTCGCCTCCATCGCCAAGAAGCACCACCTCACGCGCGCGAGCGGCATCCTCGCCGCGGCCCTCGAGATCCTCCTCACGGCGCGCTTCGACGCCGTGAGCGTGCTGCTCGAGGAGCTCGACGCCCCCTACCTCTTCGACACCACGCCGCTCCGCGCGCGGCTCGCCGAGGCCATCGGCGGCCCCACCGTGCCGCGCGGCCGCGTGCGGCTCGCCCTCAACGCGATCGACGTGCGCAGCGGCGGCGTGCTCCGCATCGTGAACCACGCGCCGGGCAAGACCGCGGCGGCCTCCACCCACTATCGCTACGTGCCCGATATTCCACTGGATCTCGTGCTCGCGAGCGCGTCGATCCCGCTGCTCTTCAACCCCGTGCCCTTCGACGGCCGCCTGCTGTGGGACGGCGGCCTCCTCGTGAACTCGCCCATGGCCCCGGCCGTCGCGCTCGGGGCGCGGCGCCTCTTGCCGGTGCTCGTGACCAAGCTCGACGGGCGCTCGGGCTCGAGCATGGGCTCGTTCGGCGAGTCGGTCGAGCGGCTCGTCGATACGCTCCTCGAGAACGCCTACAACGTCGACCGCAAGCTCCTGCTCACGCGCAACGATCTGGTCGATCGGCTGCCGTCGGCCCCGTGGGGGCGGGTCGAGCTGTTCCAGGCGATCCGCCCGGGCGACACGGCGCTCTTCGGGCCCGGGTCGTACCTGCACTTCGAGCGCTCGGTGCTCCTCGACATGTACGAGGCCGGCCGCCGCGCCGCGCGGGAGTGGCTCTCGCGCGGGCCGCTCCGCGACGGCGACGCGGCGAAGGACGGCTGAGGCCGCGCGGCTCGGCGCAGGCTACTTTCGCGGCGGCGGGGGCGACTTCTCGGCGGGCAGCTCCTTCACCGCGCCCCCGAGCGGCGAGGGGTTCTCCCAGAAGCGCGTGGACGAGCCCTGGCGCAGCACGGTGAGGCGGAGGAGATCGAGCTCGAGCAGCG
>DAORJJ010000389.1:0-6564 GCA_035439005.1 Polyangiaceae bacterium | reverse complement strand
GTAGGCCCCGCCGACCGCCCGACGGGCCCGCCCCGGCCCGCGCCGAGCACCCCGGCGCTCGCGCCGCAGGGCCCCGCGCCCCGCGCCGTCGTCGTCGCGAAGCAGACCAAGCAGAGCGCGCACGCCACGCCGCTCACGCACGATGGGCGCGACCGCGAGCCCGCCGCCGCCCCCGCTGGGCGCGCTGGCGATCCGCGCTATTCGACGGTCGTGATCCCAGGCAGCCCGGGCCAGCCCGTCGCCGACGCGCGGATGAAGCCCGCCGTGTTCGACGCCGACATGATGGCGGACGACCGCACGCAGGTCGATCTGCCCTTCACGCCCGCGCGCGAGCTGGCCGTCGTGGCCCCCGCGCTGCCTCCCCCCTCGAGCCAGGCGTCCCCGCGGGGCTTCGCGTTCATCCCCGCGCCCGAGCTGCCCCCGGAGATGCGCGGGTACGACCCCGGCGCCCAGCGCGGCCACATGCCCTCGCACCCCTTCGAGCTGTTCGAGGCGGCGCCCCCGCCTCCGGTCATGCCGCAGGCCCCCGAGGTCCCGCGCGACGCCTTCCCCGGCCGCCGGCTCTCGACCCACGAAGACCTGCGCATCCTCGTCCCCGAGAAGAGCTACGCCCTCGACCACAACCCGTTCGCGGCGGCGCTCCGGCGCAGGCAGCGCATCAAGGTCGGCATCCTCTTGTTCGCGGCGATGCTCGGGCTCGGCCTCGTGGGCGCGGTCGCGAGCCGCTTCGTCCACTGAGCCTCCTCGACGGCGCGGGCCGCGCTATCGCCACTTGAAGAGGCGCATCGCCAGGGCGAAGGACACGACCAGCCAGACGGCCATCACGAGGAGCTGGCGCCCGATCTCGGCGAAGCCGCCGCCGTCGATCATGATCGCGCGGAGCGCCTCGTTGAGCGCGGACAGCGGCAAGAGGCGGATCACCGGCTGCACGCGCGCCGGGAACCGCGCCGCGGAGAAGAAGACGCCCGAGCAGAGATACATCGGGAACGAGAGCACGTTGATGAGCCCGCTCACGATCTGCGGGTTCTCCGCGCGCGAGGCCATGGCGAGGCCCATCGTCGCGAACATCATGGCCCCGAGGAGCACGACCACGAGGAACGCGACCGGCGATCCGCGCACGGTGATCGAGAACAGCAGCCGCGCGAACAGCAGGAGCGGCGGCAGCTCGACCACGAGCAGCACGACCCGCACGATGAGGAACGACGCGAGGAAATCGCTGCGCCGCATGGGCGTGGCGACGATGCGCTTCAGCAGCTTCTTGGCGCGCATCTCGGCGAGCGAGAAGCCGATGCCCCAGAACCCCGTCGACATGAGGCTCAGGCCGAGGAGCCCGGGTAGCAGGAAATCGATGTAGCGTGCACCGACCTCGGTCACGAGCTCGTCCCGCGAGCCCACGGCGGGGGCCGCGCCCGCGGCGCGCTGGAGCTCGCGATCGGCGAGGGCCCGCGCGAGCCGCGCCTCGGCCCGGCTCTCGTCGTAGCGGTACGTCACGGTGCCGTCGGCCTCGCCGACGACGAGCACGTCCACCTTCCCGACGCGCAGATCGTTCTCGGCGCGGGCCGCGGGCGAGACCGTGGCCACGACCTCTCTCCCGCCGGCGAGCCGCTCCGCCAGCCACGCCGCGCGAGGGCCGTCGGCGATCGCGACGTGCGCCGGCTCGGGGGCGCGGGCGCGGAACGCGAGGCCGAGCACGAGCGACATGAGGATGGGGAACCCGTAGGTCCAGAAGAGACCGCCCGGTTCCCTGTAAGATGCACGCATGTGTGCGGTGACCATCGCGCGGATGGCCCGCACGCGCCGGGCGCCGTCACTCACGGAGCTGCCTCCCGGTGAGGTCGATGAACACGTCCTCCAGCGTCGCCCGGTGGGTGCCGAGGCTCGCCACCTGCTCGCCGTGCCCCTCGAAGGCGGCCAGGATGCCGGGCAGCGCCGCGTGGAGCTCGGTCACGGTGAGCGTCAGCGCGCCCGCGTCCTCGCGCAGCGACACGACCCCCGCGGTCGCCCGGAGGCTCGCGCGCAGCGGATCCCGGCCGTCGTCGACGGGAGGCGGGCCCGCGTCGGCCGGCACGTCGCGCGTCGCGCTCGAGGCCGCCGTGGGCGCGCGGGGCTCAAGGCGCACCTCGACGACCTCCTTGGCGCCGAGCGACTCGATGAGCTCGTTCGGTGTCCCGCACGCGATGACCTTGCCGTGGTCGACGACCGCGACCCGATCGCAGAGCTTCTCGGCCTCGTCCATCGCGTGGGTCGTGAGCAGCACCGAGCCCCCGGCCGCCTTGAACGCCGTCACGACGTCCCACAGCGCGCGGCGCGACTGCGGATCGAGCCCCGTGGTGGGCTCGTCCAGGAAGAGCAGCGCCGGGTTCCCGACGAGGGCGCAGGCGACGGCCACGCGCTGCTTCTGCCCGCCAGAGAGCGTCTCGTAGCGGGCGTCGGCCTTCTCCGTGAGGCGCACGAGCGCCATGGTCTCCTCCACCGTGCGGCCCTCGAGGAAGAACGCGCGGAAGAGACCGATGGTCTCTCTCACGGTGAGCTTCTCTTGCAGGTGGGTCGTCTGCAGCGACACGCCCACGCGCTCGCGCAGCCACGCGGCGTCGCGCTCCCAGGTCTTGCCGAAGAGCTGCACCACGCCGTCGGTGGGCTCCAGGAGCCCCTCGAGGATCTCGACGGTCGTGGTCTTGCCGGCGCCGTTTGGGCCGAGCAGGCCGAAGCACTCGCCCCGCTCGACGCGGAGGTCGAGGCCGGCGACCGCGAGGGTCTCCCCGAAGACCTTCACGAGCCCCGACGTGAGCACGGCGGGGAAGTCGGGGGGCGCGGACACCACCCACCGATAGCCCACAGCGGCCCGACGCGTCTAGGATGGGTGTATGCCCCGCCTCACGCAGAACCCGAGCTACGCCGCACTCCACGAGCACCACCGCGCCGAGGGTGCGTCGCTGGTGATGCGCGAGCTCTTCGCCGCCGATCCGGCCCGCTTCACGCGCTACTCGAGGCAGGCCGCGGGCGTGCTCCTCGACTATTCGAAGAACCGCGTGAACGACCGCACGATGGAGCGCCTCTTCGCCCTCGCGCGGGGCGCCGGCGTCGAGGAGCGCCGGAGCGCGATGTTCGCGGGCGAGAAGCTCAACGTCACCGAGGGCCGCGCCGTGCTCCACGTCGCCCTCCGCCACCGGAGCCCCGACCCCATCCGCGTCGCCGGCCGCGACGTCATGCCCGACGTGCGCGCGGTGCTCGCCAAGATGCGCGACTTCACCGCGCGCCTCGAGTCGGGCGCGTTCGCCGGCCACACCGGCAAGAAGCTCACGCACCTCGTGAACATCGGCATCGGCGGCTCCGACCTCGGCCCCGTGATGGTGACCGAGGCGCTCCGGCCCTACGCGCGCGCGGGCGTCACGCCCCACTTCGTCTCCAACGTCGACGGCACCCACCTCGCCGAGGTGCTCCGTCGGGTCGACCCCGAGACCACCCTGTTCATCGTGGCGTCCAAGACCTTCACCACGCAGGAGACCCTGGCGAACGCGAAGAGCGCCCGCGAGTGGCTGGTCGGTCGCCTGGGCGATCCCGCGGCGGTCGCGAAGCACTTCGTCGCGCTCTCCACCAACACCGAGCAGGTGCGCGCCTTCGGCATCGATCCCGCGAACATGTTCGAGTTCTGGGACTGGGTGGGCGGTCGCTACTCGCTCTGGTCGGCGATCGGCCTGTCGATCGCCGCCACGCTCGGCATGGACCGCTTCGACGAGCTGCTCGACGGCGCCTTCGCGATGGACCGCCACTTCCAGGAGGCCCCGCTCGAGGACAACCTGCCGGTGATCCTCGCGCTGCTGGGCGTGTGGAACATCAACTTCCTCGGCGCGGAGACCCACGCCATCCTGCCGTACGACCAGTACATGCACAGGTTCCCTGCGTATTTTCAGCAGGGCGACATGGAGTCGAACGGCAAGCGCGTCGACCTCGACGGCGCGCCGGTGGACTACGCCACGGGCCCGGTGCTGTGGGGCGAGCCGGGCACGAACGGCCAGCACGCCTTCTACCAGCTCATCCACCAAGGCACGCGCCTCGTGCCCTGCGACTTCCTCGTGCCCGCGCTGAGCCAGAACCCGCTCGGCGAGCACCACGATCTCCTGCTCTCGAATTTCCTCGCCCAGACCGAGGCGCTCATGCGCGGAAAGACCGAGGAAGAGGCCCGCGCGGAGCTCGAGAAGAAGGGCCTCGCGCCCGCGGAGGTCGCGCGCCTCGCGCCGCACAAGGTGTTCCCCGGCAACCGCCCCACGAACAGCCTCGTCTTCGAGCGCCTCGACCCCAAGACGCTCGGCGCCCTCATCGCGCTCTACGAGCACAAGATCTTCGTGCAGGGCGTGGTGTGGGACGTGAACAGCTACGACCAGTGGGGCGTCGAGCTCGGCAAGGAGCTCGCGAGCCGCATCCTGCCGGAGCTCCGCGATCCCGCCGAGATCACCGCGCACGACAGCTCGACGAACGGCCTGCTCGCGTGGCTCAAGGCGCGGCGCGCGCGCTGAGGCGCCCTCAGCCGGCCACGCCGCGCGTCTTGTCGAGCAAGCTCGGCAGCTTGCCCTGCAGGCGCAGCTCCCACTCGCGGCTCTCCGCCACGTGCTCGCCCTCGGGGAGGAGCGCGCGGTAACGCGCGAGCTGCCGGAGCCCCCGCTCGGCGTCCGGGGCGGCCTGCGCGCCGGCCACGAGCGCGGAGAAATACGCGTCGTCAAGCGCGAACGGATCCATCTCTTTTTCGAGCAAATTCAGGCGAATAGCCGCTTCGAAGTCGTCCGCTGCGCCGGCGAAGTCCTCGAGGAGCTCCTTGGCGGTCGCGCGGTCGAAATACGGCTCGGGCCCCGTCGCGCCCCCCTCGAGCTCGCTCGTGGCGGCGGCGATCGCCTCTTCGTAGTCGCCACGCTCGATGTGCCCCTTGGCGAACGACATTCCGTAGCGACCGGCCATGGGTCTCTCCTCTTCGCCGCGAGCGGCGCTCGACGCCCTCGGGCGCGGTGATGTTCGTGGATGATGGATCGTGGACCGGCGCGCGCCGTCAGGTGGGCGCCTCGAGGAGCAGGCGCGTGCGGCCGACGATGATCTCGTCGCCGGGCACCACGAGCTCGTCGCCCTTGATCTTCACGAAGACGCCCGACTGCGAGCCGAGGTCCGTAAGCAGAATGGCCCCCGCCTGCTCCTCGACCAAGCAGTGGGGCTCGCCGACGAGCGGATCGTTCGGGAAGACGAAGTCCCCCACCTCGCGGCCGAGCTGCATGGTCGTACCGCGCGCGAGCACGCACGCGCCCCGGCCCCCGCCCTCGAAGAGCTGCACGAGGCGGAACGACGAGGGCCACTTGGGCGACGAGTAGAAGTACGTGGGCCCGGCCGAGGGCCCGTCGTCGGCTTGCGGGTTCATCTCCACGGTGAGGACCTGATCGCCCACGATGAACTGGTCGCCCGGCTCGAGCTCCACGGGCCGTCGCACGCGGAGAAACACGCCGTTCCCGGCCTCGAGGTCGCACAGGTACACCTGCGCGCCGTCGACGCGGAGCACCGCCTCGCGCGGGTGGCAGAACCGGTCGCCGTGGAGCGGGATCTCGCCCGAGCGGCCGAGCACGACCTCGCGGGAGGTGCCCTCGTACACCTGCGGGCCCTGGCCGACCCCGCGGAGCACGCGGAGCCGCACGGTCGCGCGGGCCTTCGGCGGGGCCGCGCGGCGCGCCTCGGGCGGCAGCGGCGGGGCCTTCGACGTGGGCGGCGGCGCGACCGGGGCTGGCGGCGGCTTCGGGGCGCCCTTCGGCTCCTTCGCGGCGAGCTTCTGGACCTCGACCACCGGCTCGTGCTCGAGCACCTCCATGCCGCCCACCGCGCGCCCCTCGATCACGGGATCGAAGGTGCCCGTGCGCAGCAGGATGGCCATCTCCATGTGCTGGCCCTTCATCAGGGCGCGCACGAAGGGCGCGATGTCCTCGCGATGAACGGCGTGCGCGTAGCTGCGCTTGTGGCTCTTGATGACGCGGCCGCCGTCCGCGAAGAGGTGCGTGATGAGGTGCGGCTTGTCGAGGCCGGAGTCCTCCGTCTGGATGTGGAAGACGAGGCCCTTGTACTTGACGTTGTTGTTGAACCCGACCTGCGCCCGGCGGAACGCGGGCTTGGCGATCTCGCGCTCGAGGCGGCCGATCTCGGCGGGGGTCCACACCGCGATCGCGTCCTCGAGCGGCGCGTGATCGCCGGCCTGGATGCCCTCCATGCGCTCGAACGCGAGCTTCGCGAGGGGCGAGCTGGGATCGATGCGGAGGGCCTCCGCGAGGAGTTCGTGGCTCTCCTTGTCGTTGTTGCCCGTGGCCGCGCACGCGCTGAGGAGCGCCACCGCTTCGGGGGCTCTCCCCGCCCCAAGGAGCCACTTGGCCACCCTGGCCGCGGGCGACCGCGCGACTGCCTCGTCCATTCGGGCCAATAGAATATCAGCCGGCGCTACTTGCAAGCGTGAACCGCTCGGCCGCGGCGGATCTCGGCGCCCCGCGGCGCCTAGCAGCCCGTTGATAAACGGACCGAGCCTGCGCGTCGTCCGCGCGGCATCGG
>DAORJJ010000388.1:0-6595 GCA_035439005.1 Polyangiaceae bacterium | reverse complement strand
CCCGAGGCCGCCGCCACCGCCGCCGCCGCCGAGCAGCGTGGCCGCGAGCGGGCCGAGGCTCTCCATGAGGTTCGGGCGGTGGTCGCGCTCGAGCGCGCCCGCGAGCGCCGCTGCGCCCTCGGGCTCCGCGGTGTTTCGCGCCATGCCCGCCACGAGGGCGGGCAGCGCGGCGGCGAGGACCGCCTGGGTCTGCGCTTCGTTCGCGCCGACGGAGGCGCCGATCTGCGCGAGGGCGCCGGGGCCGAGTTCCTGTGCGATGGCGGAAATGAGCTGAGACATCGTGGGCTTCTCCTGGCCGCGAGCGGCTTGTGTGGGGCGGAGTAGGCGGACGGTGGCCGCCTACCGCGCTGGCGCTGTCGCGCGCGGCGCCCCGTCGTCTTCAGTGCGGGAGTCCACCTTCGGCGACGAGCGACCGGAGGTCTACGGAAACCGTCGCTCGAAGGTGTACGGAGGCCTTGCGAAGTGCATCCTTCGGCGACGAGCACCGAGAGGTCTACGCGCACGCGCGTAGACAAGAGTGCCGGAGGAGGGAGTCGCTCGAAGGTGTACGGAGGCCTCGCGAAGTACACCTTCGGCGACGAGCGACGAGAGGTCTACGGGATGATCCGTAGACAGAGGTGCCGGAGAGGGAGTCGCTCGAAGGTGTACGGAGGCCTTGCGAAGGACACCTTCGGCGACGAGCGACGAGAGGTTCAGGCGCTCGCGCCTGAACCTGAAGTGAGCCCGAAGGGCGAACGAAGGTCGATGGCGAGCCCGAGCCGAAGGCGAGGTCTCGCCATGAACAGAGGTGCCGGAGGAGGGAGTCGCTCGAAGGTGTACGGAGGCCTTGCGAAGGACACCTTCGGCGACGAGCGACGAGAGGTTCAGGCGCTCGCGCCTGAACCTGAAGTGAGCCCGAAGGGCGAACGAAGGTCGATGGCGAGCCCGAGCCGAAGGCGAGGTCTCGCCATGAACAGAGGTGCCGGAGGAGGGAGTCGCTCGAAGGTGTACGGAGGCTTGGCGAAGTACACCTTCGGCGACGAGCGACTGGAGGTCTACGGGATGATCCGTAGACAGAGGTGCCGGAGGAGGGAGTCGCTCGAAGGTGTACGGAGGCCTTGCGAAGTACACCTTCGGCGACGAGCGACGAGAGGTTCAGGCGCTCGCGCCTGAACAGAGGTGCCGGAGGAGGGAGTCGAACCCCCGACCTAGCGCGTATGAAACGCCCGCTCTAACCATCTGAGCTACCCCGGCAATGGGCGGCGACAATGTCGTCGAAGTCGTGGGTCTTGTAAAGGGCTCGCCGCCGACGAGCCCCAAAAAAGCGACGCGGGTCAGCGCGACGCGCGGCGGCGCCGGGCGAACGCGGCGGCGAGGCCCGCGACGAACGGGAGCAGCGCGAGGCTGCGCGCGCCCACGCTGTCCGACGTGGTGCTGCAGGTGCAGCCGCCGCCGCCGAGCGTGTCCTCCGAGGCCGCGGGGCCCGTGGGCGCCGCGCAGGCGGCGACGTCGAGGGGCTTCGCGGCGCGCTTCAGCACGCCCTGGTCGAGCTTGGTGGACGCGCTGCCCGTGTTCGCGTTGTCGTGGTGGAACGACTCCCACTGGATGACGCCGTCGTCTTTGCCGGCGGTCTTCCACGCGAAGAGGTAGCCGTTGCGCGTGCCCACCACGACGTCGAGCCCACGGTCGCCGGTGATGTCGCCGACCGCCGGCGCAGCGGCGATCCAGCCGCCGGTGAACTTCGGCCAGCCCGCGGCCTCGCGGCCGCAGCCGTCGACCGCGTGCAGCATGTAGACGCCGGTGCCGGTGATGATCTCGGGGTAGTCGTCGCCGGTGAGATCGGCCACCGCGTGGTTCGTGAGGAAGCTGAAGTCCTCGATGACGAACGGCATGCCGGGCAGCATCTTGCCGGTCTTGCCGCTCCACGCCGCGAGCAGGTGCTGCGCGTTCTTCGGGGCGGAGCTGCCGCCGGTGAGCGAGCCGGCGAGGCTCAGGGAGGCGCCGGAGGCGACGACGTCAGGCGTGCCGTCTTGGTCGATGTCGCCCACCGCCGGCTGGCTGAAGAGCGGGAACATCGTGTCCGGGCGGTAGGCCTTGCTGAGCTCGCCGAAGACCGCCGTCGGCTCGAGCCCGCGGCGCTCGGTGCCGTCCTCCTCCTTGAAGCGGGGCAGTCGGTTCGGCGGCTCGCCGAAGGCGGTCTGCGCGCCGGGGTCGGCCGGCAGCAGGAGGGGCGCCGCGCCGTTGCCCTGGAAGAGCGCGTCCTCGCGCCCGTCGCCGTCGAAGTCGGCCGTGGCGGGCGAGCTGGTCACGCCCTCGGCCACGAGCGGGAAGATCGCGAACGACGTCATGACCGCGGGCCAGTTCTGCAGGTAGGGGCCGCCCGGCGCCTTGTTCCCGAGGCCGTTGATGGCGAACAGCGGGCCGGCGTTCCCGCCGCCGCCCACCTGCTCGTTCGAGCCAGTGAAGATCTCGGGGATGCCGTCGCCGTTGACGTCGGACACCGCGGGCGTGGTGAAGATGCGGCTGCGCTTCTGCGCCTGCGGGTGGTGGACGTCGACGGGGAAGCCGTCGAGCGTCGTGCCGTCGACCTTGAAGACGTAGATCTTGCCGTCGAACGACGACACGACGATCTCCGGCTTGCCGTCCTTGTTCATGTCGACGATGACGGGCGCCCCGTAGAGGCCCCGCGCGAGGCCCGCCCGCACGTCCATGCAGGGCGTGGCCGCCGGCTTCGTGGGGTCGAGCGGGCACGAGGGCACGAGCGGCATGCGCTTGGGCCAGCCGGGCAGGTCCTTGCCCTGCGAGTCGATCACGTAGAGCGTGCCGCCGTACGAGCCGAAGATGATCTCGCGCTTGCCGTCGCCGTCGAGGTCGACCACGGCGGGCGCGGACAGCAGCGCCTCGCGCACCTCGCCGGCCGCGAGCCCCGAGCCCTTCTGGCTGTACGCGGGCGCCGCGAGGTAGCTCGGCACGGCCGGGTCGGCGACGTCGGAGCTGAGGCCGTCGATGACGCGGGTGCGGTACGGGAAGCCCTTCACCTCGACCGGCGAGCCCGAGCGCATGGTGAAGACGTGCAGCTGGCCGTCGGAGGCGGGGGCGATGATGTCGCGCACGCCGTCGCCGTCGATGTCGGCGAGCTTCGGGCTGCCCTCGAGCGACGTGCCGAGGTACATCGGGAAGCCCGGCAGGAGGTCCTTGTCGCCGCCGTTCTTCTCGTTCGTGACCGCGACGGTGCGACGCGCCTCTCCGGGCACGTCGAAGCCCGCGTAGTGCGCGATGGCGCGCACGCGGAGGGTGATGGTGCGGTCGTTCTCGCCGAGCTTCGAGTCGGCGTCGCGCGGGTGCGAGGTGTCGATCTGCGCGGGGTCGAACGCGCCGAGCGGGGCCTCGGCGCTGCCGCCGGACACCGTCGCGCCGGGGATGTTGGTCTTCTCGGTCTGGAGGGGCTTGAACTGCGCGTCATCGGGCTCGATGCCTGGCGCCCACTCGACCCGGTAGTCGTACGAGAGCGCGCGCCGCGCCGACACGCGGCCTTGGATGGCGATCTGCGCGGGCCCGCGGCCGGCGACGATGGGCGTGAACCACTCGGGCGAGGTGATGTCGACCTCGGGCGGGATGCGCCCTTCGTCAATCGCCTTGACCATCGTGTAGGCGTTCGCGCGCCCGTAGCCGAAGCGCTGGTCCCAGCCCGCCTTCGAGTAGTAGAGCTTGCCGGAGACCTCCTCGTCGGTGCTGCGCGACTCGGCGACGTCGATGTCGTCGGCGCTCATCTTGAAGATCTGGATGGCCTCCTCGGCCGTGAGGTCGAGGTTCTTCTCGGCGGCCATCGAGAAGAGCAGGCCGGCGATGCCAGACGCGCGCCCCGTCGCCTCGCTCGAGCAGCGCGTGCCGCTGATGCTCATCGACAGCTGGCCGCCGTAGTTCGAGCACGCGTCGTAGCCGAGGAACGTGGTCGAGGCGTTCGGGTTCGAGCCCGTGTAGCGCACGGTGTGGACCGTGAGGGTGTGGTTGGCCGCGCCCGGCATGTTGTGGTGGCGCGAGTTCTCGTCCGCCATGCTCGCCACGACGATGACGCCCTTCGAATACGCGTAGTCGATGGCGGCCTTCGAGAAGGCGGTCTGGTTGATGGTGCCGAGCGCCTCTTGGATGACCTTGCAGCCGAGGTCGGTCGCGTACGCCGCCGCCTGACCGAAGTCGTTCACGTCGGTGATGAAGCTGTCGCCCACGCGCATCGGCACGAAGGTGCAGCCCGGGCAGACGCCGATGTCGCCGATGCCGTTGTTGCCCTCGCCCGACGAGTCGCGCGCCTCGCCGGTGCCGTGGCCGTAGCGGGTGTCGTCGTAGGGGTCGTTGTCGTCCTTGAAGAAGTCCCAGCCCGCGATGTCGTCCTTGTAGCCGTTCGCGTCATCGTCGACGCCGTCGGAGAAGATCTGCAGGAGATCGCCGGGGTCGAGGATGCAGTTGCGGTTGAAGTCGCCGCGGGGGCGGTTCGGCTTGGTGACGGTGCGGTCGCCGTCGCTGAAGCACGTCTCGCCGGTGACCTCGCCCGCGAAGCGCGGGTCCTTCGCGTAGTCGGCGATCGTGAACTGGCCGTCGCCGTTGCAGTCGTACCCCGCGAGGTCGCCCGCGCCCCCGCACTCGGCGCCCGCGTCGGTCTTGGGGCGCTTGTCGCCCTTGAGCTCGCCGCGGTTCAGCGCGACCTTGTTCACGAGGTCGGCGTGCTCCCAGTGGATGCCGGAGTCGAGCACCGCGATCTTCACCGTGGGCTTGCCGATCGTGTACGTCCACGCGCGGTCGATGCTCATGCCCGACGCGCCGAGCTTTTTGTCGGCCTCGAGGTACGGCGGCGTGCCGGGCTGCTGCTCCGGCAGGAACGACGCGTAGTTCCAGCGCCCGTCGTAGTCGTTCGGCCAGTTGGCCTTGTCGCGCATGTCGGCCCCGCGCGCGGGCGGCCAGGCCGCGCGAGCGTCGCCGAGGGACGCGAGCGCGCACGCGACGGCGCCTGCCGCCACAAGGACACTGGAGAGACGGGCTCGTGGGCTGCGGGAAGACATAGAGGCGAACGATATCACGGCGGAAGCGCCTCGTCGGGCCCGACGCGCGTCGAGACGCTCGTGCGACGCGGCGCGACGCGGCTGACGCGGCGCGCCTCCCGCGGTAGGCTGGCGTCATGATCGAGGTTCGCGCTCGGATGAGCTCTCCGGCCACGTGCGGCACCCCCGAGTCCACCGCCGCGGAGCTGCTCGCGCTGCTCGAGGCGCGCGGCTGCTCGGCGGTCCCCATCGTCGCTGGCGAGGGGCCCGAGGGGGTCGTGTCCCTGACCGACCTGCTTCGGGAGTCGCTCCGCGCGCCGAGCCCCGGCGAGCCCCGGCGCGCCGTCGACTTCATGCGCAGGCCCGTGGTCACCGCCCGCGCCGACGAGGGGCTCGACGTGGCGGCGCGTCGCATGCGGAGCGCGCGCGTGCATCGCCTCGTGGTGGTCGACGAGGCGGCCGACGGCGAGCGCGTGGTCGGCGTGCTGTCGACCCGCGACGTGCTCGGGGAGCTCGCGACGTCTCGCGCGCCGGAGGCGTGCGCCGCGCTCTCCACCCTCATGACGGCGCCCGTCGAGACCATCGACCTCAGCGCGTCGGTCGACGAGGCCGTCGAGCGCCTCGTGGAGGCCAACGTCCACGGGCTCGTGGTGGTCGACGTCGAGTCCCCGATCGGCGTGTTCACCCAGCGCGAGGCGCTCGCGTCGCGCGCGCTGCCGGCGTCGCTCCGCGCGCGCCCAGTCGAGGAGGTGATGAGCTACGAGACCATCTGCCTCGACGTCGCCACGCCGATTTTTCGCGCCGCCGCGCACGCCGCGAAGATGAACGTGCGGCGCCTCTTGGTCGTCGAGCGACGAAGGCTGGTGGGCATCGCGAGCTGCCTCGATCTCGCCGGCGTGATGGGGGCGATCACTTCTTCGTGAGCGTGTAGGTGCACGTGTGCGCGGTCGTCGCGAACGTGCCGCCCGCCGGCGCGGCGCCGTCGACGAAGGTGCTGCTCCCCATCGACTCCGCGGCCGGCGGGAAGCTCGGCGTCGAGCAGAAGCCTGGCGGAGCGGTCGTGGCCCAGCTGCGCTTCACCGCGAACGTGCCCGGCGCCGTGCGGACGACGGTGGCGGTGCGCTGCGTGGACTGCGGCGCGGGTGGCGGCGTGCACGAGGGGGTGGTCTGCGTGATCATCCCCACGGTCGAGCAGCCGAGCCAATATTGGTCTTTGGCGGTGGCCGTGGCGCCGACCCGGATCATCCGCCGGGCGTAGGTGCCCGCGACGAGCGACGGGGCGCCCGCGGTGCTGCCCGAGGTCGGGCAGGTGAGCCCAGAGGAGTCGCAGCGGGCCAGGGTCCCCGAGCGGGTGCAGGTGCCTGCGGTGGACGTCTGCGTGCACGCGGTCATCGGATCGATCCGCAGCGTGAGCGCGCCCGACGCGTCGCGCTCCTCGTGGAGCGCGGTGTCGCACACGGTCTCGGTCGTGTAGCTCGCCGCGCGGCAGCAGCTGCTCGCCGTGCCGACGCGGTTGGTGGGCGCGACCGCGCAGACCGCGCGCATCTCGTACGGGGCGTCGTTCTCGTCAGGCGCGAGGAGCG
>DAORJJ010000387.1:0-6601 GCA_035439005.1 Polyangiaceae bacterium | reverse complement strand
CGTCCTCGACGCGAGCCTGCGGCCGCGCGTGGCGACGCGGAACCTGCCCGACGGGAGCGCCGAGCTCTTCACTCCGTCGCGCGCGGGCGCCTTCGCGCCCCTCGGCAAGGTGCCCGCGCCGGACGCCCTCACCACCACGCTCCTCGGCGTCGACGGCCCGGGCAAGCGGCTCTTCCTCACCGACAGCCGCGGGCGAGACACGGCCGCGCTGGTCGCCATCGATCTCGCGAGCGGCGAGGCGCGCGTCCTCGTCGACGACGGCCAGGCCGACGTGGAGGGCGCGACCCTCGACCCGTCCACGCAGGCGCCGCAGGCCGCGCAGGCGACCTACGACCGCGTGCGCTGGCACCTCGTCGGCGACGCGCTGGCGCCCGACCTCGAGGCGCTCCGAGAGCTCGCCCACGGCGACGCGTTCGACATCGTCACGCGCAGCCTCGACGACGCGCGCTGGCTCGTGGCCGTGCACGCCTCCGACGCCCCCACCCGCTACTACCGGTACGACAGGCCTCGCGCGGGGCGCCCTCGCGACGACGCCAAGCGCACGACAACGCTGCTGTTTTCGGCCTCGAGCGCGCTCGAGACGCTGCCCCTCGAGCCCATGCACGCGCGCGTCGTGCGGTCGCGCGATGGCCTCTCCCTCGTGAGCTACCTCACGCTGCCGCGGGGGACCGATCCGGATCACGACGGTCGCCCCACGGCGCCGGTGCCGATGGTGCTCGTCGTGCACGCCGGCCCCTGGTCGCGCGACTCGTGGGGCCTCGTGCCCGAGGCGCAGTGGCTCGCGAGCCGCGGCTACGCCGTGCTGGCCGTGAACTTCCGCGGCTCGACCGGCTTCGGCAAGGGCTTCGTCGACGCGGCCGACCACGAGTGGGGCGGGAAGATGCACGCCGACCTCCTCGACGCGGTGGCGTGGGCCGAGGCCGAGGGGATCGCGATCAAGGGGCGGACCGCCCTCGTCGGCGGCGCGTATGGCGGCTTCGCCACGCTGGCCGCGCTCGCCCTCACCCCCACCGCGTTCGCGTGTGGGGTCGACATCGCGGGCTCGCCCAACCTCGCGAGCTTGCTCGGCGCCATCCCTCCTGCGTGGACCGACGAGCTCGAGCAGCTGCGGCGCCGGGTCGGCGATCCGGGCACGGCGGAGGGGCGCGCGCTGCTCGTTTCGCGCTCGCCGCTCACCCACGCCGCGCAGGTCCAGCGGCCGCTGCTCGTCGGCCACGGCGCGCGCGACAAGCTCGTGCCCCAGGCCGACGTCGACCAGCTGGTCGCGGCGGCGAAGGCGGCGGGGGCCAGCGTGACGTACGCGGTCTACCCCGACGAGGGGCACGGCCTCGCCCGCCCGGAGAACCAAGCCTCGTTCAACGCGCTGACCGAGGTGTTCCTCGCGCGGTGCCTCGGCGGCAAGTACGAGCCCCTCGGCGATCTCTCCGGCTCGTCGATCGAGGTGCGTGAGGGGAAGGCGCACGTCGACGGCCTCGCGGAGGCGCTGCCCGCGCCGCGGTGAAGCTCGATGGACCACCCCCAGCCTCGATTGCGGTAGAGTCACTGGCCCAAGGAAACCCATGACCCAGCCCGCTGGCGGCGACGCCCAATCGTTCCCCTGCTCCCAGTGCGGAGCCAAGCTCAACTACGACGCCGGCGCGCAGGCGATGAAGTGCCCCTACTGCGGGCACCAGCAGGCGGTGCAGACTCGCCCCGACCTCGTGCAGGCGCCTGGCGGGCAGATCGTCCAGCAGGGTGGCGGCATCCGCGAGATCCCCATCGAGCAGGGCATGCAGATGGCGGCCAAGGGGCTCGGCGTGCAGGTCACGACGATCACCTGCAAAGACTGCGGCGCCACGGTGAACGTCGGCGAGGGCGAGCGGACCACGGCGTGCGCGTTCTGCGGGTCGCACCAGGTGCTGCAGGCTCACACGAACGATCAGGCGATCCGCCCCGAGAGCCTCGTGCCGTTCAAGATCAACAAGGAGGGCGCGAACGGCCTCTTCGGCAAGTGGCTCGCGAGCCTCTGGTTTCGCCCGAACGACCTCACGAAGCTCGCCAAGGTCCACGAGATGGGCGGCGTGTACGTCCCGTTCTGGACCTTCGACTCGCACGTCTACTCCAACTGGACCGCCGAGCGAGGCTGGTACTACTACGAGACCGAGACGTACACCTCGTACGAGAACGGTCAGTCGGTGACCCGCACGCGCCAGGTGCAGCGCACGCGCTGGGAGTCGGCCTGGGGCTCGCGCAACGACTTCTTCGACGACACCCTCGTGTGCGCGGGCAAGGGCCTGCCCACCGACCTCGTCGACAAGTTCTCTTCGTTCAACACGCGCGAGCTCATCCCCTACGCGCCGCACTACCTCGCTGGGTGGCGGGCCGAGGCCTACTCGCTCGACCTCATGCCCGCGTGGGGCGTGGGCATGCAGAAGATGGCGCAGGTGCAGGAGGGGCGATGCGCCGGCGACATCGGCGGCGACACCCACCGCGGGCTCAACGTGTCGAACAACTACACCGCCGTCACGTTCAAGCACATCCTGCTGCCCGTCTGGATCGCGGCGTACCGCTACAACGACAAGGTCTACCGCTTCCTCGTGAACGGACAGACCGGCGAGGTCGTTGGTAAGGCACCGTATTCTTTCTGGAAAATCTTCTTCCTCGTCGTCGCGATCCTCATCGTCGTCGGCGTCATCGCGGCCATCGTGTACGCGAACCAGGAGGAGGAGCCCGCGCCGCCGCCCCCGAAGCCGGCCGTCACCGCGCCGGTCAAGCCGAAGCCCACGGCGACCGCCACGGCCGCCGCCACGGACGAACCGGCCGAGGCTCCGAGCGCCGCGCCCACCGCGACCGTGAAGAAGCCCGCGGCGCTCCCCGCGAAGCCCGTCCCGAAGCCCTCGGCCGCGCCGAAGCCCACGGCCGCGCCCACGACCAAGCCGAGCGCGGCGCCGAAGAAGCCCGGCACCTGACGCGGCTCGCGGCCAAGGGCCGTGCGCTACTTGCCGCGCGAGTCTCCGCGCGACAGGTGGTGCACGGCCTCGCCGAGCCCGTCGAGCGTGAGCTGGAACATCGAGAACACCTTCCCGATCTGCTCCGCGGTGCCACCGCGCCAGTACGTGGGCGGGTCGGGGTTCAGCCAGGCGGCGCGCCGGAAGTGGTCGGCGAGGCGCATGAGCCACCGCACGCCCGTGAGCGTCTCCACGCCGCCGCGCGAGTAGTACTCCCAGTCGCCCGCGCCGAGCAGCTCGGTCGGGTGCATGGCCGCGTCACCGACCAGCACGAGCTTCCACTCGGGCCCGCACTGCTCGAGCACGTCCTTCACGGGCACAGGGTCCGTGAAGCGCTCGGTCTCGAAGAGCCGGCCGTAGACGCAGTTGTGGAAGTAGTAGGTCTTCAGGCTGCGGATGTTCGAGGCCCGCTTCGCGGCGGAGAAGAGCCGCGAGACCACCTCCGCGTGGGGGTCCATCGACCCGCCGACGTCCATCAGCAGGAGCACCCGCGTGTGGGACTTGCGCGGCGCGCGGAGGACGATCTCGAGCTCGCCCGCGTTCCGCGCGGTCTCGTGCACGGTCTCGTCGATGTCGAGCTCGTCTTGCTGGCCCTCGCGCTGAAAGACGCGCAGCTTGCGGAGCGCGACCTCGATCTGGCGGACGTCGAGCACGAGGTCGGAGCGGTAGCCGCGGAAGCGCCGCGCGTCGGCGACGCCCATCGCGCTGCGCCCGCCGCCCGACGGCCCCACGCGGAGCCCGGACGGGTGCGCGCCGTGGGCCCCGAACGGGCTCGTGCCGCCCGTGCCGACCCACCGGTTGCCGCCGTCGTGCCGCTCGCGCTGCTCGCGCATGCGCTCCTCGAACTGCTTGCGGAGCTCCTCCATGTCGAGCGACTCGATCGCCGCGAGCTCCTCGGGCGTGAGCTGCTTGCGCAGCAGCGGATCGGAGAGCCAGTCCTCGAGCTCCTTCAGGAGCGCCGTGCTCGCGGCGGAGATGCCCTTGAAATGGGCCAAGAACGCCTCGTCGAAGGCGTCGAGATCGGTCTCGCGGTGCACGCAGATCGCGCGGGCGACGTGGTAGAAGCCGTCGAGCGAGCTCTCGTGGAGCCCGTGGATCAGCGCCTTCGCGAGCGACACGGCCTCCTGCGGGCCGACCTTCACCTTCCGCGCGCGGAGCTCGTACAAGAACGGCACGAACGCGGCGCTCATTTCGACGCGCCCCCGCCGCAGCGCGCGTCGCCGGCCGTGCGCGCGAAGACCTCGTGGTCGCCAACACGCATGGAGCGAGGGAGGGACACGCCGCCCGAATAGCGCCCCTCGGCGTCGGTGACCAGCGCGCCGAGCGAGGTCTCGCGCCCGCCCTTCTCGCGGAGGACGAGCTCGACGGGTACGCGGGGGCAGGGCTCGCCGCCCGCCGTGATCTCGCCCGACGCCTCGAGGCGCCCACCGCGCGCGACCGAGCTCGCCGCGATCCGCAGGGCGACCAGCGCCGTGGGCCTGTGTGGGAGCGCCTCACGCGCGGCGTCGTCCTCGCGGCCCCCGCTGCCGCTCGCGCCGCCGCTGCCGCTGCCACTCGCGCTCGCGCTCGTCGACGGACCGCCGTCGAGCTCCGCTCCCCGAGGCTGGCCGGGCGCCCTGGCCCGCGCGCCGAGATCGTCGCCGCGCGTCGCTCCCACCGGCCACGAGAACGGATCGGGGGGTGGCTCGAAGGGCACGTTCGTCGAGAGCGGCTCGCGCAGCATGTTGCCCGCCCCGCCGAGATCGATGCGCACGAACCGCTGCCCGTCGTGCACCTCGACCCAGGCGTGGGCCTCGTTGGCGATCATGCGCGCCGAGATGCCGAGGCCGAGCGACGTGATCAAGAACCCGAAGGCCCTGTGCCGGCACACGCCCTTCTTCGACAGAACGAGATCCGTGTAGATGTCACGTACCGGCGGCGGGCTGTCCGGCGAGTCCTCGAAGGCGCGAAAGTAGGCCACCATGCGGGCGACGTTCTCGTGGGGCGGGAGGTGCCGGCCGAGGCCAAGCGACCGCGCGACCGCCTCCTGCGACGCGGCCACGCGCGGCGGGAGCGGCGGCACCTTGGGGAGGCGCTCCCACGTCGTCTCGCCGAACGCGCCGCCGAAGGCCGCCCGCGGCGCCGCGAGCTGCATCACGAGGCGGGCCCGCGTAGGGGTGTCGCCGTCCACGAACCAGTTGTCGGCGCCGTCGCGCGCGATCCGGAACGGGACGTCTTGGCTCCCCACGCCCGCCCGCGCCCGCACGATGCGCGTGCCCGGCCCCACGGTGGGGATGCGCGAGCGCTCGCCTGGCGCGAGATCGACCACGAGATCGGCGTAGAACGTCTCCTCGACCGCCTCGACCACGGGCCCGGAGCGCAGCGACACCTGCGTCAACCGGGGATTTCGCACGAAGAGCATGAAGTCGTCGTCGACCGCGTCGTAGGCCGCCAGGCGCTTGAACGGCGCCGTCGAGGGACGGAACGGCTCGTCGTAGGGCAGGGTGTCGGGCTTGCGTGTGTCGCGGTCGGGCGTGAACGTCGCGTCGGGGGCGCCGCCCGCGCCGTGGCTGGGCGCGTACGGCGGGCGCTTCGTGTCCTCGGGGGCCGCTGGATCGGGGGCGCTGACGAGGCCGCTCCGCGTCTGGATGGCGGCGGGCAGCTCACCGTCGAGGCTGACCGCCAGGGCCACGTCCTCTCGCGGATCGGGCGGGATGCGCTCGTGCAGCACGGGCCCCGCCGCGTGCGCGGAGGCGACGACGCCGAGGACCCCCGCGAGCGCGAGCGCGGTCGCGTGCGTCGCGCGGCCTCGGGACGAGCGCGGCGCGGAGCGCGGGGTCGGGGAGCTGGAGGGCGGGGCGTGACGCACGAGCGCCTAGCGTACCCCTCTGAGGGCGCGGGCGACAGGCGCTCAGCGCGAGGCCTGGGGCCGCGGTGGCGCTCCCTCGAGGTCCCACGTGAGCTGGTCTTGGCCGTACGCGCCGGAGAACTGCAGCGCGAACCAGCGCGCGTCTGGCGCGATCGTCGGCGAGCCGTCGGCTTTCTTGCGCGGGAAGTCGACGCGGAAGATCTGCCGCCACACGCTGAGGTAGGGGAAATACGCCTTGTCGATCGCCGTCGGGCGCAGCACCTGCTCGACGCGGACCGGCGCGGTCTCGTTGCCGCGATCGTCGATGAGGCGCACGACCCAGGCGGCGTTCGGGCGCGTGAGGTCGGTCATGCGCGGGGGCAGGTTCCCGTAGAGGGCGATCTGAAAGCGGTGCGCGCTCTGGGTCTCGAGAAGGCTCGCGTCGAGCAGCGCCTGCCGCTCTGCGGCGCTCAGCCGGTAGTCACGCGCGTACCGCATCGCGTACGACCAACGAAAGTCCCAGCTCTCGTAGGTGGACGTGACGGTGAGGCGGTCGTCCACCGTCGGCAGGCGCACGAGGCTGTGCGAGCGCGTCCACCGATCCATCACCTGGCCGTACTCGCTGCCCGTGTAGGGGCGCGGCCCCTCGGCGAGCGAGACCGAGGGCCCGCCGTGCGCGCAGCCCGCGAGCGCCGCGACCGCGGCCAGCACGAGCAGAGCGGCGCGCGCCCAGGCGCGTGGAGACAGAGTACGCATGCGCGCGTACTTTCGCCGCCGCGGGAGGCGC
>DAORJJ010000386.1:0-6614 GCA_035439005.1 Polyangiaceae bacterium | reverse complement strand
CGGCGGGCAGGCTCGCCTCGCTCTCCGGGGGGCCCGCCGACCCCTCGGGGAGGGACGCGAGGGAGCACGCGAACGTGGAGACCAGCACCAAGGCGAGGGCGGCGTGTTTGTGCATGGTCACCCTCGAAGCACGCCGGATGCCAGGCGGTTCGCCCCGGTCTGCTTGCCCTTAAAATATTGAAACTACTTGTGCTTTTTGCCACCGTGCGCCGCACCCACGCCGCGGCCGCGCGCCCGCGGTGACCTCGCCGGGACACACGCGTGGGCGCCCCGGCACGCCGCACGCGCGCGCGCTCCCGCGCCCCGTTGACCGTGGACGACCCTCCAGGGCGTGCGTAGCCTGGAGCCCCTTTTTGGAAAGGACACACCATGCCGAACCCGTTCGTTCACATCGAGCTCAACACCTCCGATCTCGCCGCCTCGAAGAAGTTCTACAAAGGCCTCTTCGCGTGGGAGCTCACGACCCCGATGCCGGGCTACACCATGATCGGCGTCGGCGAGGGCGGCGTGGGCGGCGGCATCGGCTCGATGCCCGGCGCGCCCACGCAGTGGCTGCCGTACGCGCAGGTCGACAGCGTCAAGAAGACCATCGCGAAGGCGAGGAAGCGCGGCGCCACGATCGTCGTCGAGTACCAGGCCATCCCCAACATGGGGGCGCTGGGCATCTTCGTCGATCCCCTGGGCGCGACGCTCGGCGTGTGGGAGGTCGCCGCGAAGCCCGCGGCCGCGCCGAAGGAGGCCGCCGCGCCGAAGAAGGCCGCTGCGAAGAAGGCGGCGCCTAAGAAGGCCGCCGCGAAGAAGGCTCCGAAGAAGAAGGGCTGATCCGCGCCGGTTTCGGTGAGAGGGGGCGCGACTCTGTGCGATGCTCCGGGCCGCCCATGAGCGCCTCCTCCTCCGCCCGCGGCCCGCGCGCGCGCCTCGCCTCGCCCGCGTCCCCCGCAGCGCGCCTCGCCGCCCCCAGCGCCTCATCGGGTCCCCGCTCGTGAGGGTGCTGTTCGTCGCCTCGGAGGTCGCGCCCTTCGCGAAGACCGGCGGCCTCGGGGACGTGGCCGGCGCGCTCCCCCAGCGGCTCGCCGAGCGCGGCCACGACGTGCGCGTGGTGATGCCGCTCTACCCGCGCGTGCGTGCGCATGCGCCCGACCTCGAGACCGTGGTGAGCGAGCTGTCGATCGAGCTCGGCGGCACGCGCGTCGTCGTGTCGATCCTCGAGGGGGTGTTCCCGGGGACGCGCGCGCCGGTCTACTTCGTGCGCTGCCCGGGGCTCTACGATCGCCCCTCGATCTACACCCAAGACCCCGACGAGCACCTGCGCTTCGTGGTCCTCTCGTGGGCGTCGCTGCTGCTCTGCCAGCGCCTCGGGTTCTCGCCCGACATCGTGCACGCGAACGACTGGCAGACGGCCCTCTTGCCGCTGCTCCTGAAGACCGCGTTCGCGTGGGACCGGCTGTTCGACCGCACGCGCAGCGTGCTCACCATCCACAACATCGGCCACCAGGGCGCGTTCGACGCGCGCGTCTTGGGGGAGACCGGCCTCGCGGGGTCCGCGCAGCACTTCCACCAAGACCAGCTCCGCGAGGGGCGCATCAATTTCCTGCTCACGGGCATCCTCTACGCGAACGCGCTCACGACGGTGAGCCCCACGTACGCCCTGGAGATCCAGCGCCCGGAGCACGGCGCCGGGCTCGACGCGTTCCTGCGCGAGCGCGCGGGCGTGCTGTTCGGCATCCTGAACGGCGTCGACGAGAACGACTGGAGCCCCGAGAACGACGCGCACATCGCGCAGCGCTACTCGGTCGACTCGCTCGAGGGCAAAGAGGTCAACAAGCGCGACCTCGTGCGCTCGGCGGGGCTCGCGTACCACTCGCACGTGCTCGTGTTCGGCGTCGTGTCGCGCCTCGCGTGGCAGAAGGGCTTCGACCTCTGCTTCGGCGTGCTGCCTCGCGTGCTCGCGCGTCGCCCCGTGCAGCTCGTGGTGCTCGGCACCGGCGAGCCGAAATACGAAGACTTCTTTCGCGGCCTGTCGCGGCAGTTTCCGAGCCAAGTGGCCTATCGCGCCGCCTTCAGCGAGCCGCTCGCGCACAAGGTGGAGGCCGGCGCCGACAGCTTCCTCATGCCGTCGCGCTACGAGCCCTGCGGCCTGAACCAGATGTACAGCCTGCGCTACGGCACGCCGCCCGTCGTCCACCGCACGGGCGGCCTCGCCGACACCGTCACGGCCTTCGACCGCCGCACCGGCGAGGGCAACGGCTTCGTGTTCGAGCACTTCGACGAGGCGGGCTTCGCGTACGGCGTCGACCAGGCGCTGCGCACGTGGGGCACGGGCCGCGGAGAGGACCGCGCGCGCTGGCAGCGCGTGCAGCGCAACGGCATGCGGCTCCGCTTCGGGTGGGACGAGCGCGTCACCCGCTACGAGCAGATCTACCGGAGCGTCCAGCCGCCGGGCGCGCCGCAGACATAAGTCATACCTATCGTTCGCCCGGGGCGCGGCCTCCACGCGGCCCGGAGATGCTGGTACGGTCCCGCGCATGGATCTCGCCGCCTCCTTCCAAGACGCCCAAGCCCGCGTGAAGACCCTCACCAAGGCCCCCTCCAACGACGAGCTGCTCGAGCTCTACGCGCTCTACAAGCAGGCCTCGGCGGGCGACGTGACGGGCTCGCGCCCCGGCATGATGGACTTCAAGGGGCGCGCGAAGTTCGACGCGTGGGCGACCAAGAAGGGCACCTCGAAGGACAGCGCCATGACGGCCTACGTCGCGCTGGTCGATCGCCTGGTGAAGTAGCGCTCTCTGCTCGACGATCCGCCCGAAGCCTGGGAGCGTCGAGCGCTCTCTGCTCGACGATCCGCCCGAAGCCTGGGAGAGTCGTCGAATGAGGCTCGCACGGCTCGCGGTGCTGACCGCGCTCGCACCCTTCCTCCTCCGCTGCGGCGGGGACGACCCCGTGGCCCCCACCGGCGGCGGCCCGCAGGGCACCGCCACGGCCACGGCCACGGCCACCGGCACGGGCACGGGTGCGCCGCCAGGCGACGACGGCGGCGGGAGCACCCTCCCCACCACGACGCCGGGGTGCGGCGTCCCCGCGAAGGCGAGCCCGGCCGCGGGCGACAAGAAGACCGTCGACGTGGGGGCGGCGAAGCGCTCGTACCTGCTCTTCGTGCCCGCGGGGTACGACCCGTCGCGCGCGTACCCCGTGGTCTTCGTGTTCCACGGCATCGGCGCCACCGGCGCGCAGATGGCGCAGTTCGTGAAGATGCAGGAGTACGCCGCGGGCGACGCGATCGTGGTGTTCCCCGACGCCGCGAGCGGGCGCTGGGACATCGCCGGCGAGCAAGACGTGGCCTTCTTCGACGCCATGCAGAAGAGCCTCGGCGCGACGCTCTGCGTGAACCCGCAGCGCGTGTTCGCGCTCGGCTTCAGCTACGGCGCCTACCTGACGAACCACCTCGGGTGCATGCGGTCGTCGGCGCTCCGCGCCATCGTCGCGGCCGACGGCGGCTTCGCCGACAAAGCGAGCGCGTGCGGCAAGACCGCCGCCCTCGTCTACCACCGCCGCGAGGACGACGACGAGCCGGTGGCCAACGGCGTCGCCGCGCGCGACAAGTGGATCGCCATCAACGGGTGCTCGAAGGCCTCGAAGCCGGTCACCGAGTGGGGGCTCGACGGCAAGGGCTGCGTCGCCTACGACGGCTGCCCTGGCGCCGCGCCGGTGCTCTGGTGCGAGGACACGGCTACGAGCCCCTACAAACACGACCTCCGCGACGTGTACCGCGTGCCCATGTGGAAGTGGATGGAGCACTTCTGAGGCACGCGTGAGGGGCTCCGGCGCGGCGCCCGCGTCGGGCCCGCCGGGCCGCCGGAGCGGCTACTCGGCGTACATCTGAATGCCCGAGGCCGCGGCGAACGCCATGCGGTGCGCCTCGGCCCACTCGGGGTGGCGCACGTGCACCCAGCCGTCGGAGAGCAGCGTGTTCTTCCAGTTGCGGCGGGGCGTGCCGGGGCGGAGCAGCTGCTCGTCGGTGACCCACTCCCCGCACGCGCGCAGCCACGCCTCGAGCCCCTCGATGCGGGTGATGCGCCCCTCGCCGAGCGCGCGCTTGAAGACGATGCCCGCGTTGTACTTGCGCTTCGTGCTCGCCTCGAAGCGGCCGTAGCAGACCACCCGCGCCCACTCGCGGAACAGATCGATGTCGCAGGTGTAGTTCATCTGGTCGACGAGGCACGCGCCGCCGGGGCGACACCCGATCTCGCCGAACACGGCCTCGCCCTTCGCCGTGAGGTACCACTCCATGTGCGTGAACCCGTCGTCCATGCCGAGCGCGCCGAGCACCTTGCGGCCGAGGGTGACGCCCCCGCGGAGGCGCGGCTGGTACATGTCGCGCACGGTGATGATGACTGGGCTTATCCACTCGATCGTGCGCATCTCGAGCGGCTTCGGGAGATACGCCGCGATGTTCTCGAAGGCGGGGCGCCCCTCGATGCACACGGTGTCGAAGGTGAACTCCTCGCCCTCGATGAACTCCTCGCAGATGCACTCGGGCACGCCGCGCATGCGCGGGATGAGGTCGTCGAGCTCTTTGTCGTTCGTGGCCTTGTAGGTGTTCGCGCTGCCCGCGCCGTCGATCGGCTTGACGATGACCGGATAGCCGATCTCCTCGGCGGCGGCGCGGATCTCCCGCTCTCCTCGCACGCGGCGCGACTGGGGCACGCGGAGCCCCGCCGCGCGCACGCGGTCTTTCATGAGCTGCTTGTCGCGGAAGCCGCGCGCCGTGTCGACGCTCATGCCGGGCATGCCCCAGCGCTCGCGGAGGCGCGCCGCCGTGACGACGAGGGGCTCCCAGTTGGTGACGACCCGGTCGATCGACTTGCCGCGCAGCCACCGCGACACGCGCGCGATGACGTCGTCCTCGTCCATGATGCGCGGCACCTGCAGGTAGTCGCGCAGGTAGGGCCGCACCGACGGCGGCACCGCCTCGCGCGGGGTGTCGGCCACGCCGTACACCTCGGCGCCTACCTCGGCGAGCCCGCGCGTGTACTGCTGCATCTCCGGGGGATAGAGGGGCGCAAGGAAGACGACGCGCATCCCGTGGGTGTACCACGGGAGTGGGGCGGGTGCGCCCGCCGATGAGGGCCGGTCGCGGCGCAACATCTGCGCGGCGAGGGCCAGGGGGCGAGGCGCGGGGGAGGCACGGGAACCCGCCGGAGGCGGTTGACGGCGCGGCCCTCGGCGGACCACCCTGCGCGCCATGCCTCGCAACATCGTCTTCGTCGCGCCGTTCCCGGCCGAGACCACCATGCGCTTTCTCCGCGCCGTCGCCGGCCTGCACGACGTGCGGGTGCTCGGGGTCGTGCACACGCCGCCGCAGGGCGCGGACGCGCGGCTCTACCACGACGTCGTGCGGGTCTCCGATCCGCTCTCGGGCCGCGATCTCCTCGAGGCCGTCGAGGTGCTGCGGCGGCGCCACGGCCAGCCGGCCCGCATCGTGGGGATCCTGGAGGCGCTGATGGTGCAGCTCGCCGAGGCGCGCGCGGCCTTCAACGTGCCCGGCACCTCGCCCCGCACGGCCGACCTCTTCCGCGACAAGGCGCGCATGAAAGACGCGCTCCGCGCCGCGGGCCTGCCGGTCGCGCGGCACAAGCTCGCCACCTGCGAGGCCGACGCCCGCGCGTTCGCGGCCGAGGTCGGCTACCCGATCGTGCTGAAGCCGCCCGCGGGGATGGGCGCGAAGGCCACGTTCCGCGTCGCCTCCGACGAAGAGCTCGCCGCCGCGCTCGCGGGGCTCGGGGTGTCCGCCGCGCAGCCGGTGCTCGCGGAGGAGTTCCTGCGCGGCCGCGAGTTCAGCTTCGAGACCATCACGCTCGGCGGCAAGCCGCGCGTGTATTCCCTCTCCCACTATCTGCCGAGCTGCCTCGAGGTGCTGGAGAACCCGTGGATCCAGTGGGCGTGCCTCTTGCCGCGCGACATCGAGGGGCCCGAATACGACGGCGCGCGCAAGCTCGGCTTCGCCGCGATCGAGGCGCTCGGCCTCGACGACGGGTTCACGCACATGGAGTGGTTCCAGCGCGCCGACGGCAGCCTCGCGATCGGTGAGATCGCCCAGCGCCCGCCCGGCGCCAACATCTCGCGCATGACCGGCCTGGCGCACGACATCGACCCGTACCGCGGCTGGGCGCGCGCCGTCGTCGACGGCGAGCTCGACGCCCCGTGGGACCGCAAATACGCGGTCGGCTGCGCCTTCCTCCGAGGCATGGGCCGCGGCCGCGTGGTGGGCGTCTCGGGCGTGCGCGAGGCCCACGCCGCGGTGGGGCGCTTCGTCGTCGAGGCCGAGCTCCCCAAAGAGGGCGCGCCCAAGAGCGACGGCTACGAGGGCGACGGCTACGTGATCGTGCGCGATCCGAGCACCGAGGTCGTCAAGCGCGCGTTGAAGACGATCGTCGAGACGATCAAGGTACACTACACGTAAGTTTCGCCGCCCACACACGCCGCTGCCAGGGGGAGAGTGAGGGGGGAACGCCCTCACAAAATCCGCCCCGCGTCGCGCCCTACAGGGGGGAGAGTGAGGGGGGAACGCCCTCACAAAAATCCGCCCCGCGCCGCGCCCTACAGGGGGGAGAGTG
>DAORJJ010000385.1:0-6614 GCA_035439005.1 Polyangiaceae bacterium | reverse complement strand
TGTCCCCTCGGCACGTCGGCGCCGCCCGCCCCGACGCTCGCGACCACCGACTCCGACGCCGGCAAGAGCCCGGCCAAGCTCTTGCTTACGGGCGCCGGCATCGCCCTCGCGGCGGTCGTCATCGCCATCCTGGTGACGCGGCCGAGCGGCAACACGCAGGCGAGCCCCGACCCTGGGCGCGCCGTGGCGTCGTCGCCCGTCGCGACCGCCGCACCACCACCTTCCACCGCGCCCCCGCAGCCCTCCGCGGTGGCGAGCGCGCCCCCGAGCGCGACCGCTTCGAGCGGCCCGACGCCGCCGCCGAGGGTCGCCACGACCGCCGCCACGACCGCGAGCGCGCCGAGCACGAAGCCCGTCTCGTCCGCGCTCCGCGCCGTCCAGCAGGGCCTCGCGAACTGAGCGGTCTTGCAAGTCCCGGCTCGCACGCACCGCGCCCGCGGGCTGAAGCCCGGGGCAGGGAGAGCTCACGGTGGCGTTGCGCGAAGCCCGCCGCAGCGGCGGGCTCGATCGGCTCTCGTCGCGACCTCAACGGCGAGCCCGCCCCGCGGGCTTTACCGCGTTGATCCCTCGATTCTACTGCCCCGGGCTTCAGCCCGCGGGCAGATACCGCGGCGCTGAGCCCCTGCAGCCCGGGATTTGCCCGCGGGCTGAAGCCCGGGGCAGGGAGAGCTCACGGTGGCGTTGCGCGAAGCCCGCCGCAGCGGCGGGCTCGATCGGCTCTCGTCGCGACCTCAACGGCGAGCCCGCCCCGCGGGCTTTACCGCGTTGATCCCTCGATTCTACTGCCCCGGGCTTCAGCCCGCGGGCAGATACCGCGGCGCTGAGCCCCTGCAGCCCGGGATTTGCACCCTACGCTCGTGAGACGCTCGTGAGCGCGGTCGGCCGGCGGATTTGCCCCGCTCCGGGCGAACCTCCGCTACAACCAGGGAGCACCTGGGCGCCGCTCGCGTCGCCCCGCGTGCGCGCTCCCACCGCGGCCCGCCGCTCGCTTGTCCGCACCCCGACCGAAGAACGAACCCGATGCGATCACTCCTTCGATTTCCGTTTCAGCGCGCGCTCTCGTGCGTGCTCTTGGGCTCGGTCCTCGCCGCGTCGGTCCCCCCCGTGGCGCTCGCGCAGCCCCGGGCCGCCAAGGTGAAGACCAAGACCATCCGCGAGGACCTGCCGGCGTCCGTCCACTCCAAGTGGGACACGGCGCTCGTCCTCTTCGGCGCCGGAAACTGGGGCGCCGCGCGCACCGAGTTCCTCGACGTCTACAACGAGTCGAAGAACCCGCGCGTGCTGTTCAACGTCGCCATCTGCGAGAAGAACACGGGGCAATACGCCCGCGCGATCGCGACCCTGAAGCGAGAGCTCGCCGAGGCCGCCGGCAAGCTCGACGCCGCCGAGGAGGCGCGCGTGAAGGACACCGCCGCGGGCCTCGAGACCTTCGTGGTGGAGGTGCCCATCACCGTGTCCGAGCCGGGCGCGAAGGTGTTCGTCGACGACGTGGAGGTGGGCGTCTCGCCCGTGCCGCCGCAGCGGGTCGACATCGGCGAGCGCCGCTTCGCCGCGAAGAAGCCCGGCTTCATCGACGCCACCGCCGTCCGCTCGCTGCCGCAGGGCAAAAAGCCCGAGCCGGTCGAGCTCAAGCTCGAGGCGGTCGCCAAGCTCACCACGGTCACCGTGCAGGTGAGCGGCGCACCCAACGCCACCGTCCGCGTCGACGGCAAGGAGGTGGGCGCGGCGCCCTACACCGGCCGCCTCGTCGTGCGCGCCGAGCCGTACGTCGTGGAGGCGTCGGCGCCTGGCTTCTCCACCGCCAAGCAGTCGGTGTTCCTGAAGGAGGGCGAGTCCGCCGCGGTCACCCTCGGGCTCTCGAAGGAGCAGCGCCAGGGCAAGCTCGTGGTCACCACCAAGCCGGAGGGGGCCGTCATCCTCATCGACGGCAAGGTGGTCGGCTCCACCCGCTTCGAAGGCGCGGTCGACGCCGGTCCGCACGTCGTCACCGCGAAGAAGGGCGGCTACTACACGTTCAACCTCGACGTCGAGGTGCCGAAGGGCGGCGAGCGCCCCGTCACCGCCGTGCTGAACGAGGACAAGCAGCCGAGCTTCGTGCCGTGGCTCATCGGCACCGTCGTGGTCATCGGCGTGGGCATCGGCGCCGCCGCGGTGCTCTTCGCCCCGAAGGACCAGGACCCGTACCGTGGCACGCTCCCGCCTTTCATCGTAGAGCACCAGTAGGGCCCTCGGCCCCCTTCGCTTGTACCCGCCGCTTGCCGGCCGTCTGCCTGCCCCTCTGGAGAGTGTTGCACCATGAGCCTCCGTCGCGCCGTTACGCTTGGCATCGTCTCCCTCGCAGGGCTCGCGTGGTCCGGGTGTGAGGGAAAGAAGCAGACCGAGTTCGTCGCCGGCATCTCCACGCAGGTCCGCGTCCCGAAGGACCTGAAGACCATCCGCGTCGACGTCCTCGTCGGCGGCACCCAGGTCAAGTGCGACAGCTACCGCGTCTACGACGGCAAGGTGCAGCTCCCGAAGACCCTCGGCACGCTCCCCGTCAGCGCCGACAACCGCGGCCTGCCCGTCACGATCACGGTCGCCGGCTACTCGGAGGAGCGCCTCGAGGCCACCGCCGTCGACCAGTTCGCCGACTGCGTGAACACGCGCATCGAGCTCGGCACGAACCCCGCGAAGGGGCGCATCCTCCGCTCGACCCGCCAGACCTACTCGCCCGACAAGATCATCTTCCTGCCGATGCCGCTCTCGTTCGCGTGCTTCGACAAGATCGACTGCAAGGCCGAGGAGACCTGCAAGGCCGGCCGCTGCGCCCCCATGGACGCCGACCCCGCCAAGCTCGCCGAGTTCTCCGAGGCCATGGTGAACGGCGCCGCGGCCACGTGCTTCAGCATCGAGCGGTGCATCACGCCCACCGGGCAGACCCCGTTCGTGGTCGACCCGGCCACGTGCCTCTACGCCCACCCCGGCTCGGTCGGCGCGCCTTCGCTGCCCGCGCCCGCGCCCGCGATCCCGAAGGACGGCGACGGCCTCAACGTCCGCGCGTTCTTCGACGGCGGCGAGATCGCCGAGGTGCTCGACTTCGACGCGGAGGAGGGCTTCTTCGTGCCCGATCCCGCGAAGCCCCAGCAGTTCCAGCTCGCCCCCGGCCTCTGCGACTTGGTCAAGGGGGTTGACGACAAGGGCAAGCCCACCGCCCACCGCATCAGCGGCCTCCTCAGCTCCGGCCTCTGCCAGTCGAAATCGCAGCGCCAGCCCATCTGCGAGGGCGAGGCCAACAAGCTCATGTCCGGAAACGAGGGCGGCACGGTCACCCCGCTCGAGGGCTCCTGCCAGACCTTCGAGATCAAGGCCACGCCGAACGCGCTCCTCGTGCTGCTCGACGGCTCGGTGCGCCTCTCCGACTTCTACAGCGACACCACCGTGTCGCGCGCGCTCGGGCTCTCGCTCGCCGATCCCGCGTTCGAGGCCACGCAGCTCGGCCTGAAGATCGTGCCGCAGGGCGTCGACTGCAACAACCGCGTGTTCCCGACGCTCGACGTCCCCATGCAGCCGGCGCTGAAGGCCCAGACCGCCATCGCGGCCAAGATCTCCGACTTCGTCTCGAAGAAGTCGGTGCTCGAGCCCATCGCCACGCCGCTGAAGATCGACGCCGCGCTCGACGCCGCGTACTCCAAGCTGAACGAGGCCACCTTCGCGAGCTACAGCCGCAAGGGCGTGCTCGTCCTCGGCAACCGCGACTTCGCCGCGACCAAGTGCACGGCGGGGACCAAGCTCGTCGACGTCATCAAGCGCGGCAAGCTCAACACGTACGCGCTGCTTCTCGGCGACTCCACCGCGCCGGCCGATCCGGAGCTCGTCGAGGCCGCCGCGGCGGCCGGCACCAACCTGAAGTTCTACGACTCGCGCAAAGACCAGGTGAAGGGCTTGGACGCGTTCAGCCAGGTCACCCGGGACCTCACCTCGTGTTTGTACGACGCCCCCAAGGGGAACATCGACGAGAAGGCCGAGGTCGCGTACTACGACCCCATCGCTCGCAAGGCCGTCACCATCAAGCCCTCGCAAGGCTGCGCCGAGCCCACGGGCTGGACGAGCGAGGGCGGCAAGGTGCGCTTCTGTCCGGCCGCGTGCGACACCCTCGTGAGCACGCTTCGCCAGCGCTCCGACCTCGCGCTCGCCCTCGGAAACACCGCGCAGGCCGTGCCTATCTTCGCGTCGGTCAACTGCAGGTAGCGCGCGCGCCCATGCTGGTGCTCGGCATCGAGACCTCGTGCGACGAGACCGCGGCCGCGCTCGTCGACGCGGAGGGGCGCGTGCTGTCCGACGTGGTGCAGAGCCAGGTCGCGCTCCACGCCCCGTACGGCGGGGTCATCCCCGAGCTCGCGTCGCGCGACCACCTCACGAACCTCCCCCACGTGGTGTCGCTGGCGCTCGAGCAGGCGGGCGCGACGCTCGCCGGCGTGGACGCGGTGGCCGTCACGTGCCGGCCGGGCCTCGTGGGCGCGCTGCTCGTGGGCGTGCAGTTCGCCAAGGGGGTCGCCTGGGCGGCGGGCAAGCCGCTCGTGGGCGTCGACCACCTCGTCGGGCACCTGTTCGCCTGCCAGCTGCGGCGCGGAGAAGCCACGCCGCCGGTCGCGCCCGCGCTCCCGTTCGTCGCGCTGCTGGTTTCCGGAGGACATACGGCTATTTACCGGGTCGAGGGGGTCACCGCCGACGCGGTGCACGAGCTCGGCGCGACCCGCGACGACGCGGCGGGGGAGGCCTTCGACAAGGTCGCGAAGCTGCTCGGCCTCGGCTACCCGGGCGGCCCCGTGATCGATCGCCTCGCGCGGGAGGCCGTGCCCGAGCCAGGGCTCTTCACGGCCCCGATGGCGAGCACCAAGACCCTCGAGTTCAGCTTCTCGGGGCTGAAGACCCAGGTCGCCGCCCACGTGGCCGCGCACGGCGTGCCCGAGGGGCAGCGGCTCGCGGTGGTCTGCGCGTCGTTCCAAGCCGCGGTGACGACGGTGCTCACGAACAAGCTCATCGCTGCGGCGAAGCGCGAGGGCGTGCGCGACGTGGTCCTCGGCGGGGGCGTCGCGGCCAACCGAGAGCTGCGCGCGCGCGTGTCGGAGGCGTGCAAGCTGCTCGGGCTCCAGGCCCACCTGCCCGACCTCGCGAGCTCCACCGACAACGCCGCGATGATCGCTTACGCCGGCGCGCTCGCGCACGGCGCGGGCGTCTCGCACGGGTGGGATCTGCTCGCTACGAGCGCGACCTCTCTGCCGCGCGCGACGCGAAAAGGCCGCGGCACGCGGTAGCTAGGAGCCTGGTGTTTTTCAAACACAAGGCTCCGTCGCTCCTGCTCACCAGGGAGAGGCTCGCGCCTCTCCTCCCCAAGAAAGCGTGGTTTTTTGGGGCCACCCCCTCTCCGCGGCGAGCTCCGCTCGATATTGGCCGTCGCGCGCCGCGCAGACAGGGAATGGGCGCGGACGCTCGCGGGTCTCTGCCTCATGCCCCGCACGCCTCTCGCGCCCGCGCCCGCGCCCCGCGTCGGTCCCGCCGTGTCCGTCGTGTCGCTCCTCTCGGTCGCCGGCCTCGTGGGCTGCGACCACGCGACCAAGGCCGCGGCGACCTCGTGCCTGGCGTCGGGCGCGTCGCGCGCCGTGCTCCCGGGCGTCGAGCTGGCCTACACGGAGAACCACGACGTGGCCTTCAGCCTGCTCCGCGGCGTGGAGATCCCCGCGCGGCCCGTGGTGCTGGCCGTGCTGCCCGCGGCCGCGACGCTCCTCCTCTGCGCGCGCATCGTCCAGCGTCGGGCGGCGCCGCGACGCGAGCTCGTCGCGTACGTCCTGCTGCTCGCGGGCGCGCTCGGGAACCTGCTCGACCGCGTGAGCCGCGGCTTCGTGGTCGACTTCATCTCCGTGCGCCCGTGGCCGGTCTTCAACGTGGCCGACGTGCTCGTCGTCGCCGGCGCGGGCCTGCTCGCCCTCGAGGCGCTGCGGCGCTCGAGCGCCGCGCGCCGCGCGTAGTCGGGGGCAGACTCCACAAAACGAGCGAGCCGCCTCGGCGCTCTCGCGCGGGCGGCTCTCTCGAAGCGGGCACGACCCTCAGTGCTTGCCGTGGCCCTTGCGGCCCTTGCCGCGACCGGCCGGCTTGTGGCCCTTCTTCGCGGGCTTCGCTTCCGCCGTGGCGGCCTTCTCTTTGGAGAGGACCATCTCGAGGGTGTCGCCCTTCGCGCGCACCAGGTAGTTCGGAACGCCGTCCTTGAAGGTCACGGTGAGCTCGGCGCCCGCGCCGTCGTTCGCGATGCGAATCCCGGCGATGCGCGAGTCCTTCGCGGCGAGCGGCGAGGCGGCCTCGAGCGAGCGGCGATTCGGCAGCACCACCGTGAAGCCCGTGGGCTGCGGCGCGCCCTGCAGGCGCTCGATGGGGCCGTCCATCTTGAGCTTGAGCACCGTCCCGTGGGCGACGGGGCCGTTGGAGAAGGGCTTGGGCTTGCCCTTCTTGCCCGGAGGCGACGCCTCCTCCTCGTCGGCGCCGAAGGCCGGGCTCGTGTCGGGGCCGCTCGGCTGCGCGGCCGCGGCCACGATGGGCGGGGCGGCGGGCGCGGCGGTGGCGGTGGCGGGCGGCGCGGGCGG
>DAORJJ010000384.1:0-6615 GCA_035439005.1 Polyangiaceae bacterium | reverse complement strand
CGAGTCGCCCGCCGGCGGCGTCGTCGACGACCACCGAGAGGGGCCCCTCTCCCTCGAGGGGCGCGCCGCCCTCCCGCTCGGTCGTGAGGTCGGTGAGGTGGCCGAGCTTGTCGAGCGAGGTGAGCAGATCGTAGTAGGTCTCGAGGTGCTTGCCGAGCTTCGAGACGCCGGCGACGACGGCGTTGACGACGAGCTCCGAGGCCACGAGCTGCCCGAGCGTGAGCTGCGCGTTCAGCACGAGCACGGCGCCGAGGCCGAGCACCGACGCGCTCGCGAACGCGTGCACGGCGAGCGACCCGACGGTCTGGCGGAGCACGATCGCGAAGTGCGCGCGGCGCTTCTCGAGGTACGCGACGAGCAGGCCGTCTGCACGCGAGAGCGCGAGGCCGTGGCCGGCGGTCGAGCGGAACGCCAGCGGGTGGCGCGCGAGCTCTTGCAGCCAGGCGACCACCTCGTATTTCGCCTTCGACTCGGCGATGCTGGTCGCGACGCCCCGCCGGCCGAGGACGAACACCACGAAGACGAGCGACGCGACGAGCAACACGTCGAACGCGAGCAAGAACGGGTGATAGAACCCGAGCAGCGCGAGGCCGACGAGCAGCTGAAGCCCTATCGCGAGCCCGTCGAGCAAGAGCCCCGCCGCGGCCTTCTGGACGCCCACGATGTCGAGGAAGCGGTTCACCTGCTCGGGCCCGTGGCGCCCCCCAAACGCGTCGGGCGACGAGCGCGGGAGCTTCCACGCCAGCTCGAGGGCGGCCCGGACGAAGAGCCGCTCCTGGAGCAGCTCGACGAGGCGCACCTGCCCCACCCGCAGGGCCGCCGAGAACCCGAGCACGACCGTGAGGAGGATGGTCAGCACGGCCACGGGCTGCAGCAGCGTGCCCATCGCGACGGACGTCACGAGCGCCTGCACGGCGACCGGGACGGCCAGCGTGGTCAGCCCGACGAGCGCGCCGTAGACGACGATGGCCGCGAGGTCGCCGCGCTCGAGGCGGACGAGGGCGCGCAGTCGCTCGTAGGGGGTGGGTGCGGTGCTCGAGTCGGGGTGTGCCATGCTTGCTTCAGCGCTTCGAGGTGGGGCGACGCCGCGCGAGCAGCGTCTGGACGACCAGGCGGCTCAGCGCCTCGCGGGTGAACGGCTTGGGGAGGACGGCGGCGCCGAGGGTGGCGGCCTGCGCGGCGACCCGCGGGCTGGGGTAGGCCGTCATCAACACCGCGGGCGTCGTCCACTGCGACGCCCGGATGGCCCGCAGCGCGTCGAGCCCCGTGAGGCCCGGCATGCGGTTGTCGAGGATGATGAGGTCGACGCCGTCGAGCGGGAACACACCCGTGGCGATGTCCGTCAAGGCGCGGAGCAGCGCCGCCCCGGAGTCGGCCTCGCGGATGTCGTAGCCTTCGCGACTCAGTGTATTATGCACAATCTTCCGGAGCTCGCCGTCGTCGTCGACGACGACCACGCGGGCGCCCGCGCGCCAGTACGGCGACGTGTTGTGCTCGTCCTCGTCGTCCCACTCGATGGTCGTGGCGGTCGTCTCTAGGGTCATGGGCGCTCCTCGGGTTGGGCGCGTCCAGGACGCGCGCACTCCCCGTTGCATCACTCGTGCCGCGCGCAACACGAGCCTCCTCGCACGCCGCTCCCCGGGCGGTCACGTGTCGCTCGCGGCCCTGGCGCGCGCCCGCCGCGCCGTCGCGACGCGAAACGCGACAGCCCGTCGCGTTTTGCGACGGTCAGTCGTCGGACGCGGCCCGCGGCCCGCGCACGCCGTAGCGGTCGAGCTTCCGGTAGAGGGTCGAGCGGTCGAGCCCGAGCACCCGCGCCGCCTCCGACTTGCTGCCCCCCACGGCCTCCATCACGCGGCGGATGTACCGCCGCTCGACCTCCTCGAGGGTCACGAGCTCCGAAGGATCGTGCGCAGCGACCAGCACGTCGGCGGCCTCGTGATCGCGGATCCGCGGAGGGAGATCGTCCTCGGTGAGCGTGTCGCCCCGCGCGAGCGCGACGGCGCGCTCCACGCAGTTCTGGAGCTCACGCACGTTGCCGGGCCACGGGTACGCGAGGAGCCGGCGCGCCGCCCCGGGCGCGATGCCCCCAATCGCCTTCTGGTGACGCTGGGCGAACCGCGCGAGGAAATGGCTCGCAAGCGCGAGCACGTCGTCGCCGCGCGCGCGCAGCGGGGGCAGGTCGACATGCACGACGTGGACGCGGTAGTAGAGGTCCTCGCGGAACGCCTTCTCGGCGACCAGCGTCTCGAGGTCACGGTTCGTCGCAGCCACGAGCCGCGCGTCGAACGGCACCTCGGCGGCGGCCCCGAGCGGGCGCACCTTGCGGTCCTCCAGCGCGCGGAGGAGCTTCGCCTGCATCCCCAGCGGCATCTCGCCGATCTCGTCGAGGAAGAGCGTGCCACCCTGCGCCTCCAGGAAGAGGCCGCGCTTGGCGCTCTTGGCGTCGGTGAAGGCGCCCTTGACGTGCCCGAACAGCTCGCTCTCGAGCAGCGCCTCGGGCATCGCCGCGCAGTTGATCGCCACGAGCGGCCCGGCGGCGCGGCGGCTGCGCGCGTGCACCGCCCTGGCCACGAGCTCCTTGCCGGTGCCGCTCTCCCCCGTCACGAGCACGGTCGCGTCGGTCTCGGCCACGCGGTCGACGAAGTCGAGCACGTCGGTCATCGCCTGGCTCTCGCCGAGGATCGCCGCGTCGGGCCGCCGCTCGCGCACCTCACGACCGAGCCGCCGCACCTCGAGGCGGAGCCGGCGGTGCTCGAGCGCCCGCGCGATCGCCAGGTCGAGCTGCGCGGGCGTGAACGGCTTGGTGAGAAAGTCGAACGCCCCCGCCCGCGTGGTGGCCACGGCGGCCTCGACGCTGCCGAAGGCCGTGAGCACCACCACCGGCACGTCGGGCTTCTGCTCCACCACGCGGCGGCACAGCTCGACCCCCGAGAGCCGGCCCATGCGCAGATCGGTCAAGACGAGGTCGACCTCCTCGCCGAGCGCCACGGCGAGCGCGTCCTCGGCCGACGTGCGCGCGACCACGTCGTGGCCGCGCCTCGCGAGCATCCGCTCGAGCTCGGCGCAGAGGTCGGGGTCGTCGTCGACGACGAGGATTCGTGGCGTCATTCAGGTTCGAGAGGAAGGTAGATCGAAAACGTCGAGCCGTGGCCCGGCTCGCTCACGGCGACGAGCCACCCGCCGTGCTCCTCCACGATGCCCCCGGCGACCGAGAGCCCGAGCCCGGTCCCGCTCCCCTCCTCCCGCGTCGTGTAGAAGGGCTCGAAGATCCGCGCGAGGACGCCCTCCGAGATGCCGACGCCGCTGTCCTTCACGTCGATCCGCGCCGCCCTCACCGGCGCCGCCGAAGCGCCCGGGCGCTGCGCCTCCTCCACCGAGAGCGCCACCTCGAGCGCGCCGCCCTCCGGCATCGCGTGCACACCGTTGACGATGAGGTTCGTGATGGCCTGCTCGAGCTGCCCGGCGTCGACCGAGAGGGTCACGTCCTCCCCCGGCGTCACCGTGAGCCCGACGCCGTTCTTCTTGGCGAGCGAGCCGAGCAGCGCGGCGGCGTCTTCGAGCACCGCCCGCAGCGACGTGGGGCGCGCGCGCCGGACCTCCGCACGAGAAAAATCGAGGAGTTGCCGCACGATACGGCTCATGCGCTCGACCTGACCGACGATGACGCGCGAGGCGTCGGCGCGGTCCTCGCCGGGCCCCGGTTCGTCGACGAGCGTCTGCGCGCGGAGGAGCACGACGTTGAGCGGCGTGCCCAGCTCGTGCGCCACGGCCGAGGCGAGGGTGCCCACCGTGCGGAGCCGGTCGAGGTGCCTCAGCTGCTCGAGAGTCTCCACGCGCTTCGCCGCCTCCTCCTCGAGCCGACGGCCAGCGGCAGCCAGCGCGTCGCACATCAAGTTCAGCTCGCGCTTGAGGTCACCGATCTCGTCGTGGCGGGCCTCCGAGAGGCGCACGGAGAGGTCCCCTCGCGCCACGCGGCGCGCTTGGCTCACCACCCGCTCGAGCGGCCCGCCGATGAGGGCGGTCCCGAGCAACCACGCGAGCGCGCCCGTGAGCAGGCCGAGGGCGAGGGCCGCGGCCAGCTCCTCCGCGAGCGCCGCGCGCAGCAGCTCGCCCTCGCTCGGGACCGCGTGGAGGAGCACGAGGGTGCCGCCCGCGGCCTCGGGAATACGCACGGGCACGCGCAGTCGCAGCTTCGCGCCGCCCGGGCGATCGAGCAGCGGGGCCTCGAGCGTGGGCGCGCCCGGGCTCCAGCTGACGTCGACGTTCTCGCGCTCCACGTCGGCGGCCTGCGCCAGCTTCCGCGCCGCGTCCTCGCCGCCGACCGACCACGCGAGGGTGACCGCCGCCCGCAGCACCTCCCCGAGCGCGCGCGTGTCACGCTCGATGCGCGCGGCGGAGCGCTCCGACTCGCGCGCCGCCGCGAGCCAGCTCGTCGCCACCAGCCAGACGCACGTGATGGAGAAAAAGGCGGCGGCGAAGCGGCTGACGATCTTCATGGAGTCCCTCGCAAAGCAAGCGCCGCGCCAGCGAGGCCGCTACGGCGCGAGGTAGCTCGTCACCACCGGCCGATCCGCGGCGAACTGCGTGTAGTCGCGCGCCACGTCGAACGTGGTGGGGCTCCAAGGCCGGCCGATGATGACGGCGTCGTGGAGGCAGTCCGCCGCCACGCAGCCGGAGCCCGCGGCGCGCACCTCGAACGGCGCGGAGCCCGCCGCCGCCGCCGCGGACGTCATCGCCGTCGCGTTCCGCGACAGGAGCGCGCCGTCCCGCGCGTAGACGAAGCGCAGGTAGCCGAGCGACGCCCGGTGCGGCGCGAGATCGCGGGCCGCGCCGTCGAGCACGTAGTAGCGCACGCGGGCGAGCGCTCCGGCCGTCGGCGCGAGCTGGCCGAGCAGCTCCTCGGCCACGTACGCGCCGCTCGAGTGGGCGAGCAGCGTGACCGCGCCGTACCCCGCGCGGGTAAGCTCGGCCGCGAGCGCGGAGTTCGCGATGTCGGCGCGCCTCAGGTAGGCCGGGTCGTCCGGGCCCTTCACGGCCACGAGCCACGCGATCCCGCGGGACGAGAGCGCCCTCGCGAAGAGCTCGTCGGCCAGCGCGCGCACGTGCGCCGACGTGACCCCGTAGCCTCCGTACACGACGGCCACGTCGCGCGTGCCGCCTCCGGCGCCGGTCTGGCGCGCCGCGATCCCCGCGGCGAACGTGGCCCACGGGGTCGACGCGCCCGCGTCGCCTCCGTCGCCGGCCAGGCTCGCGTCCGCCGCCGACTCTGCGTCACGGGGGGCGTCGGGGCCGGCGTCCGGCGCGGGGCCTGCCTCCACGCTGGCCTCCGCGTCGAGCGCGGCGTCGGTCCCTGGCGGCGCGAGCTCGCCGTCCCCGTCACCGTCGGAGCAGGCCGCCGACGCGCACGCGACCAGGCCGAGCGCGACGAGCCCAGCGACGCGCGGCGCGGGCAGGCGCGGCAGGCGGGGCAGGCGCGGAGGGCGAGGGCGCAGCGAGAGCATGGCTCCTCTGGAATACCCGGCGCGCGCCGGACGTCCACCGCAGATGCGCATGCACACGCCACGCGACCGAAGGCACCACGGCATGCACGCGCAGGCGAGCCAATGAAGTGGGCGAGCGAGGGGCGCGGACTGGGCTACTCGCGGGCCCGCGGCGCCGTCGAGTCGCTCCTCGACGCCGCGTACGTCGGCGGGTGGCCCGCGCGGGCCTGGGGCGCGACGCGCCGCTCGCGCGACGTCCGCGAGGTCCACGCCGAGGTCATCGGGCCGCGCGACCTCGCGCCCCTCCGCGTGTCGTTCGTCTCCGACCTTCACCTCGGTCCCACCACCTCACCTTACACGCTCGATCGGGCGTTCGCGCTGCTCGCCGAGGCCCGCCCCGACGTGCTGCTCCTCGGCGGGGACTACGTGTTCCTGCACGCGACGCCGCGGAAGGCCCGCGAGCTCGGCCGGCGGGTCGCGGGCGTCGGGGCGGGCACCACCCTCGCCGTGCTGGGCAACCACGACCTATGGACGACGCACGAGACCCTCGAGGCCGCGCTCGCCGACGCGGGCGCGCGCGTCCTCGTCAACGAGTCCCACACGCTGCGCGGGCCGCACGAAGGCGTGGCGATCGTGGGCCTCGACGATCCGTGGACCGGCCAGCCCAACGCGGCCAAGGCCTTCGCGGGCGTGGGCGACGCGCGCGTCGTGCTGGTGCTCTGCCACGCGGCGGAGGGCCTGCTCGCGTGCGCGGCCGGCGGCCACCGGTTCGACCTCTTCCTCTGCGGCCACACCCACGGGGGCCACGTCTCGACGCCGCTCGGCCCGCCCGTCGTGCCTGGCCCCGTGGGGCGCGCGCTCGTGAGCGGGGGCCACACGACGCCCGCGGGGCGCGTCCTCATCTCGCGCGGCGTGGGCGCGACCGAGGTGCCCTTCCGCGCGTGGGCGCCGCCCGACGTGGTCCACGTCGCGATCGTCCCGGGCCGCGCGTAGGGCCTTGCGCGCGCGGGCGCCCGCCCGCTAGAAGGCGCGGATGCTCGCTCGCCAGGCGCTGGTGCCGCACGTCCCCCCGTCGCTCGTGTCTTTGGTGTGCCTGGCGGCGCTGGCGGCCGCGCTCGGCGCCGGGTGCTCG
>DAORJJ010000383.1:0-6624 GCA_035439005.1 Polyangiaceae bacterium | reverse complement strand
CCACTTGGCGAGGCCGGCAGCGCGCAGCCGCAGAGCCACAGACACGACCCCAGCGCACCGCCGCGCACGAGCGCGGGCCCCGGGAAGCGGAGCGGACGTGGCGCGGGCGTGCGGCTCACCGCGCCTTGGGAGGGAAGTCGCTCTCGGGGAGGCCTTTCACGAGCTTGGAGAGCCCGACGGCCTCGTCGGCGAGCTGGTCGGCGACCGGGCGAACCCACTCGAGCTCGATGACCCCGCGGGGGTCCCGCGCGACGTGCCGCTCGAGCTCGTCGAGGAGCGATCGGATGAGCGCGAGGCGGGCGCGCAACCGTGGGACGATGGCTGGATCTCGGCAGCTAGTCGGCGCTTCGGTGCACATGGTGAGGATCCCCCTAGCAAGACCGGAGCCACTTGAAGTGACAGCCCCGTGAGGGTCAGTCGCCGGCGGGGCGGTCCGACTCGCGCGCCTCTCGGAGCACCTCGGGGCTGGCCTTCCGGTCGTCCGGGCTCGACCCGAGAGAGCCGCTCGTGACGCCAATCTCGTCGTCGAGCACCCGATCGTGTTCCTCGCGGAGGTGCTCCTCGCGCTCCATCGCGACGCCTGCGATGGCCCCGATCGCGGAGCCAATCGCGCCTCCAGCGATGGCGCCCACCGGCCCGGCGACGGCGCCGACGATCGCGCCAGCGACGGCGCCCGACAGCACGGCGGCCTCCGACATCGCGTGCGGGTGCGGGTTCAGTCCGGGAATGACGTCCTTCTGGCTCTCCTCGGCGGGAGGAGCGGACGGCTTCTTTGCGGGGGGCGGGGTCGTGGCCATGAGGAAGAGAGTAGCACGTGCCGTGCCGGCGCGCCTTCAATGGCCCGCCGCCCGGGCCAGGCGCGGGCCTACGCAGCCCTTGCGTGTCCCGCAATCGGTGCGCCTTCTACCCAACGGGGGGCGCGCTCGGCGGCGGCCGTGGCGGCAGGATCGGCGGGACGCCGGCCCGCTCCCGGGCGGCGTTCACGGCGCGCAGCACGCGGGGGTGCCCAAGGACGCGGCGCTTGCCCGGCAGGTCGGCGAGCAGGAGGCCCGCGGCGAGGGTGAGCAGGCCCTGCCCCGGGACGCCGGGGAGCGCCAGCACGAGCCCGACCGCGACGAGGGCCCCGGCGAGGAGGTTGCGCGCGATCCGCCGCGCGAGCGCCTCGGCCGGGGCGGGCGCGCTGAAATACGTCGTGGGCAGGCCGAGGAGGATCGCGCGGGCGAGCCAGAGGCTCCCGCAGGCGGAGAGCACGAAGAGGCACGCGGCCAGGCCCCAGCGCATGGCGGTCGCCTAGCACGGGGGGCAGGTTCCAGCGAGCGTCGGCGCGGTCGATCTCCCGCGCTGCCCGCGGCTTCCGTGGTAATCGCGAGCCGTGAGCGCGTTCGAGCCCGGTGCGACGGTCTTCGACGGGTGGCGCGTCGAGCGGTCCACCCGGTCCGAGCCGCTCTGCGAGTCGTACGTCGCGCACCGTGACGCGGGCGAGCCCCGCGACGGGATGCTCCACGTGCTGTGGCTGCGCGTCCGCGATCGCGCGCTCGCCCGCTGGAAGACCGAGATCGTCCGCGTCAACCGCATCGGGCACCCCGCCATCCCGCGGACCCTCGACGGCGGGGCGACCGAGGCGGGGCGCGCGGTCGTCGTGACCGAGCGGATCGCGGGCGAGTCGCTGGAAGAGCTCCGCCGCGCGTGGGACGGCGAGGTGCCCGGCGAGGTCGCGATCGCCCTCGTGGTCGAGCTGCTCGAGGTGCTCGACGCGGCGCACGCGCGCGGCGCCGTCCACGGCGCGCTGCGGCCGGAGAGCGTGTTCGTCGACGAGGCCCGCGCGGGCTCGCGGCTCTGCCTCGTGGACTTCGCCTACGCGCGCCTGCTCGAGGAGAGCCGCCGGCGCCGCGGAAGCGAGGAGAGCGGCGTGTTCGCGGGCTTCACGGCGTACCTCGCGCCCGAGCAGCGCACCGGCGCCTACCTCGCCGACGCGAAGACCGACGTCTTCTCGGCCGCGGCCATCGCCGTTCGGCTCCTCGGGGGCGATCCCGTCGGGCTCGCCCGCACGGAGGTCGCTGGCCACGCGCGCCGCGACCTCGTGCGCGCGCTCGTCGGGGCCCGCGGACTCCCCGAGCCCGTCGCCGACGCGCTCCTCACGGGTCTGCAGCCCTCGCGGGTCGAGCGTCCGGCGGCCGCCCGCGTGCTGGGCGCGGCCCTGCGCGACGCGCTGGGGGAGCGGCTCGTGGTCGCCGAAAAGTGGAGCGACAGCGAGGAGGTGCTCACCATCGCGACGCTCGCCGAGCTGCAGTTCGTGCTGCTGGAGGAGGCGCGCCTCAGCATGGGCGTGTCGCACACCGGCGTCGATCCGCTCGCCGTCCCGAAGGTCGAGGACTTCTCTCGCGAGTTTCGCCCGCCGAGCGCCGCGCCGCCGAGCGGCTCCTTGCCGCCTCCCGCGTCCGCGTCCGCGTCCCGACCGATCACCGTCATCCCGCCCGTCGCCCCCGCGAGCGCACGCGACGACGTCGACTCGGGCTGGCCCGACGACCTCGACGAGCCCGCGGTCGAGCACGTGGACGCGCCCGCGCCTCGCGAGCCGACCCCGCCACCTCCAGGCGCAGCGCCGGCCACGGTCCTCGCGGGGCGCTTCGAGGTCGTCCGTCCGCTGGCTACGGGCGGCACGGCGACCGTGCACCTCGGGCGCCCCCTCGCGGGCGGCCCGCTCGTCGCGATCAAGCGCTTGCACCCGAGCCTCACGGCCGACGAGCGCTGCGCGAACATGCTGCTCGACGAGGCGCGGCTCGCCTCGCGGATCTCCCACCCGAACGTCGTCCCGATCCTCGAGGTCCTGCGCGACACGGAGGAGGTGATGCTCGTCCTCGAGTACGTCGATGGGCTCACGGTGTCGCAGCTCACGCGGCAGCGCGGGGGACGGCTCGCGCTCCCGCCCGAGGTGGCCGCCGCGATCGTGGTCAGCGCCCTCCGCGGGCTCGGTGCGGCGCACGCGGCGCTCGCGGAGGACGGCCACCCGCTCGGGCTCGTGCACCGGGACGTCTCGCCGCAGAACATCATGATCGCGCGGGACGGGGCCGTCCGCGTCATCGACTTTGGCATCGCGCGCGCGCTCGGTCGCGCCGAGGTGACCACGGGGACCGAGCTCCGCGGCAAGGTGGGCTACATGGCCCCCGAGCGGCTCCGCGGTCACAAGACCGATCTCCGCGTGGACCTCTGGTCCGCCGGCGTCGTGCTGTGGGAGCTCCTGGTCGGCGCGAGGCTCTTCGAGGCCGACGACCCGATCGAGGTCGCGGTCCGCGTGTGCACCGCGACGCTCGCCCAGACCGGGCACGACGCGCTCGACGCCGTGCTCGAGCGGGCGCTCGCGAGGGACCTCGCCCAGCGCTACCACACCGCCGACGAGATGGCGGCCGCGATCGAGGCCGCCGTCACGCCCGCCACACCTGCACAAGTGGCTGAATATGTTCGTGATCCTAGCGCATGGGTCGGGCCGCCGGGCGCGCCCCCGGAGCCTCGCTCGGCGCCCCACCTGGCGTCGGGCGAGGTGTCCGCCCCGGACCTGGCTCCGCCCGAGTCAGGCCCCCCGGGCGACCGCGCCGACCCGTCGGCGTCAGCGCAAGCGGCGCCCGTCGAGCCAGCGCCGCCCGAGCCTGCTCCCCGCGAGGAGCCGCCCGTCGACGGCGTCGCACCGTCAGGCGCCCCGCCAGGCGCGACCGAGGCCGCGGCGGAGCCCGCGTCGCATGACGAGGTGGCGGTCGAGGTGGCCGAGCCGGCCTTGCGCGGGGAGGCCACCGAGGCCGACGCGGCGACGGCAGGAGAGGCGGAGGGCGACGCGACCGGGCTACGGGCGGTCGAGGCGGGGGAGCCCGCGGCGGCCCCCGACGAGGCCGAGGCGGAGGAGCCCGGCGTCCAGCCGTTGGTCGCCGCGCCGCGCGAGGCCTCCGGCGCGGGCCCGTGGCTCGTGGTCGCGCTGCTGGTGGCGGCGGCGCTCGTCGCCGCGGGCTGGGCGCTCGGGCGCTGACTCAACGCCGCGCGAGGGCGTGGAGCGCCAAGAGCGCGGCGCCGCCCGCCGCGAGTCCGGCGAGCACCTCCGGCCAGAGGCTCGTGAGGCGCGGCTGGCCGCGCACCGAGCGCGCCCGCAGGAGCGCGGCCTGCCGGTCCTCCCAGGGCGAGTGCCCGTCGGCGACGCGGCGGACCGCCCCGAGGTCGACGAGCTCCGCGCAGAAGCGCTTCGCGTCCGCCGGGCGCTGCGCGGGGTCCTTGTGGATGGCGCGCATCACGAGCGCCGCGACGGGCGCCGGGATCCACGGCGCGACGTCGCGGAGTGGCGCGGGCTCCTCCGACAGCTGCGCCGCGGCGAGGCGCTCGTCGTCGTGCGCGTGGTGCTCGAAGGGGGAGGCCCCCGCGAGCATCTCGTAGAGCACGAGGCCGGCGGCGTAGAGGTCGCTCTTCGGCGACGCCGGCTGCGCCTGGAGCTGCTCGGGCGCGGCGTAGCGAACGGTGCCCGAGAAGGTGCCCTCGGAGCGGCCGTCGGCGAAGGCCACGACGCCGAAGTCAATGAGCTTGACCACGGGCGGGCCGTGACGCGGCGTGTGCAGGAAGATGTTCTCCGGCTTCACGTCGCGGTGGACGACGGGCGTGTCGTGCGTGTGCGCGCAGTGCAGGGCCGAGAGCAGCTGCCGGGCGACCTCGAAGGCCACGTGGGGAGGCAGGACTCCCTTGGCGTCGAGGACGTCGCGGAGGTTCTGTCCGACGAGCAGCTCCATCACGTAGAACGGCACGCCGTCGTCGCCGCGATCGAAGTCGTGGACCCGCACGATGTTCGGGTGCTCGAGCTGCGCGAGGACGCTCACCTCGTCGAGGAACATCTTCACGAACGCTTCGTGCCGCGCGAGGTCCGGGTTCATCCGCTTGAGGACGCCCTGGATGTGCGGCGGCTTGACCACCTGATAGACGACGCCCATGCCGCCTTCGCCCAGCTTCCGGACGAGCTGGTACTTCGACCCGAAGAGTCGGCCTCCCGGGCGCGACTCCGGGGTTGAGGAAGAGCTCGCCGCCACGGGCGAAGGTTACAGGTTATCGTCGGCGCCGGGCGCGCGAAGCGCTCCCCGGTCGCGGGGCGCGTGGCGTAGAGTGGCGCTCGGGCGGCCGACGCCCACACGACGCCCACACGAGGAGAGTCCATGTCCAGCGTTCACCAGTCGGAGAAGTACGGCACCATCGATCTCGAGTCGGTCGAGGGCCTCCAGACCGCGCTCGTCCTGCTCGACGTAGACGCGGGCGAGGTCGACGGCGTCATGGGGCCCAAGACGCGGGCGGCCATCCAGGCGTTCCAGGAGATCGCGGGCCTCACGGCGGACGGCGTGTCCGGCCCAAAGACCCGCGCCGCCCTGAACGCGGCGCTCGAGCAGCTCGCCCAGACCGAGCTGTAGACCCGGTCGCCTACGGGGCCGGGGCCGGCGCGGGCAGCTCCAGGTTCGGGGCGAAGCGGCTCTTGGAGATCGCGGCGCGGGCCGCCTCGGCGCGCTCGGCGTACTCCGGCACGTCGGGGTGGCGCTCGCGCAGGAGCGTGAAGGCGTGCAGGGTCTCCGCTTGGAGATCCAGGCTCGCCGTGAGGCGGGCGTACTCGAGCAGGTACTCGTCCCGCTCTGGCGCCGCGTCGACCGCCTTTCGATAGAACGCGATCGCGCGTCGAGGGCTGCCCCGCCCAAGGTAGAGGCCGCCGGTGAAGGCGAAGTTCTCGGCGCACTCCTTCGGCGTGGCGCAGCCGGCGTTCGCGACCCGGGCGATCGTGTCGTCGACCTGCGCGGTGAGCCCCGTCGACTCCATGAGCTCGACGAGGCGCACGAGGCACACGCTCCGGTCGCCGACCCGGTCGGTGGCTGCCTCGAGCTCGCCCACGGCAGCCTTCGGGTCACCGCCGGCCGCGCGCAGCTCCGCCCCGAGCGCGTAGCCCTCGCACTCGGTCGGCGCCGCCTCCCTGAGCCGCTTCGCGAACGTGGCGCCGCGCTCGAGGCACTGGCGGCCTTGACACCAGATCGCGCCCTCCCGGACGTCGAGCAGCGCGTCGCGCGCGTGACGCTGGAGCGGTCCATGCGCCGAGGGGTCGAGCGCGAGCGCGTCGTCGTCGAGCGCGCAGCGGGTCGCCGGCAGGCGCAGCTCGACGCCCGTCGCGAGCGCCTCGAGGGCGTCGCGTCGGTAGGGGCCGTGCGGGAGCAGCTCGAGCGCCTCGTCGTAGTCGTTCACGAGGCGGGAGACCTCCGGGCCCCAGGTGTCGCCGCCGCCCTCCTGCTCGAGGGCCAGTCGGTACTCGACGCGGGCCTGCGACGGCACCGAACGGGCGAAGAGCCGCGCCAGCACGAGGTGCACGGGCCCGTAGATGGGGCTGCGCTCGAGCGCGTGCCCGGCCCACGGCAGCACGGGGCCATCCCGCAGGGCCTGCCCGCGCACCGCGGCGGCGTAGGAGAAGTACGGTTCGCCCGGGTGCCGCAGGAGCGCGGCCCGCAAGGCCGCGTCGAAGCGCGCGCGCGAGGTGCCCCGGTCGGTCGCGAGCTTCCCGATGGCCTCGCGGTCCGGGTAGAGCTCGCCCGGCGCGCCGCGGAGCGCGGCGAAGGCAGCGAGCCCGGTCGC
>DAORJJ010000382.1:0-6650 GCA_035439005.1 Polyangiaceae bacterium | reverse complement strand
CCTATCCCGCTGGCCTCGCCCGCCGCAGGGGACGCACGGCGCCGCCCCGCGCCGCCTCTTGCCCCCGGGCCGGGCCGCGGTTCGCCCCCAGCGCCCCCTCGGCGAGCGCGCGCACCCGATCGCGCAGCTCGGGCGGCGAGAGCACGCGCGCCGCCTCGCCGAGCCCCACGAGATACCGCGCCAAGACCTCGAGGCCCGCGGTGCGGAGCACGACGCGGCTGCCCTCGGCCTCGGTCGTCAGCAGCGCGCTGTCGGCGTCGTACGGCATGTGAGCGAGCGCCCAGCGGGCCTCGTCGGCGCGGATCACCACCTCGCACGTGACCGCCGCGCCGTGGCCGCGGAAGCCGTCCATGCTCTCCGCGATGTACGCGGCGAGCTCCTCGTCGTCGACGGCGCGGTACGCGGGCGCCGCCCCCGTCGGCTCGAGCTTGGCCGTCCGCACGCGGTCGGCGCGAAACCAGCGCAGGCTGTCGGTCGAGTGGCAATACCCCACGAAGCGGGGCCGGTCGCCGTACGCGATGTGCTGCACCGAGACCGTGCGCAGCGAGTCGCGCCCGCTCTTCGCCGAGAAATAGCCCATGCGCACCGGCACGCGCTCGGCGAGGCCCCGCTCGAGGGCGCTGAACACCTGCTCGCGCACGCGCTCCTCCGCGGCGTTCGGCTTGAGGACGACCGCGCCCGGCGCGCTCGCCGCGTGCGCCCGGCCGAGCACCGGCGGGACCAGCTTGGCGAGCACCGCCTCGCGCTCGCGGGACTTCGGCAGCCGGGCCACGAGCCGCGCGACCGTGTCGGCCTCGACGCCCTCGATCCCCGCGAGGCGGGCGCCCGGCGCGGGCCAGTCGCGCGGCACGCTCCAGTACACCTGCGGCGGGTCCTCCTCGCGCTCGAGCGGCACGCCGGCCTCTTGCAGGTCGAGCAGCGCCTTGCGGATCGCCCTCACCCCGACGCCGCAGCGGCGCTCGAGGTCTTTCTGGGTCCACGTGGCCTGCTGCAGAAAGGCCACGAACAGCTTCGCGATGGTCTCGGTCCCCGTCCGTCGTCCCATGAGTGACTCCCGCGTCCTCCCTCGTCACTTCGTGGCGTTGCGCTGCGGCGAGGCGCGAGCGTGCCACCGTTTCGGCGCCGATGACAGCGAGAACGCTCCGCCGCTCGCGGGTCGCCGCGCGCAGGGCTACGCGCGCCCGTTCACGCGCGCCCACGCCGCCTCGGCCTTCTCCGCGAGCGCCGCGGGGAAGGGGCGATCGTCGCGGAGCGCCTCGCCTCGCTCCCGCCACCTTCGCAGATACCGCACGAGCGAGGCGAGCGTCGTGGCGTATCCAGTCGCGCTCACGTCGTCGCGCTCCTCGGGGGTCATCCACAGCGACGTATCCATGTTTCGGGCCCGCTCCGCGCGCGCCTTGACCGCGTCGCTCGGCGCGAGGGCGTCGAGCGCGCCGTCGGCGGCGTAGATGTGCGCCGCCACCACCCGCCCGGGCAGCTCCGCGTGCGCGACGCGATACCCAAGATCCCGCACGCGCGCCATGAACACCTTCGTCGTGAGGGCCAGCACGGAGAGCACGCGTGTGGTCACGAGGGCCGCGAGGTCGCGGAGCGGCGTACGCAGGAGCTGGAGCGCGAGCCGCCCGTAGGCGAAGGGCAGGCTGGCCTGCGCGACGGCGAGCAGCCCCGCGACCAGCGCCACGAGGCCCCACGCGAGCGTGGCCACCACGTGGAGCGCCGTGGCGAGGGGACCGGCCACCCTCCACGCGCCCGCGGTCGCCCCGCACGCGACGACGAGCGCCGCGAGCACGACCCCGCCCAGCGGCAGCCACCCGAGGGCTCGCAGGAGCCACCCCGGCGTGGGGGGCGCGTAGTAGGGAGTCTGCCGCTGGTCGGTGTCCGACGCGAGCAAGAGGCCGAGCTCCTCGTCGGGTCCCCGCCCGCCGGAGAGCAGCACCGCGGCGATCGCCTGGTTGTCGTAGATGCCGCCGTCCATGAGGGGCACGCTCGTCTCCGTCGGCTGCGCGCCCGCGGCGACCGAGGTCGCGGTGATCCGCGGCGCCGCGCCGCTCCACACGAAGTCGTCTGGGAAGCGCAGCGGCTCGAAGCCAGCGGGGAAGCACGACGACGCCGCCACGGCGTCCGCGAGGCGGATGTCTCGCCACGCGTCGGGGGGCAGCTTGGCCCCGCGGTTGCCGAACGGGACGCGCGGGCGCGGCGGGAACTGGAACCGAAACGCGTAGCCCAGCGAGAAGTGCGTGGCGTTGACCACCACGCGGTCGAAGCGCGCCTTCACCCTCGGCTCGTCGGCGAGCGCGCCGAGGCGGGCGCCGCCGAAGTGCCCGTCATACACCTCCGCGGCCCGCTGGATGAGCGAGGGCGCGCGGGGCCCGCGGTGCAGCCGGTCGAGCGCGTCGGCCACGACGTTCGTGCCGAGGAGCTTGGTCAGCTCGTCCGAGAAGCGCTCGAAGGCGTCACCGCGCGCCACCGAGAGCACGTACAGCGCCCCCACGATGCTCCCGCCGGAGGCCGTGGAGAGCTCGCGCACGTCGTCGAGGAGGCCCAGCTCGTCGAGGGCCCGCAGGGTGCCGAGGTGGAAGGCGGCGGCGCGGTAGCCTCCCCCCGAGAGGGCGAGGGCGATGGTGCCCAGCGGTCGTGTCGTGTCGGTCATGTCGGCGGTCCCCCGTGTGCCCGCGCGCGCCGGGTGGTGGTCGCGGGCCGCCGCCCGGCTTACCACGCGGGCCTCCGGCCGTGGTCGCGGGCGCGCAGGCCCTCCGCGCCTCCGCGTCGTTCTTCGCGTAACCGAGGGCGCCCCTCGTGCGTACATGCGGTTGAGCGGCCGCGGCACCTGCGGCATCGGAGAGAGCATGCGCGATCCCTTCCAGCCTTCCATGAGCCGTCGCATCTTCCTGGGTGGCCTCTCCGCGGGCACCGTGATCACCGCGCTGGCGGGGGCGCGGTACGTCCTCGCGGGCGAGGAGGCCGAGCGCCGCGCCCGCAGCACCCTGCGCCCCGACGGCCGCCCGCGCCTCCCGCCCGGGCAGTACCTCTTGCAGCGCCTGCGCCCGATGGGCGGCACCGAGGGCGATCCGAGCCCCGGCGCCTTCCGCCTGCGCGTGCACGGCGAGGTCGATGCACCCTACACGCTCGACTTCGCGGAGCTGCTCCGCATGCCCCAGGTCACGCAGAGCTGCGACGTGCACTGCGTGACGAAGTGGACGGTGCTCGACGCGAGCTGGACCGGCGTGCGCCTGTCCGACCTCGCCGCGCGCGCTCGCGTGCGCCCGAGCGCGCGCCACGTCATCTTCGAGGCGGCCGCCGGCTACACGTCCAACATCCCTCTGCGCGAGGCCATGGCGCCGAACGTGCTCGTCGCCCACAAGCTGAACGGCGGCAGCATCCCGCGGCCGCACGGGCCGCCGGTGCGCGCGCTCGTGCCCGACTCGTATTTCTGGAAGAGCGCCAAGTGGCTCACCGGCATCAAGTTCGTCTCGCGCGACGAGCCGGGCTACTGGGAGGTGCGCGGGTACCACAACCACGCCGATCCCTGGCGGGAGGAGCGTCATGGTTGAGGCGGCGACCCGCGAGGAGCTGGACGGCGACGACGCCCCGAGCCCGCGCGCGGCCGACCCACGCGACGCACGCGAGAAGCGCCGCAAGCCCGGCAAGCCCGCGAAATCGGCGGGCGCCGTCGTGCGCCCCTGGGTGCGCGCCATCCACCGCGACATCGGCTACGTGGCGGTGGGCCTCACCGTCGTGTACGCGGTGTCCGGGCTCGCCGTGAACCACCTGACCGACTGGAAGGACGGCGACGCGAGCTTCGTGAGCTACTCGCTCGAGCGGCAGGTCGGCGCGCTGCCCGCGCCCACGGGTGACGACGCCGCCGACGACCGCGCCGTCGCCGCGGCCGTGCTCCAGAGGCTCGGCATCCGCGAGGCGCCGCGCGAGACCTACCGGGTCGGCGACGGCCTGCTCGACCTCACCTTCGACAAGCGCACGCTCCACGTAGAGACCAAGACCGGCCGCGTGGTGGACGAGGGCCAGCGCGCGCGCTTCTTCCTGCGCGCGGCCAACTGGCTCCACCTGAACCGCGGCAAGAAGGCGTGGACGTACGCGGCCGACGCCTACGCCGCCGCGCTGCTCTTCCTCGCGTTCTCGGGGCTCTTCATGATCCCCGGGCGCAAGGGCCTCTTCGGCCGCGGCGCCGTGCTCGTGGGCCTCGGCGTCGCGATGCCGGTCGCGTACGTGGTGCTCTCCGGCGGGCCGTGAGCTGCGACGTCGCGTCAGCGGTCGGCGTAGCGCTTTCGGATCGTGGGCAGCAGGTACTCCTCGAACGCGCGGTCCACGCCCCACACGGGCTTCCAGCCCCAGTCGCGCCGCGCGCGCGAGTCGTCCACGTCCTCGGGCCAGGAGTCGCAGATCTTGTTGCGCACCGGATCCGGCGCGTAGGTGATCTCGGCGTTGGGGAAGTGCGCGCGCGCGCGGGCCTCGATCTCCTCGGCCGAGAGGCTGAACGCGCCCACGTTGTAGACGTTGTCTGTGAGCGAGGCGCGGTCGGCCTCGAGCAGGGCCACGAGGGCGTTCACCGCGTCGGGCATGGCCATGAACGGGATGCGCGTGTCCGGCCGCACGAAGCACGCGTACGGCTCGCCGCGCGCGGCGGCGTGGAGCATCTCGGGGCCGAAGTCGCTCGTGCCGCCGGTGGGCACGGTCTCGGCCGAGATGAGCCCCGGGAAGCGCAGGCTGCGAAAATCGAGGCGCGCGGCGCCGGAGAGCGCGCCGAGCTGCCGGAAGTGCTGCGTGAAGTAGCGGCCCAGGTGCTCGCAGTAGAGCTTATTGCACCCGTACATCGTGATGGGCACGTTGTGGTCGCCCTCGAGCACGCGCCCCGCGCGCGCCTTGGTCTCCAGATCGGGCAGGCCGTACACCGCGATGCTGCTGGGAAACACGAAGCGCACCGGCCGCCCGAGGCGCCCCGACTGGTTCTGCGCGACGCGCAAGAGGTGAAGCGTGCCCTCCACGTTCACCTGGTGGGCGAGCTCGGGATCGCGCTCGCCGCGGGTGGAGAGCAGCGCCGCGAGGTGGAACACGACCTCGATCTCGTGGTGCGCCGCGACCTGATCGAGCAGGTACTTGTCCATGATGTTGCCCGCGTAGGTCTCCACGCAGAGCGGGCGGTAGCGCTCCGGCAGCGGCGTGAGGTCGACCGTGACCGTGCGGTAGCGCCCGTCGGTGTGGAGCCGCTCGAGCAGGGTGCGACCGATCTCTCCGTTGGCGCCAGTGACGAGGACGACGGGCTTCGACATGGGCGCGCACCGTAGTGCTTCGCCGCCGCGACCTCAATCGCGGAACCGCGCCAGCGCGCGCCGCACGAGGGAGGCGCGGAAGGCCCGCGGATCGGCTAGGGTATGCCCGTGGACTCCGCCCACGCGACGAAGGTTTGCTCCGCGTGTGGCGGCAAGTACCCTCAAGACGCGCTGTTCTGCCCGGCCGACGGCGCGCCCCTCCAGAGCAGCACGAGCTCGGCCCGCGGCGGCGAGGGGCCCGATCCGTACCTCGGCCGGGAGATCTCCGGCCACATCGAGGTGAAGCAGCTCGCCGGCGTGGGCGCCATGGGCCGCGTCTACCGGGCCTACCAGAAGGGCATCGACCGCGACGTGGCCGTCAAGGTGCTCCACCGCGAGCTGTCCGCGAACAAGCAGCTCGTCGCGCGCTTCACGCGGGAGGCCAAGGTCGCCTCGCGCCTCCAGCACCCCAACGCCGTGCAGGTGCACCTCGCCGGGCAGCTGCCCGACGGGGCCATGTACATGGTCATGGAGTTCCTCGACGGCCTCTCGCTGCAGAGCGCCCTCGCGGCCTCGTCGGGCGCCATGCCCCTCGGGCGGGCGCTGCACATCGGCCTGCAGCTCTGCGACGCCGTCGGCGAGGCCCACGCGCAGGGCATCGTGCACCGCGACCTCAAGCCCGAGAACGTGATGCTCGTGCGCCGCGGCGACGACGTCGATTTCGTCAAGGTCCTTGACTTCGGCATCGCCCGCATCAACTGGGGCGAGCAGTCGATGGCCACCGCCGCCGGCCTCATCTTCGGCACGGCGCGCTACATCTCGCCCGAAGGCGCGAAGGGCGAGGGGGTGAACCCCCCGGGCGACGTGTACTCGATCGCCACGCTGCTCTTTCAAATGCTCTCGGGGCGCACGCCGTTCGAGAGCGACCAGGCCGTCGCGCTGCTCCTCCAGCAGATCCACGACGCCCCGCCCTCGCTGGTCAGCATCCCCCGGTCGTCGTACGTGCCCGCCCCCATCGCCGACGTCATCATGCGCGGGCTCGCGAAAGACCCCGAGGCGCGCTTCCCCGACGCCCGCACCTTCGGCCGCGCCCTGGCCGAGGGCGCGCTCCGCGCCGGGCTCTCCGGCAGCGATCTCGGACCGCTCGCCGTCGGCTCGGGCGGCGGCGGCCTGCTCAAGCTCGTGAGCCTCGAGCGCACGCGCCAGCTCGAGCTCTCGTCCGAGGTGCAGGAGCGCATGGCGGCCCCGCCCGCGTCGCGGCAGCGCCCGAGCGGCACCGAGGTGCCGCCGCCGAGCTCGCTCCCCGGCAACGCCACCGTCCGCTGGAGCCCCGCGGATCCCATGCCCGCGGCGCGCGCGCTCGACACCACGCTCGACGACACGTCG
>DAORJJ010000381.1:0-6654 GCA_035439005.1 Polyangiaceae bacterium | reverse complement strand
CGCCGCCGAGCGGCTCTACGACGGCGACGAGGCGATCTGCGACCGGCTCGGGCGCATCGTGTCGGACCTCGAGCAGGCGGCGTCGCTCGACCCGAGCCTCGCGCCGGTCGCGCGCGCGGTGGACGCGGCGCTCGCGGAGCTCTCCGACGCGGCCCGCCAGGTCTCGCGCTACGCCGAGTCGGTCGAGGAGAACCCCGAGCGCCTGGCCGAGCTCGACGAGCGCTATTTCCGCCTGCAGAAGCTGCTCCGTAAGCATGGCCCCAGCACCCAGGAGCTGCTCGCCTACCGCCAGGAGCTCGGCCGCGAGCTCGAGGCCATGGCCTCCGGGCAGGAGCGCCTCGTGGGCCTCGAGGCCGACCGCGACGCGCGGCTGACGGCGATCGGCGCGGCGGCCCGCGCCCTCTCGAAGAAGCGCCGGGCGGCGGCCGAGAAGCTCGCGGACGCCGTGGGGCGGGAGCTCGCGCAGCTCGGCATGGGCAGGGCGCGCGTGTCGGTCGACGTCGCGCCGATCCACCCCGGCCAGAGCGACACCCTCGTGGTGGACGGCGCGCGCCTCACCGAGAACGGCGTCGACCGCGTCGAGTTCCTCATTGCGCCGAACAAAGGAGAGGACCCGAAGCCCCTGCGCCGCATCGCGAGCGGGGGCGAGCTGTCTCGCGCGCTGCTCGCGCTCAAGCGTGTGCTCGCGGAGAAGGGGCCCGCCGGCCTCTACGTGTTCGACGAGGTCGACGCCGGCGTGAGCGGCGCGATCGCCGAGGTGATCGGCCGCAGCATCGCCGAGGTGTCACGCCACCGCCAGGTGCTGTGCATCACGCACCTCCCGCAGATCGCCGCGCTCGCCGACACGCATTTCGTCGTCGACAAGAGCGAAGAGGGCGAGCGCACGGTGAGCCGCATCCGCAGGCTCTCGGAGAGCGAGCGCGTGGCCGAGCTCGCGCGCATGATCGGCGGCGTGAAGGTCGGTGACGCCGCGCGGAAGGCGGCGCGCGAGCTGCTCGCCGGCAAAGACGGCTGAGCGCGGCTCAGGCGAACACGAGCGAGACGTTCTCCGACATGCGGAGCGGCTTCGGCCGCTTCGTGAGCACGTCGACGCCGTCTTTGGTGACGGCGAGCGTGTGCTCGAACTGGGCGGAGAGCTTGCCGTCGACCGTGCGGGCGGTCCACTTGTCGCGCGGATCGACCTTCACCTCCCAGCGGCCGAGGTTCACCATCGGCTCGATGGTGAACGTCATGCCGACCTTGAGCCGCTCACCGGTGCCGCGCTTGCCGTAGTGCTTCACCTGCGGGTCCTCGTGGAATTTGCGGCCGATGCCGTGGCCCACGAAGTCGCGCACGACGCTGCAGCCCTGCGCCTCGGCGTACTCTTGGATGGCGGCGCCGATGTCGCCGAGCCGCGCGCCCTCGTGCACCTCGGCGATCGCGAGCTCGAGGCTCTTCCTGGCCACCTCGGTGACGAGGCGGGCCTCGGCGCTGGGCGTGCCGATGTAGAACGTCGCCGACGTGTCGCCGTAGAAGCCCTTGTAGAGCGTGGTGACGTCGACGTTCACGATGTCGCCGTCGCGGAGCACCTCGGCGCCCGGGATGCCGTGGCACACGACGTCGTTCACCGACGTGCACACGCTCTTCGGGAAGCCGCGGTACTTGAGCGGCGCGGGGTACGCGCCACGCTTGACCGTGTCCTCGTGGACGATGGCGTCGATGTCGGCCGTCGTCATGCCGACGCGGAGCTGCTCGCCGACGAGCAGGAGGGTCTCGGCGGCCATCTGGCACGCCACGCGGAGCTGCTCGATCTCGCGAGCGTTCTTCAGTTCGATAGCCACGCGGCCTTGTACCACGCGCGCCTCGGAACGCGAGGGCCGCGCGCGCGCAGGCAGCTCAGCCGTCGCTACTTCTTGATGGGGGTCGCCCAGTCGACGAGGCCGGTCGGGTTCGTCGCGCCGTCCACCACGATGGGCGTGTCGGGCGCGAAGTGGAAGTGCGTCTCCTTCTCGCCGTCGGGACGGACGAAGTCCCGCAAGAAGGCCACGAAGTGCATGCCGACCACGCTCTCGCTGAGGCTCCGGAGGATGCCCGCGGAGGGCGCCTTGCTCGAGACCCGCAGCTCGATGTCGCCCGTGGGCGCGTGCGCGCCGGCGAGCTTTTGCTCGACGCGGCAGCTCAGGATGTAGCTCGTGCCCGTGGAGTCGGCCTTCGCGCTGATCGTCACGACCTTGAGGCGCACGACCCCGTCGGCGGCCTCGACGCGGGCTCGGAAGAGCGGATCCGCCTTCGGGCGGTACGACTTGCTTTCGCTGGCGAACCCCACGGCGCTGCCGTCGATCCCGTCGTCGAACAGCGTCGCGAAGTGCGCGCCGTAGCTCGCCAGCGGTCGCGGCGCCTGCGACCCTGCGCAGCCCGTGGCGGCGAGGCCGACGAGCGCGATCACCGCCAACGTGCGCGCCGCGAGCGCGCCACGCGAAGAGCTCCTGAGGGCCATCACGCGGTGGAGCGTACAGGACGTAACGCGCGAGCCCGCCAAGTTTTTTTCGCCGAGGGCGCGGCGGGCGGTCTCGGAGGCGCTTCCAGCGCCCGGACGCGGATGGTACCCTTCGGCCCGAGGAGAGTGGTCGCGATGAATGTTTCCAAACTGCAAGGCACGCCGCGTTGGTTCGAGGGCGTGATGAACCGATCCCGCGCTTCCGTGTGGGCGCTCGCGATCGCCGTCGCGCTCCCGGCGTGCACGCCGCCCAAGCCGGCGGCGTCGGCCGAAGACGACCCGGCCGCCACGCCGGACACCGCCGCCTCCGGGACCGCCGCCGCGCCGACCGGCCCGACCACCATCGACGTGCCCGGGCCGGCCATGGCCTCGGGTCGGTCCAGCGGCGGCGGCACGAGCGGGCCCATCGCGGGCGCGGCGGGCGAGGCCCCCGCGGCCCCGGGCGTCGCGGCGATGCTCGAGGGCGGCCTGCGCTGGGGCATGACGAAGGAAGAGGTCGTCAAGGCGCACACCGCCGTCGGCGGCATCCTCTGGAAGGACTACGACAAGCGCCTCGCGAGCGCCTCGGTCGGACCCCAAATGAAGGCGCTGGAGCAGGAGCGTGACAGCTCGATGCGCGCGTTCGAGCGCACCTGGGTCGAGTTCGGCATCACGCCCACCGGCTACGACGCCTCCGGCCTCCGGCCCGAGTACACGTACCGGAATCAAGAGGCGCTGCTGCAGCTCCAACGCGACGGAAAGACCCGTTATTTCTTCTTCATCAACAACCGCCTGTGGAAGATCTACGACGCCGTGCCCTTCGCGAGCGGCACGATCGGCAAGACCTTCGCCGACGCGGTCAACCTGATGAACAGCAAGCTCGGCGTGCGCGGGCGGATCCTCCCGCCGGATCCCGAGAAGGGCCTCACGCAGACCCAGGTCGACTGGCGCGACAACACCTCGCACATGCGCCTCGTCGATCGCGCGGGCGAGGGGCTCACGGGCGTCGCCCTCGAGGAGCTGACCACGCTCGGCAACCTCGGCAGCCTCCGCGCGGTGAAGGAGACCAACCCGATGGCGATCGACCCCACGATCGCGGCGGTCACCGGCGGCAACCGCGTCGATCCGAACGCCGCGCCGACCGACCCGGCCAAGGATCCGAAGGATCCGAAGAAGGCCCCGCCCAAGACCGCTCCGAAGAAGAAGTAGGCGCGCCGGGGGGCTTCGTAAATTCCGGTAGAGTCTCGCGGATCTGGTAGCGTGAACGACGTGGAAGAGAAACTCGTGGCCTCCTGTCGCGATCTGGTCGTGCCCTTGGTCCACGCGGACGGGGGCCGCGTGTACCTGGTGAGCGCGTCCGCCGAGCTCGTCCACGTGCACCTCACGGGGACGTGCGCCGGGTGCCCCGGCGCGCAGATGACGCGCGAGCGGCTCATCGAACCCGTGGTGGCGAAGGTCGCCCCAAAGGCGTCCGTGAAGGTGACCACGGGCTTCTCGGCTCCGGCCGGCGCGCGGCACATCGACGCGGCCTGACCGCGTCGCGACTCCAGGTCTTGGCTGAAGTGTTTGGAGGTTTGGTGCGGTACCGACTGCGACTGCAGCTTCAGGAGTTCGACCTCCCCAAGGGGACGACGCTCATTGGGCGCAGCTACGACTGCCACGTCACCATCGAGGACGCGCTCGTCTCTCGACAGCACGCGCGCATCGAAGTGGAGGGCGACTCCGTCTCCATTTTCGACCTCGGCAGCCGAAATGGCGTCAAGGTCAACGGCGCGCCCATCAAGGGCTCCCAGGAGCTGCACCACGGCGACCGCGTCCGCATCGGCACCCAGGACCTGCTCTTCACGGCCGACACCGGCCGCGCGCCCGAGCCCTCGAAGACCACGGGCTTTCTCCAGCACTGCCACTCGTGCCACATGCCCTACTCCCGCGAGGCCGGCGCGTGCCCCACCTGCGGGGCCGTCCCGGAGGAGGCCGACACCCAGAGCGACGTCGCCCAGAGCGAGTCGGCGTGGACGTTCGAGCTTCAGCTCCAGGTGCTCGAGCGGGCGCTCTCGATGGGGCGCCTCGACGACGCCGCCCGCATCCTCGGTCGGGCCCGCGAGCAGCTCGAGGAGGCCCTGAACCGCGGGGAGCACGTGAGCCGCGGGCAGATCTCGCTCTTGCTCGTGGCGGCGCTGCGCACGAGCTTCCTCTCACGCGACGGCGCCTGGGCGGTGTGGGCCGCGTCGGTGTGCGAGAGCCTCTCGTTCGTGCCCACCTCCGAGGTGCTGGGCTGGTTTCAGCAGCTCTACGGGCGCTTCCCCGAGCTCGAGGCGCCCATCTCCGCGCTGGTCGAGCACCATCGGGCCCGCGCCGAAGAGCTCTCCTTGGACGAGACCTCCGTCCTCACCCGGCTCGAGCTCCTCACTCAGAACCGCGAGGAGGATCCTTTCGCCCAGACAGCCGTGTCGAAGCTCCCTTAGTCGCGTTGAGCGCGTTGGAGCGCGTTGGAGCGCGCGTTCCAGAGGCCGGTGGACGGTCTCTTGCCGCGTCTGGCGCATCGGGGGTAAACGTGGGCGTCGGAACCCGTATGCTCGTGCGTCGCCCCGCTGATGATCCGCGCTCGCCCCGGGCGAAGCGCGACCCGAGCCTCACGCGAGGCGGTGGGGCCCGCTTGGGGTCGCGGGGGTCGTCGCCGAGCCCAGGGAGGGCGGGGTGAAGTTCCGCCTGCGGTACCTCCAGCACGACGTCGAGCTGACCGAGGGCCAGTTCGCCGTGGGGCGCAGCGGCACCTGCCAGCTGTCGCTCGACGATCCGCTCGTGTCGCGTCGCCACGCGGTCTTTCACGTGTCGGACACCGCCGTGAAGGTGGAGGACCTGGGGAGCCGCAACGGCGTGATCGTCAACGGCGCGCGCGTCGAGGGCACGGTGGAGCTCCAGGTCGGCGATCGGGTCCTCATCGGCTCGCAGGAGCTCACGCTGCTCGCGACCCGAGAGGGCGGGCCTTCGGCGCGCTCGCCCGCGGCGAAGAACACGGTCTCGCGCATGACGCCCAGCTCCGGCATCCAGATGCCCCGCTTCGACGACGCCGAGCCGAGCATGGTGCGCCGGGTCGACCAGTTCAAGCTGCTCGGCAGCGTCGCCGAGAAGGCGCTCGCGCTCGGGAGAGCGGGCGAGGCCGAGCGGCTCTTGGCCTCGGTGCTCGCCGACGTGATCGAGTCGTGCCGGGCGGGCCGGCCGCTGCCCGTGTCGCTGGTGGATCAGGCCGCCAAGTTCTCGGCGCGGCTGGCGACGTCCACCGGCAAGGGCGGCTGGGCCGACTACGTCGTGGAGCTCTACGCCGCCCAGAACCGCCCGCCCCCCGCCGCCGTCATCGACGAGCTCTACAACGCGATGGGGAAGGTCACCGCGGTCGACCTCGCCCGCCTGCGCGACTACGTGGCGCAGATTCAGGATCGCTCGTCGTCGCTCGGGCCGGCCGATCGCTTCCTCCTTCAAAGGCTGGAAGGCTTGGAGCGACGGGCGCGGTCTCTTCGCGGCTAGGGCCGGTCTCTCGTCCGGTCTGCCACGCGAGGTTGGCCTCGGCGGCGTGGCGGATCGCGCCCATGAGCTCGTCGTCCTCGAGCGACCGGACGAGGCGCTCGAGCGCCGGGGGGAGGGCGACGGCTGCGGGCACCTTGCGCCGCGCCCGCCGCTCGGGGGGCCGCTCGAGCTCGACGGCGCCCACGCGAAACCGCAGCCGCGCGACCCCTACGCCCAGCCCGTTCAGTCGGGCCACGACGTCGGCGGCGAGCATGGTCAACTCACTTGACCACACGCTCGTGGCGACGAGCACGAGCAGCTCGCCGCCCTCGAGCCGCAGCGGCCTCGTGCGATCGGCGATGCGAGGCCCGACGGCCTGCACCCACTTGGACGTCGGGAACGGCGGGCGCACCCGCGAGAAGCGGTCCTCCCCCGCGCGCCCGAGGATGCCCTCCATGGGCTCGGGGGCGCCGAGGTGCCTCCGGCGGCGGCGGCGCATCGCTACGGGGCCCCCTGGGGCCTTCGCAGCTCGAGCCAGCCCGGCGGCGCCGCGGGGTCGAGCAGGGCGCCGCGCCGGTCCGCGACGCCCGCGCGGAGCCAGCCGGCCGCGTATTTCAGCACGTAGGGTGCGAGCGGTCGCGGCGTCGCGCTGCCGCTCTGGCCCACGTAGACCGTGACCGCGGCGGGCTTCCCTG
>DAORJJ010000380.1:0-6656 GCA_035439005.1 Polyangiaceae bacterium | reverse complement strand
GCGGGGGCCGCGTCTGCGGCCGACGGCGGCGGCGCCGGCGCCGTGGTGCTCGCGGACGGAGGAGGCGCCGACGGTGGCGGCTCGGGCGGCGGTGGGGGCGGGGGCGGCGTGAAAATGCGCGCCCTCCGCGGCGTGAGCACCTGGCCTCCGCCGACGACGAGGACGCTGCCGTCGGCGAGGAGGGTCTGCGTGTGCCAGTAGCGAGGCTCCAGATCCGGCGTGGTGGAGGTGCCTCGGGCGGGGTCGTAGAGCTCGGCCGTCGCGGACGTGCTCGGCCTGTAGAAGGGCGCGGCGGTCCCGAGGATGAACACGCGCTCGCCGGAGACGGCCGTGGCTTGGTGGAGCCACCGGGCCGCCCCGAGCGGCCGCGCCACCGACACCGCGCCGGCGGGCGACACCGCGAGCACCTCGTCGGTGGTCTCCGCGCCCTGGGGGCTCAGGCTGCCGCCCATGAGCAGGGTCGTGCCGCTCGCGAGCGCGACCGCGGCGTGATCGAAGCGCGCGCGGGGGAGCGTGGGCCCTGGGCGCCACGCCTCGCCCTGCGGATCGAAGATCTCGGTGGTTGCGTGGAGTGAATTGAGATCGTTGAAGATTTTTGCACCTCCGCCCGCCACCAGGAGCCGCCCGTCCGGCAGCAGGCTGGCGCTGTGCGCGGCGCGGGGTGCGCCCATGCTCGCCGTGCGCCGGCACGAGGTCCCGTCGCTCGCGCAGAGCTCCACCGCGGACGACGCGAGGCCGTCGCGCGCGTAGTCGAGGCTCCCCGCGACGAGCACCCGTCCATCGCGGAGCCGCGAGGCGGTGTGGTGCGAGCGCGGCTCGGCGAGCGCGGGGAGGGGCGTCCACTGACCGGTGGACGGATCGTAGCGCTCGACGGAGGCGAGCACGCTCGGCGGGTTGAAGCTGACGTCGCCACCAAGCACGAGGACGCGTCCACCGTCGAGCGCGGTGGCCGAGTGCGCGCGCCGCGCCGTGGCGAGCGCGCCGGTGGCGGCGAACGTGCGGGTGCTCGGATCGTAGAGCTCCGAAGCGGCGACGTCGGCGCCGAGGTCCGTGGAGTACCCGCCCGCGATCAGCACGCGCCCGTTCGCGAGCAGCGTCGCGCTGTGGAGCGAGCGCCCGACGGCCAGATCGCCCGCGTCGGACCACTCGGGGTCGAGCAGCGCCGGGTAGTCGGACGCCGCCAGGTCCCACGACAGCTCGACGGTGCACGAGGCCGCCCCGGGCGCGACGGGCGCTCGCCCCCAGGGCGCCCGCGGGTCGCGATCGACGGCGCACCCGAGGACCTGGACGCTCACGGGTCTCCGGCGGCCGCTCGCGTCGGCGATCCAAGGCGGGCGCATCCGCGCGCGCGGCGTGCCCTCCGGATCGAGCACCTCCAGCACCCCTCCCACGAGCCGAAGGCCGGCGAGGGCGCCGAGCGACATGGCGTAGCGCACGCGCGGCTCGCGCGGCTTGGCCGGGAGCCGCACCCAGTCCTCGAGGGCCCCCGTCGGGCCGTCCGCGTCGCTCGCTGCGCGTCGCTCGCGCACCAGATCGAGCCCCGGCCCGAGCGCGTCGGCGAACTCGTCGCGCGCGCCCTCGCGGCGGACCGGCGCGTGCCGAGCGCCGAGCAGGGTCAGCGTGGGGCCGCGCGGCGTGACCGTCACGGGATCGTCCGCGAACGAGAATCTCTCCGGCTCGCGCCCCGGGTCTCGCGCCGCATTCCCGGAGCGCGAGGCCAGCCCGAGGGCCACGAGCAGCAGGCTGAAGAGCGGAGCGCGGCGCACGATCCGCCTCATCGTGCCACGGAGGCGCGGCGGCGGAAAGGCAGGCGGGGCCCCCGACAGGCGGGCCTCGCCGAGCGGCCGGTTGGTGTACGCTTTTCGACATGTCCGCCACGGTCGTGAGAGCCGCTCACGTCGCGCTCGAGGGCGAGCTGCGCGCGCTCGCCGAGAGGGGCGCGACGAACGAGGCGGCGACCCTCGCGCTGCGGCAGGCGGGGCCGGAGCTGCTTCGCTTCCTCGTCCACGCCCACGGGAGCGAGACCACGGGCGCGGACGTGTTCTCGCTGCTCGCCGAGGACATCTGGCGTGGGCTCCCGACCTTCCGGTGGGAGTGCTCCTTCCGCACCTGGACCTACGCGCTCGCGCGTCGCGCCTCCGCGCGGTACCGCCGGAGCGAGCGCGCGCGCGGCCGCGCGATCCCGCTGTCGGAGCTCGGCGCGCTCTCGGAGCTCGTCGACGAGGTCCGCACGCGCACCCTCAGCCGCCTTCGCGACGAGAACAGCGCGGCGATCGACACGCTGAAGGGGGAGCTCGACGTCGACGAGCGCATGCTGCTCTCGCTGCGCGTGGAGCGCGAGCTGTCGTGGGCCGAGATCGCGGCCGTGCTCGCCGAGGAAGGACAGGCCGCCGACGCGGCGGCGCAGGCTCGCTTGCGGAAGCGCTTCCAGCTGCTCAAGGAACGCCTGAAGCGGCGCGGGCGCGAGCTCGGGCTCGTCTCGAGCCGTGACGACGGCCATGGCTGACGCCGCCGAGACCCTGGGCTCCGACGACGGCGCCGAGTCGGACGAGCTCTTGCGGAGGCTCGCCCGCACCGGGGCGGACGAGCTGACCACGGAGCTCGTGCCTGGCGAGGCGGTCGACCGCTTCGTGGTCGCGCGCGTGATCGGCCGCGGCGGGATGGGCGTCGTCTACGAGGCCCGCGACGAGCGCCTGGGCCGCGCGGTCGCCCTCAAGGTGGTGAGCGGTCACCGCGCGGCGAGCCCCGAGCGCAAGCGGCGCTTCCTGCGCGAGGCGAAGGCCGCGGCGGCCGTGGCGCACGCGAACGTCGCGCGGCTCCTCGAGGTGGGGGAGCACGACGCCAGCGCGTACCTCGTGTTCGAGTACGTCGAGGGCCGCACGCTCCGCGCGCTGCTCCGGGACGGTCCCGTGCCGTTCGCCGAGGTGGTGAGGATCGGCCGCGAGCTCTCGCTCGGGCTCGCCGCCGCGCACTCGGCGGGGATCGTGCATCGCGACGTGAAGCCTGAGAACGTGATCCTCGACGCCGCGGGCATAGTCAAGATACTTGACTTTGGCCTCGCGAAGTGGGGCGCGGAGGGCGCGCCGCGTGAGGCCTCGGAGGTGCTGACGGCGGAGGGGGTCGTCCTCGGCAGCCCCGGGTACATGTCGCCGGAGCAGGCCCTTGGCAAGCCCACGGACGCGGCGACCGACGTGTTCTCGCTGGGCGTCGTGCTCTTCGAGCTCGCGACCGGAGCGCGGCCCTTCCATGGCGTCACGGCGATGGAAGCCATCGTGTCGACCACGCGCGACGTGGTGCCCGATCCCCGCGAGCGGCGCCGCTCGCTCCCGCGAGGGTTCGCGAGGCTCGTGCGGCGGTGCCTCGACAAGCGGCCCGAGCGCCGTCCACGCGTGGAGGAGGTGGTCCGGGAGCTCGAGCGGCTGCCGCTCCATGCACCGCGCACCTCGCGCCTCGCGGTCGCTGGCGTCGTCGTCGTCGTCGTCGCGACGCTCGGCCTGGGCGCGCGCGCCACCCGCCACGCCGAGCGCGGGACAGCCACCCAAGACCCCGCGCCCGCGCTGGTCTCGCCTGCGCCCTCGACGCCGAGCGGCGGGCAGCAGGGGCCCGTTGGCGGCCTGATGACGACCGGGGTGAGCGCCGCGGCCCTCGGGCCGTCGCCGTCGCCGTCTGCGTCGCCGGTGAAGGTGCGCGTCGCGGGCGTCGCCCGGTCGGCCGCATCGCCGCATGTCGCGCCGAGCACGCCTGCGCCGACTCCCTCACCGGTCCTCGCGGCGCCGTCCGCGCGCCCGCACGACGGACCGTCGTTTCGCGAGCGAAAATAGCCATGCCCATCGCGAGGGAGCGCCGCCGAGGTGGGGGAGGTCGCGTGTCGTTCGCCGCGCTCGCGCTGCTCACGCTCCTCACGCTCCTCACGCTCCTCGCGCCGTCCGCGCGCGCCGACGACGCGGCCAGCCAGCAGGGCGTGGCCGCCACGCTCTTCGATCGGGGGCGCGAGCTCATGGACGCGGGTCGCTACCCGGAGGCGTGCGCGAGCTTCGAAGAGAGCCAGCGGCTCGACCCGGGCGGCGGCACTCTCATGAACCTGGCGCTGTGCCGGAGCCTCCAGGGGCGCACGAGCACGGCGACCTTGCTGTTCACCGAGGCCCTCGCGATGGCGCGCCGCGACAAGCGCGACGATCGCGTCGAGGAGTGCCAGCGGAGCCTGGCGGAGCTCAAGGCGCGTGTGCCCACGGTCACGATCGTCGTCGAGCCGGCGGCGCGCGCGCCGCGTGCCCGCCTCGCCGTGCGGCTCAACGGCAGCGTCGTGCCGCCGCTGGCGTGGGGAGCGCCCGTCCCGGTCGACCCCGGCGACGTGCTCGTGGAGGCCACCTCGCCGGGGTTCGCTCCGTTCACGGCGCGAGCGCGCGTGCAGGAGGGGCAGCGCGAGGAGGTCCGCGTGCCGCCGCTCGTCGCGGTCGCCGTCGCGCCATCGCCTCACCCGACGGGTCGCAGAGAGCCCGCGCCGCCGGCCGCGTGGACGACGGCCGGGAGACCGCTCGCGGTCGCGCGGCTCGACATCGACGGGGCGCTGCGGGGCGCCGTCGTGTACGCGGGGCTCGGCGTCGGCGCCACGAGGTTCGCGGAGCTCTCCGCCGGCGCGCTCCTCGGGGCGACCAGCGGCTTCGAGGTGGGGGCGAGGGCCTTTCTCCCGCTCCGCGCGCTGCGGCCCTTCGTCACGCTCGCGATGCCGTGCTTTCTCGCGGACGGCGCTCGGGTCGGGGTCCGCGCGGGCGGCGGGCTCGAGTGGTCGGTGTCGGGGCACGTCGCGGTGTTCGCGCAGGTCGCCGGCGCGTATTTCCCCGAGCCGTCGCGCACGCGCGAGGCGTCCGCGCTCCTCCCGGCGCTCGGCCTCTTGGGGCGGCTGTAGCGAGCGACGGCCAGGGCGTCAGGGGGTCATGGGGAGATCGGCCTCGTCGCGCCCGAGCGCGCCGAGCCGCTGCACCTTCACGCGATCGTCCGCGATCGAGTAGACGAGGTCGTCGAGGAAGACGCTGCGCTTCACCGCGGACGTCGCGTTCGACCACCACGTGCCGCAGCTCACGCCGCGCCGCGAGTGATCGATCCCGCCGAGGCGCCGGAAGCCGCGGTCGACGCTCACGTCGTACACGTAGAGGCCGCTGAACGTGAGCTCGGTGCCGTGAACGCCCTCGCGGCCCCCTTCGCACACGGTCATGGGCACCCCGAGCAGGCCCTTCTCCGGGAAGTAGTTGAAGGCGAGGTGATCGGTGGCCGCCGCCGAGCTCGAGCCGCGCGTGCCGATCTTCTCCTTGTGAAGCAGCTTCGGGTCGGTCGGCTTGCTCACGTCGAAGAGCTGCAAGATGACGCCGTCGAAGTAGGCGAAGTCGCCTCGGTCTGCGGCGTCGAAGCCGATCGACAGCAGGTGGTCGGGGTCGATGCGGTGCATGTACGTCGAGAAGCCGGGGATCTTGAGCTCCCCGAGGATCGTAGGCCTGTCGGGCTTGCCGAGGTCGAGCACGAACAGCGGATCGGTCTTCTTGAAGGTGACCACGTACCCGCGGTCGTCGTCGAAGCGGACGGCGCGGATGTCCTCGCCCGGGGCGATGTGGTCGATGGCGCCGACGCGCACGAGGCTGCCGTCCTCGCGGTGCGCGAGCACCGAGAGCACGCTCTCGACGCCAGGGCTCGGGACGCGGCCGCGCGTAGTCGCGACGCGGAGGTAGCCGTACCACTCGTCCATCGCGAACTGGTTCAAGACGTGGCCCGGCACGACGCCGCTGCCGAGGTAGCGCGTGGCGTCCGGGCGCTCGCCGATGCGGAACGCGTGGATCTCGCTCACCTCGTCCGTCGTGGGGTAGAACGAGTACCAACGCCGCCCTCGCTGGGCCCGTCGCCCGTGCACGACGGACATGTACAGCGTGTCGGCCGACGCGAACACCGCGCCGGGGCGGCTCTCGACGGTGGCGGTCTGCGCAGGGGCCGCGTCGTCCGCCAGGTTGAACGAGACGACGCTCGTGAACGACTGGCCGTCGTCCATCGCCGAGCGCAGGAGGTGGCCGCACAGCGGCGTCTCGACGCCGTGATCGCGGAGGGAGGGGAACCGCGCCATCTGCCGGATCCGGGCCTCGTTCTCTGCGCGGAGCTTGGCGAACCGGGCGCGCACCACCTTCTCGGGGTTGCCGCACGTGTCGAGATCCGCGGGCCACGTCATGTACCGCGGGGCGCGGACGTCGCCGTCGGCCACCACCGTGTGCACCGCGTTGCCGACGCGCCGGGCGGTCATGAGCGAGCCGGTGAGCTCGAGGGTGCGGGTGACGCGCGGCGCCGAGCGGTCCGTGAGGTCGAGCACGGTCACGCGCGTCGCGGTGCCGTCGCCCGCGAACGCGCAGTCGTACCCGTAGGTGCAGCGCTGGGGCGTGCCGCCGATCGACGTGTACACGACCGCGCGATTGCCCTCGACGAAGAGCTCGCGCGCCGCGCCCGGCAGGCGGGTGGTCGAGACGACTCGCGGCTTTAGCGCCTCGACGATGCGGAGCGCCCCGTTCAGCGCGAGGTATACGTATTTGCCGTCGGTCTTGACGATGTCGGCCTCGTCCACGCCGGCGACCTGGTTGTTCGGGGTGGAGTGCGCGGCCGCCGCGGCGGGGCCCCGGGCGCCG
>DAORJJ010000379.1:0-6677 GCA_035439005.1 Polyangiaceae bacterium | reverse complement strand
CCCGCGGGCCTACTCGCGACGCGTGGCGCGACGTCGCGCGCGCCACCACGCCGACGCGCGGGCGCGACGCGCGGGCGCGCCGGCGACGCGCGGCGAGCGCGGCTCAGTGTGTGCGCGTGATGAGCTTCACGAAGGCGACGTAGCCGCCGAAGCGCAGCTTGTCGCCGTCACGGAGGTCGCGGCGGCCGTTGAAGCCGACGTGCTCCTCGTTGACGAACGTGCCGTTCGTGGAGCCCGTGTCTTCGAGCGTAACCGTGCCGCTCACGCCGTCGATCGAGAGCGCCGCGTGGCGAGACGAGGTGGTCGCGTCGCTCAGCGGGATGTCGACGTTCTCGCCGGAGTTCGCGCGGCCGATGACCTTGCGGCCCCCGGTGAGCGGCCAGAACTCGCCGGCGGGGTTCGACTGGTACGAGACGACGAAGCCGCGCAGCGCCGTCGCGGGCAGCGGCTGGGGCGGCGGAGGCTGGTAGGCGGGCGCGGCCGCCGCGACGGGCGCGGGAGGCGGCGCGGGCGCGAACTGCGGCTGCGGGGGCTGCGCGTCGAACCCACCCCCACCGAACCCCTGCCCCTGCTGCGGGTAGCCACCGAAGCCCTGCTGTGGCGGCTGGGGTTGCTGCTGGCCGAAGCCGCCGCCGCCGAAACCGCCGCCCTGACCCGGCTGCTGACCGAAGCCGCCGCCCCCGCCGAACCCGGCGTTGGGGTCGGGGAACCCGCCTTGCTGCTGGCCGAACCCACCTTGGGGCTGCTGACCGAAGCCGCCGCCGCCCTGGTCGAAGCCGCCGCCCCCGTATTGCCCCTGCGGCTGGCCGAAGCCTCCTCCGCCTGGGAAACCGCCTTGGCCCGCCGGGTACCCACCCGACTGCTGGAAGCCTCCGCCCTGCTGGCCTTGGGGGTTGCCGTAGGCGTCATTGGTAAAGGGCATGGCGTCGATCGGCGGGAGCCCGCCCTGGTGCGGCTGCTGGGGAGCGCCGTACTTCGGCGCCTGACCGAACGGCGAGGGGCCGAGCGAGTACCCGCAGACGTTGCAGAACTTGTCGGAGGACTGTGGAACAGCGCCGCATTGCGGACAGGGGGCCATGAGATTCTCCAGTGGACCAGAGGGCGCACGTCGGGCGCGCCCGCGAGGATCATATCCGACAATTCTCGCGGCGCGCGAGTACCTGACGAAAATCTAGGCGCGCGGCGGGCGCCCGGGCCGGCGACGCTCGAGCGGGAGCTAGATGCGCCGGAACACGCCCACGACGACGCCGAGCAGCATGGTGGCGCGGAAGTCCATCGCGCGCACGAGGATGGGCGCCATGGTCTTGTTGGCGGGCTGGAAGCGGACGTAGTCCTTCTCGGGGAAGTAATACTTCACGGTCGCCTCGTCCCCGATGAGCGCGACGACGATGTCCCCTCGGCTCGCCGTCAGCTGCTTGCGCACGAAGATGTAGTCGCCGCTCAGGATGCCGGCGTCGATCATGCTGTCGCCAGTGACGCGGAGGCCGAAGACCTCGCGGCCGCCGCGGATGAGGCCGCGGTCGACCCGCACCGTGTCGATGACGTTCTCTTCGGCGAGGATGGGCATGCCCGCCGCGACGCGCCCGAGCACGGGGATCTCGACGAGATCGTCGTCGTCGAGCCGCGGCGCCGGCGTGTTCGCCTCGTCGTTCGAGGCCTCGAGCGCCCCCACCGGGCCCGGCCCGGTCGGGCGGAGCGCGCGGCTCTTCATGTCCTCGCGCGTGAGGTAGCCCTTGCGCTCGAGCGCGCGGAGGTGGTCGTTCACGCCGTTCGTGGAGCGAATGCCCATGCGGGCGCCGATCTCGCGGAGCGTGGGGGGGTAGCCTCGATCCACGATGGACTGCTTGATGTAGTCGAGGACCATCTGCTGCCGCTGAGTAAGCCCTTGCATGGTGCAACGAACAGTACTGAACGCACGTTACCAGGTCAAGAACGTGGCGCCGTTTGTGCGCAACCACTTGATATTGCTTTCGAACTTTCGACGGACACCGCGGCTCCGGCGGGGGCACGCGCGGGCTCGGGAGAGCCCAAATCGGCGCGCCGTCGACCGCCGCCGTACAGGGACGGGCGAGCAGCGTCGGCGCGACGCGCGGCGCCTACTTCTTCTTCGCCCAGACGGTGTCGAGGAACGGCCCCTCGAAGGGATCGCCGTGGCAGGTCTCGCAGCCGTGCTCCTTGCCGTCGACGCGCTTCACCTTGTCGACGAACTCGCCCTGCATCCACTTGGAGAGCGCCTTCTTGTCGCCGTGGTCGAGCGACTCCATGCGGCCCTGGTGGCAGGAGTCGCAATAGAGGGGGCTCCCGTCGGCGAGCGTGAGGCCTCGCGAGAAGTCGTTCCACATGCGGGTCGCGACGGCCTTCTTGGGCGTGGCGGCCTTGAAGTCGTCGGCGTCGTGGCAGGCGCTGCACTGGACGCCGAGCGCCTTGGTGAAGGTCTTCATGACCTTGCGCAGCTTCTGCGGCTCGATTTTGTCGAGCGGAGGGAGCTTCTTTGGGTCGAGGCCGATCGCGGCGAGGTCCGCGGCCATGGCGCTCGGGACGATGGGCTTCATCACGACGGGCGCCTTGACGGGCGGGGCGACCGAGCCGCTCGCGGGCGGCGCGGCGGTGCCGGAGGCGGCGGGAGGCGCCGACGGCTCCGGGCCGGCGGGGACGACGGGGGCGGGCGTGTTCCCGCCGCACGCGGCCGCGGCCGTCGAGAGGGAGACGCCGAGGAGGAGCGCGAGGAGAGGGAGCTTGGGAGAGGTCATGGAGGGAGCGGGCACCTTGAGTCGAGCGTCAGAACTTGCCGGAGGTAGAGAGGAACGTGAGCTTCTCGTTGGTCTCTCGGAGCCTGCTCGTGAGCATGCGCACGGAGCTCCAGAGCACCTCGTAGGCGAGGTCCTTGTTGAGGAAGAGGAGATCGTCGAAGTCGTCTTTGGCGATGACGAGGAGCTTGCAGCGCTCGTGCGCGAGCGCGTCGGCCGAGCGCACCGACTCGTCGAGGAGCGCCATCTCGCCGAACACCTCGCCCGGGCCGAGCACGGCGAGGGCCTCTTCGCCCATGCCGGAGACGTTGCGCGAGATGCGCACCTTGCCCTCGGCGACGATGTACACGCGATCGCCCAGGTCTCCGTAGTTGAAGATGCGCGCGCCCAGGCCGTGCGACTCCTCGGTGGTGACCTCGGCGATGAGCTGCAAGGCCTCGACGGTGAGGCCATCGAAGAAGGGGACGCGGGCGAGCTGCTCCTCGCGGTGGGCCGTCGGGCTGGGATCGGTCACGACGGGAGAGCGTAGCGGCAATCGGCCGCGCCCGTCCACGGGTTCGGGCGCGACGCCGCGGGCGAGAATCGATCCCGCGCGCCGGATCATGTGGGCGCCCGGCGAAGGCCGGCGTAGAGTCCGGGCCATGACGGACACGAGAAAGGTCATCATCATCGGCTCCGGCCCCGCGGGCCACACCGCCGCGATTTATGCTTCGCGCGCCAACCTGCAGCCCCTCATGTTCGAGGGGCTCGTCCGCGGGGGAATTCCCGGCGGGCAGCTCATGATCACGAACGACGTCGAGAACTACCCGGGCTTCCCCGCGAAGGTGACCGGCCCCGATCTCATGAAGGCGTTCCGCGACCAGTCGCTCCACCAGGGCGCGGAGATCCGCACCGAGGACGTGAACCGCGTCGATCTGTCGGCGCGACCCTTCCGCGTTTGGGCCGGGGACGACGACACCGAGTACCAGGCCGAGACGCTCATCATCGCGACGGGCGCCCAGGCGAAGTGGCTCGGCATCGAGAGCGAGCACGCCCTGAAGGGGCGCGGCGTCTCGGCGTGCGCGGTGTGCGACGGCGCGTTCTTCCGCAACCAAGACGTCGCCGTGGTCGGCGGCGGCGACACGGCGATGGAGGAGTCGATGTACCTCTCCGGGCTGTGCCGCAGCGTCGCGCTCATCCACCGCCGCGACGAGTTCCGCGCCAGCAAGGCGATGCAAGACCGCGTGCTCAAGAACCCAAAGATTACGGTGCACTACAACACCGAGATCGACGAGATCCTGGACGTCTCCAAGGGCGAGGTCACGGGCGTTCGGCTGCGCAACAACAAGACCGGCGAGAAGAAGACGCTCGACGTCACGGGCTACTTCGTCGCCATCGGGCACACTCCGAACACCGACCTCTTCACCGGGGCGCTCGAGCTCCACGACAACGGCTACATCAAGACGAAGCCCGGCACGACGCAGACGAGCGTCGCGGGCGTGTTCGCCGCGGGCGACGTCCAAGACTTCGTGTACCGGCAGGCCGTCACGGCCGCGGGCTCGGGGTGCATGGCCGCCCTCGAGGCGGAGCGCTGGCTCGCCGCGAACTCGAGCCACTGACGGGGCAGACGTCGCGAGGACCTCCCTCCCCCGATGGCGTGGCCGGCCTCGGCCACGGATCTGGGGGGAGGTCGGCCCGCGGAGCGGACGGGGCAACCTCACCCGCTCGGGCGCGTCGCTCCTGACGCGTCCCGGCCTCGCTAGAAGCGGTAGGCGACGCCGACGTTGAGCGCGTTGATGGTGTTCGTGACCGTGCCGAGGTTCACCGGCCAGTTGGTCTGGTACTTCGTGCGGGCGGGCGCGCCGTTCACGCTCGCGCAGGTGTCGCCGGGCTGGTTCGACGTGGCGGGGTTGCAGGCGGTGCCCGCCACCGCCGGGACGCCCGCGGCGCGCGGATCGTTGTTCGACTGATCGGCGACGAACACGTGGCCGTAGCCGATCATGAAGTCGAGGGCGCCCGCGTCCGCGGCGGAGCCCGTGCGCACGCGGAAGGTCGCGCCGAGCGCGAGCCCGAAGCGCGAGGCCGCGGCGAAGTCGATGTTCTGGAACTGCTTGTCCTGGGCCGACGACTCGAAGAAGCCGCCGCCGCGGAGCGCGAGGCGGTCGCGGATCACGTTGAAATCGCCGCCCAGGCGGAGCCCGAGCACGTCGCGGTAGCCGCGCTTCTGGTCGGCGTTGCCAGGAATGCCGCCGCCGGGGATGCCGGCCACCGGGAGGATCGCGTCGCCGGTCTTGGCGTCGTTCGGGAAGCGCACCTGGATGGAGTCGATGGCGCTGTTGTTCGCCCAGGTGAGGTCGAGCTCGGCGTCGAAGAGATCGTCGGCCATCGGATCGCGGTGCCCCTTGCGCGAGGGGCCACCCGCGAGCGGCGCGTGGTACCGGACACCGAGCTTCGCCTCCATGGGGATGGCGAGCGTGACGCTCGCGTTGTCGCCCGCGCCGCAGGTCTTGAGCGCGGGGTTGCCCGTGCCGCAGTCCTCGAAGATGGTGTCGCCGTAGATGACGCGGCTCGAGTCGCCCTTCGCGTTCGCGGGGGTGAAGTAGTTCGCCGCCGTGCCGAGATCGCCACGCGCGCGGACCGAGTCGCTCACGCGGTACCAGGCGGCGAGGTCGAAGCGCTCGTTCGGCGAGTAGAGGGCGCCGAAGGTGCCACCGGGGATGAAGTAGTCCTTGATCTGCAGGTTGGCGCGCACGTCGTTGACGGGCGTGGCGGAGTCGACGTTGAGCGCGACCGAGGCCCTCGCGAGCTTGAGGTCGGCGAACCCCCACTGGAAGCTCGCCCCGAGCCGGAGCCCCGGCACGACCTCGACGCCGACGCCCAGGGTGGGGAACGCGAGCACGCCGTGGCGACGGAGGAGCAGGTAGCGGTTCGGGGAGGCCTGGTCGTTGACGAAGTCCGGCCAGTTGCTCTCGCCGGCCGCGCTCGGGCCGAGGAGCGCGAGGCCGAGCCCCACGCGGTCGGTGAGGCGCAGAGTGCCCGCGAGCTGCGGGTTCGGGTTCACCTCGACGTCGTTGCAGACCCTGGGGAACGCCCCGCCGCTCGACGCGGGGGCGAGCGGCTCGGTGGAGGTGTCACCGGCCGCCTTCACGCGCGTAAAGCATGTATGATGCACGATAGCGCTCGCCTGCAGCGTGAGCTTCGTGTCCTGCCCGGCGAGGCCCGCGGGGTTGAAGAACGTGGCGAGCGGGTCGGAGGCGCGCGCGACCCACGCGCCGCCTCGGGCGAACTGCTCCGAGCCGTTGTCCGGGAACTCGGTCACGTTGGAGGCGCGCGCGCGAGGCGCCGCCAGCGAGACGCAGAGCGCCCCCGCGACGAGGAGCCCTGCGCGCAAGCGGCGGCGATGGCGCTGCGCCCTCACTCGCGCACCGGGGTGGCCTTGAGCGAGGCCTTTCCTTCTTTGACGTACACAGAGAACTTCACGCGCTTGACGCCGTGGCGCTGCATGAGGGCGTCGCGGTTCTTGCGGAGCGTGACCTGGAATTTCTCGAAGGTGAGGCCCTCCACGCCCTCCGAGCACTCCTTCTTGATCCGCACGTAGTCGTCGTACACGGCCAGCCAGTCAGCCGACTCGGAGGCCGGGGACGAGGGCGCGCCTCCCACGGCCGACGCGGACACGGGCTCCGCGGCGGTGGGCTTCGCGATCATCGTGCGCTCGTCCTCGTCCTCGTCGTCGTCGCCACCGCCGGGCGGCGGCGCGATGGCCCCGAAGTCGGCCCCGACGGGCGGCGCCTGGAAATTCGGCGCGGAGGCCAGGGGCTTCGGCGGCGCGAGCGGGGGCCGGCCGAGCGGCGCGGGCGGGCCAGGTGGGCCAGGCGCGTTGAACGGCGCTGGCGGCCCCGGCGGCGCTCCGGCGCTGGGGGCACTGTATGGAGCGGTGAACGCGCCGTTTTC
>DAORJJ010000378.1:0-6696 GCA_035439005.1 Polyangiaceae bacterium | reverse complement strand
CCTGCGCCCGCGCCCGACGCAGCCCCCGCGGACGCCGCGCCGCCCGCCGACGCCAGCCCGGCCGACGCCGCGAGCCCCGACGTCGCGCCGCCGGTCCTGCCCTGCAACGGCGCGCCAGAGCTCTGCGGCCGCCGCTACGACCAGGTCGCGTACGTCACGTCGCACAACGCCATGTCGAACTCGGACGCGCTCTTCATCGCGCCGAACCAGAGCCGCAGCATCGCCCGCCAGCTCGCCGCGGGCGTGCGCGGGCTCATGCTCGACACCTACTCCTTCCTCGGTGGCACCTACCTGTGTCACGGCAGCTGCGCGCTGGGGGCGACGTCGCTCACGACCGGGCTCTCCGACATTCGGGCCTTCCTCGACGCGAACCCGCGCGAGGTGGTCACGATCATCTTCGAGAGCTACATCACGGCCGCGGAGACCCAGGCGGCGTTCGCCTCGGCGGGGCTCGAGCCCCGCCTGCACGCGCAGCCACGGACCGCCGCGTGGCCGACCCTCGCCGAGCTCATCGCGCTCGATCATCGGGTGGTGGTCTTCACCGACAGCGGCGGCGGCGCGTACTCCTGGTACCACGCGGTGTGGAGCTACGCCTTCGAGACGCCCTACGCGTACAAGACCGCGGCCGACATGCGCTGCGTGCTCAACCGCGGGAGCGCGTCGAACGGCCTCTTCATCCTGAATCACTTCCTCACGAACCCGCTCGCGAGCGAGGCGCTGGCGCGGACGGTGAACTTCAACCCGGCGTTCGGGGCGCGCGCCGCGGAGTGCCAGGTGGCCTTTGGGAAGCTGCCGAACTTCGTCACGGTCGATTTCGAGTCGATCGGCGACGTCGTGCCCGTGGTGCGCACGCTGAACGGATTGCCCTGATTTTTCGGTGGATCGCGCGCGGAAGGGGGTGTGTGCGCGCGCACCCTACGTAGGGGGTGAGGTGCGAGGGGGCTACCCATTTCGCCGATCTAGGCTATGGTCGACCGCCAATGCTGATGGCCAAGCGGCCGGTGCGGGGGCTCCTCGTGCTCGCCCTTCTCGCAGCTCCGGTCCGCCTCGCGCGGGCCGAGGAGCCCCTTCCCACCGCGCCCACCGCGCCGACGGCGTCGACGCTGTCGCTCGCCGAGGCGCTTCGCCTCGCCGAGGTGCGGGCCCCGCAGGTGCGCGTGGCCTCGCTGGGCGTGGCCGAGGCCGAGGCTCACCGCACGGCGGCGGGGCTGCGCTTCGACAACCCCCGCCTCAGCGTCGAGGGACGGCCCGCCGTCACCGGTGGCCGGTTCTTCGGCGACATGGGCTACGGCGGCACGCTCGAGGTGCCCTTCGACGTGGGGGGCGCCCCGCCGGCCCGCTCGCGCGAGGCCGAGCGCGGCGTCGACCTCGCGCGGGCGGACGTCGACGTCGAGCGCAGGCGCGCCCGCAGCGAGGTGTGGAGCGCCTACGTCCGCGTCCGCGCCGCGGAGCGGCGGGTCGAGGAGATCCAGTCGGTGCTCCGCATCGCCGACCGCATCGTGCAGGCCTCCGCGCGCCGCGCGGCCTCCGGCGCGGCGGGCGAGGTGGACGAGACCGCGGCTCGGAGCGAGCTCGCGGTGCTCCAGGGCCTCGCCGAGTCGGCGGCCCGGCAGCGAGAGACCCAGCTCATGGCGCTGCGCGGGCTGCTCGACCTCGACGCAGGGCGCGCGGTGACCCTCGTGACGCCGCTCGCGGAGCCCGCGCCGGCCGCGCCGGAGGCCAACCTCGTCGAGCGGGCGCTCAGCCGCCGCCCCGAGCTCGCCCGCTCCCGGGCGCGGGTGGCGCAGCTCATGGCGACCGACGAGCGCCTCGCTCGCGAGCTCTTTCCTCGGCTCAGCGTGTACCTCGGCGTCGACGCGGCGCCCGTCTCACCCATCTTCGGGCAGCTCGGCCTCTCGGTCCAGCTCCCCGTCGCGCAGCGCAACCAGCGCGCGCGCGCCGTCGCGCAGCGGCAGCGGAGCGCCGAGGAGGTCCGCACGGCGCTGCTCCTGCGCCAGATCGTGCGCGACGTGAGCGCGGCGCGGGCCGCGTACGAGGGACGCAGGCGCGAGCTCGACCTGCTGAGTCGCACCGCGCTCCCCGCGGCCGAGCGCACGCTCGAGCTGGTCGAGCTCGGCTGGAGCGCTGGCCGGTTCGACATTTTCCGCGTCACGTCGGCCGCGCGCGACGTCGCGCGCGTTCGGGCGTTGCGCATCGACGCCCTCGAGGCCGTGTGGCTCGAGCACGTGGCGCTCGACTACACCGTGGGAGGAATCTCGTGACCCAGGAAGCCGCCGCCGCCGCCCCCGCCCGCGGGCCCACCGCTCTGCGCTGGGGCGCCGCCGCGCTCGCCGCCGTCGCCCTCGCGGGGGGCGTGGTCTACGCGGTGCGCCACAAGGCGCCGGTCGAGGCCGAGCCACCGCGCGACGTGCCGACGTTCGACGGCGAGGCCATCCGCTTCTCGCCCGCCTACGCGGAGCGCGTGGGCCTCGTCTTCGCGAAGGTCGAGAGCGGCAGCTTGTCGCCCACCTCGAACTTCACGGGCACCGTCGTGTTCGACCCGGAGCGCGTCGCCGTCGTCGGCGCGCGCGTGGCGGGCCGCATCCGCCACGTGCTGAAGTTCGACGGCGATCACGTCAAGCCGACGGACACGCTCGCGGAGCTCGAGAGCGCGGAGCTCGGCTCGGCGCAGTCGGCCCTGCTGGTCGCGAAGGCGCACCTCGCGGCCGCCGAGGCCAACGATCTCCGCGAGAAGCAGCTGGCGGACGCGAAGGTCTCGTCGGCCCGCGACGCCGAGCTCGCCCACGCCGTGGCGCTCGCCTCGAAGGCCGAGGTCATGGGCGCCCAGCAGCGCGTGCAGGCGCTCGGCGGCGGGAGCTCGACCGGCGTCGGCGTGTTCCGGGTCACGAGCCCCATGCCGGGCCGGATCGTGGAGTCCCACGTCTCCCGTGGTCAGTCGGTCGACCCCTCGGCCATGCTCTTCCGCGTCGCCGACCTGTCGCGCGTGTGGGTCGAGCTGTCGGTCTTCGAGCGCGAGCTCGCGGGCATTCGCGAGGGCGACGAGGTGGAGCTCTCTCCCCAGACCAACGCGGCCGTCGTGCTCAAGGGCAAGGTCGGGCGCGTCGGCGACGTCATCGATCTCGAGACGCGCAGCACCGACGTGCGCATCGTCGTCGACAACACGAGCGAGCTCTTGCGGCCCGGCCAGTCGGTCACCGCCCGCATCCACCGCCAGGTGGTGAAGGCCGAGGGTTTCCTGCTCCCGCGCGAGGCCCTCACCACGGTCGACGGGAAGGTCACGGTGTTCGTGGTTCGCGAGAAGAACGCGGTGGAGCCCCGCACCGTGGTGGTGGGCGCGCGCGACGCGACCCGCGTGCAGGTCACCTCGGGCCTCGCGGCGACCGACACCGTCGTCACGAAGGGCGTGTTCGCGCTCAAGGCGGAGATCTTCCGGTGAGGGCGCACGGCTGATGCTCGCGGCGATCGTCCAGGCCTCGATCCGGCTGCGCTTCGTGATGCTCGCGCTGCTCGCGCTGCTGCTCGCCGGGGGCGTCGCGGCCGCGCGCGCGCTGCCCATCGACGCGGTCCCGGACGTGTCGACGGTGCAGGTGTCGGTGCTCACCGACTGCCCCGGGCTCGCCCCCGTCGAGGTCGAGCGCGTCGTCACGTTCCCGATGGAGGCGGCGCTGAACGGCCTGCCCCATCTCACCGAGCTTCGCTCGGTGTCGCGCGACGGGCTCTCGGCCGTGACGGTCATCTTCGACGACAAGACCGATCTCTGGTTCGCCCGCCAGATGGTGCTCGAGCGCGTCCGCGGCGTGGAGGCGGGGCTGCCCAAGGGCTCGGGCCGCCCGGAGCTGTCCCCCGTGTCCGGGGGTCTCGGCGAGATCTACCAGTTCGTGGTGCGGTCGGACCGGCACTCGCCGATGCAGCTCCGCACGATCCTCGACTGGGAGATCATGCCCAAGCTGCGCGGCGTCCCCGGCGTCATCGAGCTCAACACGATGGGCGGCGACCTGAAGGAGTACCAGGTCGTCGTCGACCGCGCGCGCCTCCACAGCCACGGCATGAGCCTCCGTGACGTCGCGGATTCGCTCGAGATTTCGAACGTCAACGTGGGCGGGGGTTACCTCGATCGGGGGGCCGAGTCGTTCACCCTCACGGCCGTCGGGAAGCTCCGCAACGAAGAAGAGATCGCCAACGTCGTGCTCCGCACCGCGGCCGACGGCACGCCCCTGCTCGTCAAGCACCTGGCCGACGTGCGCGTGGGGTCGGCGCTGCGGCACGGCGTCATCACCCGCGACGGCGAGTCCGAGGCCGTGACCGGCATCGTGATGATGCTCGTCGGCGCGAACAGCCGCGACGTCGTGGCCGCCGTGAAGCACAAGGTGACCGAGGTGCAGGCGGAGCTGCCGCCCGGAGTGCTCATCGAGCCCATCTACGACCGCGCGGACTTCGTCGGGCGCACGGTCTCGACGGTCATGAAGAACCTGGTCGAGGGCGTGCTCGTCGTCACGGTGGTGCTCGCGCTGCTGCTCGGCACGGTGCGCGGCGCGCTGGTCGTCGTCCTGGGCATCCTCGCGTCCATGGCGATCGCGCTCTTCGGGATGCTCGCGTTCGGCGTCACGGGCGACCTCATGAGCCTCGGGGCGATCGACTTTGGGTTCCTGGTCGACGGCCCGATCATCATCCTCGAGAGCGTGATGGCGGCGACCGCGGGCAAGCACCTCGCCGACGCCGCGCGTCGCCGCGAGTACGGCCGCGTCGCGTCCGCCGTGGTCCGGCCGGTCGCGTTCTCCGTGGCGATCATCTTGCTCGTGTACATCCCATTGCTCGCGCTCGAGGGCATCGAGGGCAAGATGTTCCGGCCGATGGCCATCACCATGGCGTGCGCCCTGTTTGGCGCGCTGGTCTACTCGGTGCTGTTCTTCCCGGCGCTCCTCGTCACGTTCGTCCCGCCGCCCAAGGGGCACGCCGCGCGGTGGCTCGTGTGGTCCGAGCGTCAGTACGGCCGCGCCCTCGAAGCCGCGGTGCGGGGTCGGTGGCCGCTCCTCGGGGGCTCCCTCGTCGCGCTCCTCGGGAGCTTCGTCCTCCTCGCGGGCGCGGGCGCCGACTTCGTGCCCCGCATCGACGAGGGCGACGCCGTGGTCACCATCCGCCGGGCGCCGTCGATCGGCCTGGGCGAGGCGCGCGAGCTCGACCTCAAGGCGGAGCGCGTGCTGCGCCGCTTCCCGGAGGTCGTCACGACGCTCGGCATGACCGGGCGCGCGGAGGTGGCGATCGATCCGGTCGGCAACGACAACACCGACATGTTCGTCCACCTGAAGCCAAAGAAGGAGTGGAAGACGGCCACCGACCTCGACGGGCTCTCGGTCGCGATGAAGAACGCGATCGAGAGCGAGGTCGAGGGGACGTTCGTCTCGGTCTCCCAGCCCATCGAGGACAAGACCAACGAGCTCATCAGCGGCTCGCGCGCCGACGTGCAGATCGCCATCTTCGGCCCCGACTTGAACGAGCTCAAGCGCCTCAGCGAGGTCGTGGGCGCGACCGTGAGGGCGGTGCAGGGCGCCGGAGACGTGCGCGTCGAGCGCGTGCTTGGCGCGCCCTCCCTCGTCGTGCGGCCGGACCGCGTGCGCCTCGCGAGGTACGGCGTCGCCGCCGAGGACGCGCTCTCGGCGATCCAGGCGGCGCGCGTCGGCATCCCTGTCGGCTCGATCTACGAGGGGAACAAGCGCTTCGACCTGCGCGTGCTGGTCCCGCCGAGGTCCACCTCCGTCGAGGCGATCGGCGAGCTCTTCGTCGAGGCGAGGAGCGGCGCGAGCAAGGGCAAGGCGGTGCCGCTCGAGGAGGTGGCGACCGTGGTCGAGACCGAGGGCCCCACGCAGGTGAGGCGCGTCGGGCTCACGCGCACCGTGCGCGTCGAGGTGAACCTGCGCGGCCGCGACCTCGTGTCGTGGGTGAACGAGGCCCGCGCCACCGTGGACAAGAAGGTGAAGCTCGACACCGGCTACCGCATCGAGTGGGGCGGGCAGTTCGAGAACTTCGAGCGCGCGCAGGCCCGCCTCGGCATGGTCGTGCCGATGAGCCTCGCGATCATCTTCGGCATGCTCCTCTGGATGTTCCAGAGCGCCCGCTACTCCATCTCGGTCTTCCTCGTCGTGCCGTTCGCCCTCACCGGCGGCATCCTCGGGCTCGTGCTCCGCGGCCTCTCGTTCAGCATCCCGGCCGCGGTGGGCTTCATCGCGCTGGCGGGCGTCTCGGTGCTCAACGGCGTCGTGATGGCCGACGAGGTGAAGCGCCGCGTGACCTTCGGCGCCGAGGTGCGCGTGGCCGTGCACGAAGGGGCCGTCCACTCCCTGCGCGCCGTGCTCACGACGGGCGCCGTCGCCGCGCTCGGGTTCCTCCCCATGGCGCTCGCGACGGGCGCGGGGGCGGAGGTGCAGCGGCCCCTCGCGACCGTGGTCATCAGCGGCATCGCGTTCTCCACGTTGCTGACGATGTTCGTTCTCCCGGGGCTGCTGGCCATCATCCTCCGACCGGAGGAGCCGGACGCCCTGGACGAGGCGCCGCCGCCCTCGTCGGTCGGGGATGGGCCCGCGCCCAAGTCCATGTAGAGCGCACGTGAATCACCGCCCGAGCGCGGGGGCCAGCGAGCGGCTCTTCGCGCCGAGCGCGACGAGCTCGGTCGCGAGGGCGGCCCGCCGGGCGGCGGGCACG
>DAORJJ010000377.1:0-6723 GCA_035439005.1 Polyangiaceae bacterium | reverse complement strand
CGCTGCATAATACACACATCGAGGCGGGCGCTCCCGTCGGTGAGCCGCCACACCTCGCACGGGGCCCCGGCCACCGTGTCGCGCTCTGCGGTCTTGTCGACGAGCACGTCGCCGCCCGTGGCGTCGATCGACGTCGCGGTGAAGGTGGCCTTCGCGTCGTCCACGTGGAGGCTGCGCCCGGTGGCCGCGTCGACGACCACGCGCGGGCCCGGCGCCGGCGCGAGGCGCACGAGCGAGCCCTTCACCCACACGACCCGCGACTCGCCCGACTCGAGCGTGGCGGTCACCTCGCCCTCGAGCTGCCCGGCGACCCGGGGCACGGGCACCCACCCGTCGCTCGCGCTCTCACCGACAGCGGCGTCCTTCGTGGGGCGGGCTCGCTTCTTGTCGATGAGCCACTGCGGCACGCAGTAGCCACCCTGGAGCGGCACGCCGCGCTCGTCGCGCTCGTCGAGCTCGACCGACACGCACCGCACGTCGGGCGCGCAGTCCTCGCCCACGGTGCACGGGCGGCTGCACACGCCCTCGCCGGCCTCCCCGCTCGCCGACTCGCGCATGCAGCGCGGCGCCGCGGGACCACAGTCCTCCGCCCACGCGCACGGCCCGCCGAGCGGCGACTTCGGCGCGAGGTACTTGCCATACGCCCAGAACCCGACCGAGCCCAGCCCGAGCGCGAGCAGCACGAAGCGCACGGCCCAGCGCGCGCGGGTGGTGCGTGGCGGTGCGTCGTCGAGCTCCATGCAGTCTACACGCGCTCCGCTACGTGCGCGCGGCCACGTGCCCCACGAAGAACGGGCCCATCTGGGCGATGAACTCGCTCGTCTGGCGGGTCTTGCGCATGGCCTGCACGAGGTGCGAGAGCGGGTGGAGGGTGCCGCCCACGAGGCCGATCACGAACTCGTTGTCGGCCGCGTCGATGCCGTGGCACGCGAGCCGCACGTCGTGGGCGAGCTCGGTCTGGCCGTAGGCCATGCCGAGGGCGGCGTGCTCGCGGAGGATGTGGCTCTGGTCGATGGGCTCGAGCTTGGCGAACGTGCCCTTGCGGCGCAGCGGGTACCAGACGTGCCAGGGGAACTCCTCCCGCTGCACGTTCTTGATGGGGCGCTCGAGCAGCATGAACTCGAGGTCGGGCTCGTGGCCGGTGGAGTAGGTGCGCCCGAGCATGGTCCAGCCCGGCCGGAACGCCACCTTGGAGAGCTCGGGGCCCTCGAACAGCGGGCGCACCTTCGTCACGAAGTGCGCCGCGTCCTCCGCCCAGGTGAGGAGGCCGAAGCCGCGCGGCGCGTTCGCGTCGGCGTAGACCACCGCGGGCACGCCAGCCTCGCGGAGCGCGGCCACGAGCTCGCGGCTCGCGGCGGGCGCGCTCGCCCCCGCGGGCACGTCGAACACGAGCAGCTGCATGAAGAGGCGGCGGTTCACCGCCTGCTTCACGCCGTCTCGCTTGCCGCCGTATTCGTTGACGTCGACCTCGGGGAGACCCGGCTTCTTCTCGGCTGTGGGCTCGGCGCTCATGGCCTTGGGTGTACACCCAAACCGCCTCGGGGGAACAGGCCCTCGGCGCTCTTCGCGCTCCCCGCGCGGGGCCCACATGCGTGCACTCTACACGAGGACGTCGAGCTCCCCGCGCAGGAAGTCGCGCGCCACCACCACGTCGTGGACCGCGTCGGGGCCGTCGGCGATGCGCGCCGCGCGGGCGTACCGGTAGAACATGGCGAACGGCACGTCGTCCGAGTAGCCGAGCCCGCCGTGGAGCTGGATGGCGTCGTCGAGCACCTGGCAGAGCAGCTTGGCGACGTGGTTCTTGGCCATCGACGAGTACGGCCTCGCCTCCTTCGTCAGCCCTTTGTCGATGAGCGAAGCTCCGTGCCACGTGAGCAGGTTGCCCACGTGGATGGCTGTCGCGTTGTCGGCGAACATCTTCTGCACGAGCTGGTGGTGCACGAGCTCCTTGCCGAAGCTCCGCCGCGTGGTCGCCTGCAGCTTGCACATGTGCAGCACCCGATCGGCGAGCCCGAGCCAGCGCATGCAGTGGGTGAGCCGCGCCGGCACGAGGCGCGCCTGCGCGAGCTGAAAGCCCTGGCCCACCTCGCCGAGCACGGCCTCCGGGCCCACGCGCACGCCGTGGAACTTGAGCTCGCCCTCGCGGTGCGCGAGCAGCGGCGGGGCGAGGCAGGGGATGTCGCGCACGTACTCGACCCCCTCGGCCGCGCGGTCGACGAGGAACATGGTCGCCCCTCGCCGGGGATCGTCGCTCGTGCGCGCCATGACGATGAGGAACGCCGCGTCGAAGGCGCCAGTCGAGTACCACTTGTGCCCCTCGATCACGAACGAGTCGCCGTCGAGCGTGGCCGTGGTGCGCAGGTTCGACGGGTCGGCGCCGGCGCCGGGCGCGGGCTCGGTCATGCAGAAGGCGCTCGTGGACTCGCCGCGGGCGAGCGGGCCGAAGTAGCGGTCGCGGAGCGCCGGGCTCGCCGCCCGGAGCAGGAGGTCCATGTTGCCCTGATCGGGCGCGTCGCAGTTGAAGATGGAGGCGCCGAGCAGCGAGCGCCCCATCTCGCGAAACAGCGCGCACATGCCGAGCACGCCGAGGCCGAGGCCCCCGTGCTCTTTGGGCAGGTGCGGCACGAAGAGACCCTCGGCCTTCGCGAGGCCGCGGAGCTCGGCGAGGCGTGAGGTGTCGCCGCGGAGGGCCACGTCGAAGAGCTCGCGCTCCACGGGCAACACGTGGGTGTCCATGAAGTCGCGCACGCGCGCGCGGAGGGCCTTGAGCTCGGGAGAAAGTTCGAAGTCCATGCTGTGCTCCTCGTGGCGTGATCCCGCTCGCGCGGCGCGCCTCACTCGATGTCGGCGCGGGTGTCGAAGCGGGGGTTGTTGACGCGCAGCTTCGCGAGCAGCGAGGCGCGGAGCGCCGGGCGCATGGTGTCGAGCTCCGCGGCGGAGGTCTTGGGATCGCGGATCGCCTCGCAGAGGCGCCCCTCGAGCGCCGCCACTCGCCGCTTCTTGTCGCGCAGGCTCTCCGGCGCGGGCACGGAGTCGCCCGTGAGCGCGCGCAGGCGCTCGAGCTCGGCCGCGACGTCGGCGTCCTCGTCCATCGACTCCATCGCGGCGGTGAAGGCGAGGTGCGCGCCGACGAGCACGCGGAACGAGGCGCGCGGGTCTTTCACGAGCGGGCGGATCTCCCGCTCCAAGAACTTCGCGAGGCCGAGCAGGATGGTCTCGCGATCGGGTGCATCTTGCATGTTTACAGGGCTCCCTTCTCGACGAGGCGCAGCGCCTCCCACTCCATCTCCGCGGCGCGGCGGCCAATGGCGAGCAGCTCGAGGTCCTCCTCCCCGCCGTGGGTGTAGCGCTCGGTCTGGCAGGCCGCGCCGAGCGCCCAGGCCACGTTGCCGAGCACTTCCCAGTAGTGGAGCTTCGCGGGGTCGAGCGCGCGGCCGCTGGCGGCCTCGTAGGCGTCGTAGAACGGCCGCCGCGCCGAGAACCCGCCGATGGGGAGCGCGAGCTGCCCAAAGCGCCAGTCGCGCACCGAGAGCCAGGCGAGGTCCTCGTAGGGTGAGCCGAAGTGAGCAAATTCCCAGTCGAGCACGGCGGAGAGCCCGCTCGGCTCGACGAGGAAGTTGCCAGTCCGGAAGTCGCCATGAGTGAGCACGCTCACCGGATCGTCGCTCGGGGCGTGCTCTTCGAGCCAGCGCACGAGCCACGCGAGCGCGGGTCGCTCCCGCCGGAGCCCGGCCATGGGCCCCCGCATGCCCGCGATGCGCGCGTGGGCCGCGCTCGCGGCGCCCGCGGCGTTCGCGGCGTCTGGAGGCGTGTCGCCGAAGAGCGCGGGCTCGGTGGCCGGCGTGACCGAGTGGATGCGCGCGAGCTCCGCCGCGAGCTCTCCCGCGAGGCCGGCGCGCGCCGCGGCGAGCTCGGGCCCCTTCACGATCTTGCGGCCGATGGCCTCGCCCGCCACGAACGGCACGAGGTAGGCCGAGGTCCTCGGCGCGAGCAGCTCGCCCAGCAGCGCGCGCGGCTCCGGGGTCTTCACCCCCGCGCGCACGGCGGCCTTCATCACGGCGAACTCACGGGCGCGGTCGATGCTGCCCGGCAGCGAGGTGCGCGCGTCGGAGCGCAACACCCACCGCCAGGTGTCCGCCGCGCCGCCCTCGACCTCGAGCAGGAAGTTGTCTTGGCACGCGCCGCCGGCGAGCCGCGACGCGGAGACCACGGCGGCGCCGAGGGCCTCGCCGAGGCGGGTGAGCGTGGGTGCGTCGAGCGAGAGCTCCGCCATCGACCCAGGGTTCTGCCACGCGACGGCGCCGACGCGCAACACCCCCGGCGCTCGGGGCGCTCGTACGAGCGTTCCCTTTGGAGCCCATCCAATGTCGCGTATCGGGCCGCTCCGGCCGGTGTCTCCTGGGGTGCGGCCTGGATAGCGAGGTGCTTCGTTACGAGTACATTGGCGATTCGGAGGGCTCACGCGTGCGCTGCGAATCCATGAGAGGAAAGTGGCTCGGGCTGTAGGGGTTGCGCGGGGCGAGAAGCGCCGCCTGTGCCGTTCCGCGCGGCCGCCCGATGTTCCGCGGCGGTGCCTCGTGAAGCTCGAGTCGAGCGCTTCGATCGGGCTCATGACCGCTGATTTTGCGACCCGAGGCACGGTAGCGCGGTGCTAGGGTCCCGCCCACCATGGATGAGAGCCCTTTTCAGGCCTTTCGGTCGGTCCCCAAGACCGGCGTCATCTACGTCACGAGCGAGGCGAGCAAGCGCGGCTTCTCGCCCAGCAGCACCGACTGGTGCAACCTCGGCCAAGGCCAGCCCGAGACCGGCCCCCTGCCCGGCTCGCCGCCCCGCGTCGACAGCGTCTCGATCGGCGTCGACGACCAGGAGTACGCCCCGGTCGCGGGGCTCTGGGAGCTCCGCGAGGCGATCGCGAACCTCTACAACACGCTCTACCGCAAGGGCCGCGGCTCGAAGTACAGCGCCGAGAACGTGTGCATCTCCGGCGGCGGCCGCGCCGCGCTCACCCGCGCCGCGGCCAGCCTCGGGCAGGTGAACCTCGGGCATTTCCTCCCGGACTACACCGCCTACGAGGAGCTGCTCGACATCTTCGGCGCGTTCACCGCCATCCCCATCTTGCTCGAGGGCGACCGCGGCTACAGCTTCACCGCGCAAGACCTCCGCCGCGAGGTCTTGGGCCGCGGGCTCTCGGCCGTGCTGCTCTCGAACCCGTGCAACCCCACGGGCAAGCTCGTGGGCGACGACGAGCTCGCGCGGTGGGTCGAGACCGCGCGAGAGCTCGACTGCACCCTGCTGCTCGACGAGTTCTATTCCCACTACATCTATCGCGGCCGCCCCGGGCAGCTCCCGGTGGAGAGCGCCGCGCGCTACGTCGACGACGTCGAGAAGGACCCCGTGGTCGTGTTCGACGGCTTCACGAAGAACTGGCGCTACCCCGGCTGGCGCATCACGTGGGCGCTCGGGCCGCGGAGCATCATGGAGAGCTTCGCGAGCGCCGGCTCGTTCCTCGACGGCGGCGGGTCGAAGCCGCTGCAGCGCGCGGCGATCCCGCTGCTCGAGGAGGCCCACGTGGTGGCCGAGACCCTCGCCATCCACAACGCCTTCCGCGAGAAGCGCGACTTCATGCTCCCGCGCCTCGAGCGCCTCGGCGTCCGCCTCGACCGCACCCCCGACGGCACCTTCTACGCCTGGGGCAACGTCGCCAATCTGCCCGCGCCGCTCAACGAGGGCATGTCGTTCTTCCGCGCCGCGCTGGAGGAGAAGGTCATCTGCGTGCCCGGCGAGTTCTTCGACGTGAACCCAGGCAAGCGCCGCTCGAACCGCGCCTCGCGCTTCCGCGACTACGTGCGCTTCTCGTTCGGCCCGTCGCGCGACACGCTCGAGCGCGCGCTCACCCGCCTCGAGGGCCTCGTCACGCGCGCCGCTTCCATGGGGTAGCCCGGGGCCGGCTCAGCGCGTGAGCTGCTTCTTGCAGAGCGCCACGCACATCTTGTCGCTCTGCTTCTGGCAGATGTCGAGGAGCAGCCGAACCTCCTCGGTGGGCGCCTTGCCGTCGATGACCCGCGACTCGAGCAGCGCCCGCGCCTCTTTGTCTTTGCCCTTGAGGTGCAGATCGCGCGCCTTGCTGAACGGCGTGTCGGCCGGGCGCTCGACGCTGGGCGCCGAGGGCGCGGCGACGCCGCCGTCGAACGCGACCTTGCGGCCGAGCTTCTTCGCGCACTGCTGCACGCAGTCGGCGTCGTTCTGCGCCTTGCAGATGTCGAGCAGGAGCTCCGCCTCCGGGCGGCCGCCCTCCGCGGCGAGCGCGCGCTTCTCCACGAGCAGGCGCGCCAGCCAGTTCTGGCCGCGCGAGTGGTACTCGCGGGCCTGCTCGAGCGGGCTCTTCTCGTCGGGTCCCGGCGCCGCGTCGGCGAACGCGCTCACCGGCTCGGCGATCACCGTCGGCTTGGGCGGCGGCTCCGCCACGGTGACCACCTCCACCGTGCCCGGCACGTTCGCCGGATCGATCGACGGGTCGGACTTGGAGCTGCACATGGGCGGCAGCGCCACGAGCAAGAGCGGCCCAGCGAGGACGCCTCGCTTCACGGCGACACCTCGCCTGCGGCTCGGGCTCGCCGTCGACCTTCGTTCGCCCCTTCGGGGCTCACTTCCAGGTTCACGTCGACACCTCGCCTGCGGCTCGGGCTCGCCGTCGACCTTCGCTCGCCCCTTCGGGCCTCACTT
>DAORJJ010000376.1:0-6733 GCA_035439005.1 Polyangiaceae bacterium | reverse complement strand
TCTCGGGGGCGGGCGGGATCGGTCGTCGGCGGCCGGCAGCCGTCGCACGCGGCGAGCGCGAAGACCCCGGTCAGCGCCGCGGCGATGGCCGCGCGCGAGGTGAAGAGCCCGAGTGGGCGAAACGGGCTTGCGAAGAGCCTCACGAGCGACACCTCCGTGCGAACGCCGTGCGCGCGTGCGCGCGAAAATGCTGCGCGCGCTCTCGGGCCGGCGCGGTCTTCATACCGCAACCGCCACAACAAATCGCCCATTCCACCACAGAGTCGAATCGTAGCCACGATCGCCCGCGTGCTACCCTTCCGCCCTGATGCGGAGGTTTGGTCCGTTCGTTCTCGAGGCACGGCTGGCCGTCGGCGGCACCGCCGAGGTCCACGTCGCGCGTCCGGCGGAGCCCGGCGGCGATTTGCCCGAGCGCGTCGTCGTCAAGCGCCTCCTTCCGCACATGCTGGCCGAGCCGAGCGCGCGCAGCATGTTCGACCTCGAGGCGCGCCTGCACGCGTCGATCCGCCACGAGAACGTCGTGCGCATCTACTTCGCCGGCGTCGACGAGGCGACGGGCGAGCCGTTCCTCGCGCTCGAGTACGTCGACGGCGTCGACGGCTACCGGCTGCTCCGCCGGCTGAAACAAGAGGGCCGCACGCTCCCCGTTGGGGTCGCGGTCTACATCGCGCGCGAGGTGCTGCGCGCCTTGGCGAGCGCCCACACGGCGCGAGACGCGAAGGGGGCGCCGCTCCACATCGTGCACCGCGACGTGAGCCCCTCGAACATCTACTTCTCGGTCGATGGTCGCGTAAAGCTTGGTGATTTCGGCATCGCGCACTCCTCCTCCCGCGCGTCGATGCGCAGCGAGGCGGGCAACACGCTGAAGGGCAAGTACGCCTACCTCGCCCCCGAGCAGGTGAAGGGAGATCCCGCCGATCACCGGGCCGACCTCTTCAGCCTCGCCGCCGTCCTCACGGAGATGCTCCTCGGCGTGCCGCTCTTCGCCGGCGGAGGGCAGCTCGCCGTGCTCCTCGCCATTCGCGACTGCAAGCTCGACGTCCTCGAGTCGGCGCGCCACTCGCTCCCCAAGGGGCTCTTCGACGTGCTCGAGCGGGCCCTCTCGAGGGCGCCCGATCGCCGCTTCGCGACCGCGTCGGAGCTCGCAGCCCGCCTCGCGCCCTTCGAGAGCCCCTCGCAGGCCGCGATCGCCGAGATCTCGGCCATGGTGAGGGCGACGCAGGCGGGCGCACCGAGCCGCGAGCTCAGCGCCGTGACGCCGGAGCCGGTCACGGCGCCCGTGGGCGCGGCCGATCCGCAGCTCCGCAAGACCAGCGAGTACGTCCTCGAGCCCTCGTTCGTCGTCACCGCCGACGGCCGCCTGATGGGGCCGCTCTCCTTTGCCCAGCTCGTCGAGGCCATCTCGACGGGCGAGCTCGCCGAGCGCGATCGGGTGAACTACGCCGGGACCGGCCTCAAGCCCCTCCGAGAGATCGGCGATCTCGCGCGCTTTCTGCCGCCGTCCACGTCCACGGCGCGAGGCGCGCTCGACCCGGGCCTCCCCGTCTTTCAGGGAGAGCTCTCCGAAGTGGGCATGCTGCCCATGCTCATGCGCGTGCTCCGGGAGAGCGCGTCGGGCGTGATGTTCGCCGAGCGCGGCGCCGGGGGCGGCGCGGCGCCCATGCGCAAAGAGCTCTATTTTCAGGCGGGCCGGCTGCATCACGTCGCCTCCACGAACGCGACCGAGCTGCTCGGCGAGTACCTCGTGCGCCGCGGCAAGCTCGCGCGCGAGGAGCTCGACCTCGCGCTCGGCATCCTGCCTCGGTACCAGGGGCGCATGGGCGACACGCTCATCTCGCTCGGCCTCGTCGACGCCGTGGAGATCTTCCGCGCCATCCGCGAGCAGGGGCGCGACCGCGTCGCTGACCTCTTCACCTGGCGCTTCGGGAAGGTCTCATTTTACCGCGACCGCGCGGCGGCCCACGTCGAGTTCCCGCTCGACCTCGACCTGCCGCACCTCATGCTCGCGGGCCTCGAGGCGGAGATGCCCGGCAACGTACCGCTCGACCGGTACCGGGGCCACCTGAACCGCGTCCTGCGGCTCCGCCCGCCGCCGCCGGAGCTCGTCGCGGTGGCGTGGCCGCCGAGCGTGTCGCGCCTCTGCGTGCTCCTCGACGCGCCGCTGCCGCTGCGTGACCTCTTGCGTCTGGGCGCGCAGGAGGGCGCCGCGGCACCCGAGCTGCTCCGCGCGGTCGAGGTGCTCACCGCGGCCGCGCTCGCCGCGTTCGACTGAGCGCGGCGCGCACGCGCTCATTGGCGCACTCATCGCGCAGCTCTCGCCGCTCACCCCGCGGAGGAGGGCGGCGGAAAGTGCGCGTGCCCCTCCGAGTCGAACCAGAGCACCCGGTCGAGCACTTGGGCCGCGTCCAGCACCGCCGCCTGGTGGTCGCGCGCCAGCGCGACGAGCTCGCCGTAGTGCGCGTTCGTCGCGCGGCGAAACACCTGCAGCGCGCGCGTGAAGCGGGCGCCTTGCGCGCTCGGTGGATCGCCGAGCAAGGTCCGGCAGGCGGGCTCGGGGAGGAGCGGCACGCACTCGGGCAGGAGCAGCGCCAGGAGCTTCGAGAGCGCCTCGGCGCCCTGCGCGCGCCGCGGCCCCAGCGCCTCGGAGAGCTGATCGACCGCCGCTGCGATCTCCACGAGCTCGGGCGCCTCCTCGCCCAGGTCGTCCGGGAGGGCCTCGAGGGCGTCGACGAGCCCGAGGAGCAGCTCGCGCCGCGGGGGCGTCGCCAGCGCGCGCAGGGCGGGGGAGGGCGCCGGCGAGTTCACGAGCCAGCTCGACGCGAGCGCGAGGTCGAGCCGCGCCTCGAGGGCGAGCGTGGGGCGCGCGCGTCGCAGCGCGTGGGCGGCCTGGTCGAAGAGGTACGCGCCGGGGAGGCCCGCGCGCAGGTTCAGCTTCTCGGCGGCCCGCTCCAACGAGAGCGCGCGCCCGTCCCCCAGCTCGATCGTCGTCATGCGCCGAGCCTACCAGCCCGCGCTGGCGTCGGCGCGGCGCGACAGCGCGCCGCCCGGGCGGTACTCTGCCCCAATGGGCTGCCTCTTTTGCAACATCGTCTCCAAGAAGATCCCCGCCGACGTCGTGTACGAAGACCCGCACGTGCTCGCGTTTCGCGACATTCGCCCCGTCGCGCCCGCGCACGCGCTGGTCATCCCGAAGGTGCACTTGGAGAGGGTGCACGAGGCCACGGGCGAGCACGCGGCGCTCCTCGGGGCGCTGCTCCTCGGCGCGCGCGCGGTGGCCGAGCAGCTCGGCCTCGGCGACTCGGGCTACCGGCTCGTGATCAACAACGGCGACGACGGCGGGCAGACGGTCTTTCACCTCCACGTGCACGTGCTGGGCGGCCGCTCCCTCGCGTGGCCGCCTGGCTGACACATGCGTGCATAATGCACATGTCTACCGCGCGGCGCGGCTCGCTGGCGGCGGCCCAAGGCGCGCGATGGCGGCCTCCACGCGCGCGCGCGGATCGTCGCCGTCGGGCGCTTCGCCGAGGGGGGCGCGCTCGGCCCGCCCGAGCAGGTACCGGAGGCACGCGACCTCGAGCGCCGACACCGTCACGCGGCGGCTGAAGTCGACGTCGGGGAGCCGGTAGGTGAGGTCGAAGAGCCCGTCGCCCCGCGCGGTGAGCGCGGGCTCGGCGGCCCGCTCGAGGTGGCGGAGCGCCCCGCGGAGCAGGGCCGAGCGTCGCCGCGCCTCGCGCACCTCGGGGCGCCGGTGCAGTTCGAAGAACAGGTTGCGCGAGTAGAGCCCGGGCGCCACCGTCATCGCCACCGTGAGCGCCTCGGTCAGCGCGGCGCCCTCCAGCGGGGGCGCCTGGCTCTCCGCGCTCACGCGTCACGCCCTGGGGGGCGCGCCGTCGGCGCCGTTCTGCGCCTCGAGCATCGCGGCCTGGCGGTGGGTGCGGAGCGCCGTCATGAGCTCCTCGAGATCGCCCATCATCACGCGATCGAGCTTGTGCAACGTGAGCTGGATGCGGTGATCGCTCACCCGGTTCTGGGGGAAATTGTAGGTGCGGATCTTCTGGCTGCGCTCGGCCGTGCCGACCATGCCGCGGCGCTCGGCGCTCACCTCGGCGTCGCGCTTCGCCTTCTCGATGTCGAGCAGGCGGCTCTTCAGCACCTTCAGGGCCTTCGCCTTGTTCTTCAGCTGGGAGCGCTCGTCTTGGCACTTCACGATGAGGCCCGACGGCTTGTGGAGGATCTGCACCGCGCTGTTCGTCGTGTTGACGCCCTGGCCGCCGGGGCCGCCGCTGGCGGCGATGGAGATCTCGAGGTCCTTGTCGTCGATCTGCACCTCGACGTCGTCGGCCTCGGGGAGCACCGCGACGGTGGCGGTGGAGGTGTGGATGCGCCCCTGGGTCTCGGTGGCCGGCACGCGCTGCACGCGGTGCACGCCGCCCTCGAAGCGCATGTGGGCGTACACGTCCTTGCCCGTGAGCAGGAAGATGCACTCCTTGTAGCCGCCGGTCGCGCTCTCGGAGAGCGACAGCACCTCGAGCTGCCAGCCGCGGGTCTCGGAGTAGCGCGAGTAGAGCCGGAACAGATCCGCCGCGAAGAGGGCGGCCTCCTCGCCGCCTTCGCCCGAGCGGATCTCGACGATCGTGTTCTTCTTGTCGTCAGGGTCTTGGGGCAAGAGCAGGAACTGCAGCTCGAGCTCGAGCGCGCGGACCTTCTCTTCGAGGCCCGGGATCTCGTGCTCGTCGACGAGCTCGCGCAGCTCGGGATCGGCGAGGGCCTCGCGGTCTTCCTGCAGCCGGCGCTGCGCCTCCTGGTAGCGCGCGAACGCGAGGGCGATCGGCTCGAGCTCGCCGCGCTCGCGGTTCAGGTTGGCGAGGCGCGCGCGATCGGCGAGCACGTCCGGCTGGCAGAGCAGCTCGTCCATGTCGCGGTAGCGCCGCGAGAGATCGGCGAGTTTGTCGAGGGGCAACATGCGGGCGCTCGGCGGGTCTAGTCGCTCGATTCTCTTGAATCGAGGGACGCGGGTTTGGGCGGAGCCCAACAAAAACAGGAATAGTGCTGCGTTGTTGGGCGAAGCCCAGCGTGCGGGGCACCCATCGCCTAGATGGAAACGCAGCACTAGTCGCTCGATTCACTCAAGTCGACGGATATTCGAGGCGCACGAGCCACGCGGCTCGCCGGTCTGCGCCAGGGCCTCGGCGCGTGAAGAGGGGGTCAGGAGGCGGGGCTGCGGAGCGAGTCGGCGGCGTAGAACGCGGCGTAGTCGTCGAACCGCGCGTCGTCGACCTCGGGCGGCGCCTCCCCCGGCCGCCCGGCCTCGCCGGCCGTCGCGCGCTCGCGGAACAGGGTGGCGCGGAGCGACGCGAGGGCGATCTCGAGCTGGTCGTCGTCGGGCTCGATCGTCGTGATCTTCTGGACGAGGAAGCCCGGCACGAGCACGACGCGGAGCGGGCCCTTCGTGAAGTACCGCGCGAACACGCGCTGGATCTCGAAGGTGATCGCCGCGAGCACCGGCACGAACGGCAGCTTCGCGACGAAAAAGAGGACGTTGTCGAGGACCTTGCTGCCGGTGTCGATCCGCGGCAAGAGGCCGCCAAGCACCGTGAAGACGAGCACCGAGACGATCGCGACCATCACCAGGAACGTGGTGCCGCAGCGGGGGTGCAGCGTGGTCTTCCTGCGCGCGTTCTCCACCGTGAGGTCCTCGCCGGCCTCGTAGGTGCTGATCGTCTTGTGCTCGGCCCCGTGGTACTGAAACACGCGGCGGATGTCGGGCACGCGGCGGATGAGCAACATGTAGCCAATGACGATCGCCAGCTTGAACACGCCGGTCATCGCCTGAAACTGCGGCGACTGCACCTCGAGGTTGAAGTGCAGCACCCGGTTCATGATGGCCGCGACGAGCTGCGGCAGCGCGATCATGAAGAGCACCATGACCGCGAGCATGATCGCGGGGCCCGTCTTGTTGGGCGCGCTCGCAGGGGGCGCGGGCGTGGGCGGCGCGGCGGGTTCGGGCGGCGTAGGCGCGGCCTCCGCGTCCTGGGTGGCCAGGAGAAAGAGGGTGTAGCCGAGGGCGGTGAGCGCCGACAGCGCGCCGGTCTTCGCGCTCGCGCCCGTGCTCGCGGTGCCGCTTTCCTCTGCGCTCAGATCGGCCTCGGCCTGCTCCGCGGAGAACCGCAGCGCCTCTCCCCCGAGGCGGAGCGACTCCACGAGCGACATGACGCCGCGGACCAGCGGCCAGCGCGCGACGCCGGAGGGCACGGTCGCCGCGCGCTCGCGGACGTGCAGGCTCCCGTCGCGGCGCCGGACGACGATCGCGAACGAGGTCGGCGCGCGCATCATCACGCCCTCGAGGACGGCCTGGCCCCCAATGTACGGACGAGCGGCGGCGGCAGCGGCGGGCGGGGACGGGGACGGGGACGGGGGTGCGGACGGGCTTGCGGCGCTGGACATGGGCCACCCCAGTATACGTGCGCCCGCCGGGGACGCGAGCCCGGCGGGCGTCCGCGGCGGTGGACAGCGCCCCGTCCGGGCGATACCCGAAGGGGATGTTCGCGCCGCCGCCCCTCCCGCGTACCCTCGAGGCGTGCTTTCGGGACCTCGGGAGCCGGCGCCCCGAGGTCCGGGCGGAGGCGGCCGAGGAGCTCGGGCGGCACCTCTCCGCGATGGAAAAGGGCGACGCCGCCGACCCGCGCGACGAGGGGCCGCGCGCCCGCGGCGTCGAGGCGCTCGCGCGCGCGCT
>DAORJJ010000375.1:0-6781 GCA_035439005.1 Polyangiaceae bacterium | reverse complement strand
CGCGACGGCCTCGCGGCTCGCGTCCTCGGGGGACTTCCCGCCCTTGATGGCCGCCTGGATCTTGGAGGCCATGTCCTTCGCGGCCTCGAGCGATTTCGCCTTGAGGTATGCCTTCTTGCGCTTCTCCTTCGCGTCGTCGTCCTTGCGGATGACGTGGAAGCCGTAGGTCGTCTCGACGACGCCGGTCATCTCGCCGGCCTTGATGGCGTCGGCGGCCTTCTTGAACGGCTCGACGAACCCGTCGGTCTTGGTGCCCACGTCGCCGCCGCGCATCGCGCTGCCGGGGTCTTGGGAGACCTCCCGCGCGACGTCGGCGAAGGCCTCGCCCTTCTTGATGCGCTCGATCGCCTTCTCGAGCCGGCCCTTGGCCGCGGCCTTCTCGTCGTCCTTCGCGCCCTTGCTGATCTTCACGAGCACGTGGCGGATGGTCGGCCCCTCGACCGTGGCGGCGTTCGTCGCGTCCTTCGCCCACTCCTCGATCTGCGCCGGGGTCGCGGCGACGCCGTACTTCTCCATGTAGGTGGCGCGGACGTGGATGTAGTTGAGCGCCGAGGTCGACTTCTCCTCCACGTAGCGGTCCCACCCCTCCTGCTCGGAGACGCGCACCGGCGTGCGCACGAGATCGCGCATGCGCGCGGCGAGCAGCTCGCGCTGCTGCCACTCGCGGAAGTCGGAGGGGGAGCGGCCCGTCATGGCGCGGACGGTGCGCTCGTACACCTTCGTGTCGAAGTGCTTGGTCTTCGGATCGCGGAACGCGCCGTAGAGCCCCGGGTTGATGCGGCCGTCGCGGACGCCGAGCGTGTAGGCGAGCTGGGGGTTGTCGGCGGGGACGCTGACCAGGATGAAGCCGTTGAAGATCGACTCCGTGACCTCTTCGTCGCTCACGCTGAGGCCGAGCCGCTGCGCCTCGGCGATGAAGAGCTCGCGCTCGATGAGGCCGTCGAGCGAGATCTTCCCGAGGCCCATCCCCTCGGCGCGCGCGGTGAGCAGCTCGCCCGAGCCGCCGCGGGGGATGAGCAGCCGGTACGACGCGCGCTGGCTGCGTGGGTCGATGCAGTGGCCGTGGACCTCCGCCACGCACTCCTCCTTGATCGAGCCGAGCTTCTGGCCGGAGTTCGGGCGAAAGCCGATCACGAAGACGAGGATGGTCGCGACGATGATTGCGCCGTACACGACCGACGTGAGCCCGCGCTTGCGAAAGAGGTCCAACATGGGGAGGCGGGCCATACCACGGCCGGCGCCCCGTTGAAATGAACGCCCACCGCGCCTCGCGCCCGACCGCGGCGCGGGCGCGCCTCGCGCCGCCCGTCGTGGGGCGCAAGAGCTTGAATCCTATCGAAGTTTCGGCGGGCGAGGCCCGCCCGGCTAGCGCCCCGTCGAGGCGCTCTTCTCGACGCCCAGCGCGAACCGCGCCTCGGCGCACGCCTCTTCGATGGAGGTCACCTCGCGGGTGTAGATGACCTCGTAGAACGTGTCGAGCACGCGCGCGGCGTCGGCCGGGTCCCGCATGGGCGCCACCTGGGTGCCGAGCTCGGCGAAGCCCCGCGCGATCGCGGCGGTCGCCAGCGCGCGCGCGCGCTCGAAGAGCTGCGCGGGCTCGTCGCCGGAGAAGGAGGACTGCTCCGCGCGCAGGATGAGGCGCAGGCGGAACGTCCCGTTCAGGGGGGTGCGGACGCGCACGCCCGAGTCAAGAATGAGGTTCTCCCGCGGGCGATCGGCGAGAACGATCTCGTCGCCCAGCGTGCGGTAGACCTCGAGGCCCGACTGGATGAGCGCTTTCTTGAGCTGTTGAGGAGTCACGCAAACCCGGCACGAGCGAGGGCACGAGAGACGGCGACAGACTCGCCGAGTGCCATCAAGAGCGCGCCCGGACGTTCCCGTCAAGTCTTCTCACGTTCGCGCGAGCGAAGGCGTGCCTTCGCGGCCCTGGGCGCGCCGCGCGGACGGGCGGCTCGCGGCCCCCGAATCGCCGACTTCTGGCGCGATGCGGGTCCGGCGCGCTATCCTCGTGAGTCCATTGACGAAGCGCACCTCCCTCACGCCGCCCCTCGGCATCCCCACGGCAGGAGTTCACGCCATGCGGCGCGGCGGCGCGCGGCGGGAGGTGTCCGATCGGGTCTCGCTCCGCGCCAACGACCGCACGCTCGAGGGCTGGGCGCTCAACGTCAGCCGGGGGGGAGTGCGCGTCATCGTCGAAGATCCGGTCGCCCTCGGCGAGGTCTTCGAGATCACCCTCGGCACGGGCGACGACACGCTGACGCGCTCCGGGCGCGTCGTGTGGATTCAAGAGGAGCCCGATGGAATGGTGTGCGGCCTCGCCTTCGTGCTCGCCGCGAACGAGGGGCCGAAGACGGTCCCGCCGCCGCCGCCCGGCTCACGCACGCTCCCGTAGGCGGTCGTCGTCCGCGCGCCGCCTATTTGGCGCACGCGAGCGCCACGGTCTGCGTCTTGCCGCCGACCTCGACCTTCGCCTCGGTGGTGCCGTCGAAGGTGAGCGTCAGCGGCGCCCGGCCTGCGCCGGTCACCCGGATCGTGCCGCCGGCCTCCGGGCACGCGCCACGGCAGCGACGGAGACCCTCGACGACGACCTCGAGCGAGGCGCCCGCCACCGTGCCGGAGGAGGTGCCGCTCGCCTCGACGCACGTCCCCCCCGTGGAAAACTGAAGCGTGCGGGTGATGGAGCGCTTCATGGGCCGGTCGCGCGCGGAGACGCCCCCGAGCTCCGCGCGCCACTCGGTCTTTCGCTCGCCGGCCTGCGCGCCGGCCGTGATCTCCGCGCGCGCCGTGAACGCGACCGCGGTGGCTCGCCCGAGCGTGAGGTCGCTCGCGGTCACGTCGAGGGTGAGGCCCTCGGTCGACTTCGTGTACACGACGTTCACGGTCCCCGTGAGGCGCCGGAGCCCGAACGGGCCGAGGCAGTCCTTGAACCGGTACGCGACGCTGCGCGCGGCCAGGTTGTGCGTGACCGCGAGGCACCCGCTCGGGAGGAACACCGCGCGGGGCCCGTCGCCGATGTCCGCCAGCTGGACCGCGCCGAGCCGTCCGCCGAGGTCCTGGGCGCTGAGGGCGAGTGAGCCCGCGCCGCCTCCCACGAGCGACGCGGTGAGCAGCTCCACGTCGCCCTCGGCGCTCGCCACGTCGGTGCCGTCCTTCGCGAGCGTCACGTCGGGGTCGGGCTCGGCCGGACCGCACGCGAGGCCCAGCGCGGCGGACGCGAGGGCCGCGAGCGCGCGTCTTCGCCAGGGGGAGCCGGATCGCGGGGCCACGACCAGAGCATGCCATGGGCGGCGGGGGCGCGCATTCGTTCACGCGCTCCGGCCGCGCGGGGCGCGAATCTGCGCCACCCCTGGACCCGATGCGCTACGACCATGGCATGGCTGGGAACGAGACCCGCACCCGCTCGCTCAACTGGTTCGTGCGCGGCGGTGTGCTGCACCTGCCCGACGGGGCGAGGGTCCCCATCGACGTCGAGGCGCTCGTCGTCGGTCGCGATCCTGGCGCAGCCGTGTGCCTCGCCGACGCGGAGGTGAGCGCGCTCCACTGCGAGCTCCGCGCGGTGACCGAGGGCGTCGTGCTCCGCGATCTCGGCAGCACCAACGGCACGTTCATCGGCAAGGTGCGCGTGCGCGAGGTGGTGCTCGGCGAGCGCACCGAGATCGACGTGGGTCAGACCCGCCTCGTGGTCGAGCCCTCCGGGAAGCGCCGCGTCGAGCTCGGCTTCTCGGCCAGCTTCGGCGAGCTCGTGGGGTCGTCGCCGCGCATGCGTCGCCTATACGGCGTGCTCGAGAAGGTGGCGCCCACCCCGCTGAGCTTGCTCATCTTGGGCGAGACCGGCACCGGCAAGGAGCTGGTCGCGCGCGCGGTGCACGACGCCTCGTCGCGCAAGGGTGGCCCGTTCGTCGTCGTCGACTGCGGCTCCATCCCCGCGACGCTGGCCGAGAGCCTGCTCTTTGGTCACGAGAAGGGCGCGTTCACCGGCGCGACGGAGCGGCGAAAGGGCGCGCTCGCGGAGGCCAGCGGCGGCACGTTGTTCCTCGACGAGCTCGGGGAGCTCCCGATCGAGCTCCAGCCGAAGCTCCTGCGCGCGCTCGCCGAGCGGCAGGTCAAGCGCGTGGGGGCCACCGCCTTCGAGCCCATCGACGTGCGCCTCTTGGCGGCGACCCGGCGGGACCTCGGCGCCGAGATGAACGCCGGGCGTTTTCGCTCCGATTTGTTCTTTCGAATCGCGCAGATACGCGTCGAGATGCCGTCCCTTCGCGAGCGCCTCTCGGACATCCCCGAGATCGTCGCGGCGCTCTGCACGCGCCAAGGGTTGGGCGACAAGGCCGACGTCGTGAACGGCTGGATCGAGAAGAACCGGGCCCAGTACGACTGGCCTGGCAACGTGCGGGAGCTCGTCAACGTCGCGTCGGTCGCGGCGACGCTCGCCGACGCCCCCGAGGCGCTCGACGACGTGCTCACCCTGGCCCACGCGCCCGAGCCGGCGCGCGCGGGCGCCGCGAGCGTCGACGCAGAGGCGAGCTTCGCCGAAGCCAAGCGGGCGGCGGTCGCGCAGTTCGAGCGGAGCTATTTCCTCGAGCTGTCGGCGTCGTCGGGGGGCAACGTCAGCGAGATGGCCCGGCGCAGCGGCATGGAGCGCCACCACGTGCGCGCGTACCTCCGCAAGCACGGCGTGCGCTAGGTCGGCTGGGCTCAGTACTGGCAGACGTAGGGGCGCGCCTTGCTCGTCTCGTCGTGCGCGCGCACGAGGCGCGTGTCGTAGCCGCCGCGCGTGAGGTCGAGGTAGGCGCGGCTCGGGCCGGTCGCCAGCGGCTCCTTGTCGGCCCACATGGGCTCCCGAAGCGAGGGCGGGGCGGTCTCGTCGTCCCAGAGGAACGCCGTCGCGCCGGCGGCGCGCGCGAGCCCGATCCACACGCCGGCGAGGTCGGGGGAGAGCCTCGCGATCTCGCGCGCGAGCTCTTCGCGCTCCTCGGGGCTCTCGAGCAGCACGAGGCGGCCGCCGAAGGACGCGCACCCCGCCGCGGCGTCGGGCTCGACCGCCGGCGAGGGGACGAAGAGGTACCGCTTGGTCGTCGGCGAGAGGCGCACGCACACGCCGCCAGGACAGCCCTCGGCGCGGGTGCCGGGCGGCTCGCGCTCGCAGACGACGTCGGCGGCCTTCGAGCGCGCGCACGGTGCGGCCTGCCATGGCGTGCTGGCGCCGCGGCGCGCGATGAGGCACCCGAGCTCTCCGCTGGCGCCGGGCTCCGGCGGGAACGACTGCGTCGGGTCGGCGCGCGCGAAGCAGCCCTGGCACGGGCCTGTCTTGGGGGGCGCCGGGTACCCGGGCTCGTCCCTTCGCTCGGGCGCGTAGGCCTCGGTCGTAGGGTCTTTGACCAGCCCCACCCAGTAGTCGCCCGCGCTCACGATCGCGTCGACCGAGGCGATCTCGTCGGCGCCCGCGAAGGTCACGACGTGGGCGCCCGCCGCGCGGCAGAGCTGCGACGCGCCGGCGTAGCTCGTCGCCGCGCCCACCAGGAAATAGCAGTGCTTCGTCGCCAGGCGGACGCCGCCCTCGCAGACCAGGGTGCAGGTGGGAGAGCAGCCGATCGCGCCGACGTCGCCGGGATCGCAGGCCTCCTCGGGCGCAGCGCTGGTGGGGCCGTCGACGTAGCCGTCGCCGCAGCGTCCGCCGACGGTCTCCGCCGGAAAGACGCGGAGATCCGGCAGGCAGGCTCCGACCGTCAGCGCGAGCGCGAGCGCGACCGTCGCGTTCACGGGGGCTCGAGGTGGGGGGCGCGATCGAGACGGCAAGCCCCATATGGTACCGCCGCGCGCGGCTTCCGGCGTAGGAAGGGCTCGCGCGCTCCAAAGTTGGCTATTGTTCTTGGTGATGGGGCAGGCGACGACCAGCGAGACACACGAGCGGCGCCCGTCGGAGAGCGGCGCCGTCCGCGCGGTCCGCGGCGAGCTCCCCACCGCGCCCCGCCCGATCCTCCTCCTCGGCCGCGGCGGCATGGGGCGCGTCGAGCTGGCGGTGGAGCAGGCCCCTGGGCAGGCGAAGCGCCTCGTCGCGGTGAAGCGCCTGCTCGCGGAGCTCGTGGGCGATCCGGAGAAGCGCGCCCTCTTCCACCGTGAGGTGACGCTGGCCAAGCGCCTCGAGCACCCCAACGTCGTCCGCACGCGCGACTCCGGCGAGGAGGACGGCGAGCCGTTCCTCGTGATGGATTTCGTGGACGGCGTGCCGCTCGATCGTCTGCTCGCGGGCGCGGGCGACGCGCGCGAGCGCGCGCTCCCCCGGGAGCTCGCGGCGTACGTCGTCGGGCGCGTGGCGCGGGGGCTCCACGCGGCGCACGAGCTCCACGACGAGGGCGGCACGCCGCTGAACCTCGTTCACCGCGACGTCTCTCCGCACAACGTCATGGTCTCGCGGGAGGGGGACGTGCTGCTGCTCGATTTCGGCGTCGCCAAGGTCGACGCGGAGCGCGGCCTGACCAAGACCGGCGACGTGCGGGGCAAGACCGCCTACATGTCCCCCGAGCAAGGCCTCGGCGAGCCGCTCGATCGCCGATCCGACCTCTTCGCGCTCGGCGCCGTGCTCTTCGAGTGCGTCGAGGGCGCGCGCATGTGGGGGGAGGGCACCGAAATGGATGTGCTCCGCCGGCTCGCGCTGGAGGCGCCCCCCGCGCTCGGCGGCGACGACGCGCTCGCCGACCTCCACGCGCGCATGGTCGCCCGCGAGCCCGCGGACCGCCCGGCCACCGCCGAGGAGGTCGCCGGTGCGCTGTCTCTCTTCGCCGAG
>DAORJJ010000374.1:0-6803 GCA_035439005.1 Polyangiaceae bacterium | reverse complement strand
CTTCATGAGCGCGGGAACGGAGTCGGGGCCCTCGGACTCGGGCGGCTCGGTCTCGCGGATCGCGACGTCGCCGGTGGACACCGGGTGTGGGATGGCGGCGATGGGCGACCGCGGCTCGTCGGGCGGGACGCTCTTCGTGATGTCGCGCTCGAGCGCCTTTCGCGCGGTCACGGCGGCGGTGCCGAAGCTCTGCACCATCCAGTCGCCGAGGCGCAGCGGGCTCACGGTGAACTTCGCGGACACCATGTAGTCCTCGAGGTCGCGGAGCATCGCGGACGCCGACGCGTAGCGCTCGTCGAGGCTCTTCGCGAGCGACTTCGCGACGATGCCGTGGAGGCGCGGCTCGTCGGGGAGGCCGCGCTCGGCGAGCGGGGGGACCTCGGCGCGGCGGGCCTGCTCGAGCAGAGAGCCCTCGTTCTTCGTGGAGTAGAGGCGACGCCCGGCCAGCAGCTCCCACAGCAGGATGCCGGTCGCGAACACGTCGGCGCGCGCGTCGATGCGTGCCCCGTGCGCGTGCTCCGGGCTCATGTAGCCAGCCTTCCCGCGCAGCGCCTCCTCGGCCTCGTGGCCGGCGCTGGTCCCCGAGATCGCGTTGTTCGCGTGCGCGATCCCGAAGTCGCACAGCTTCACCTCGCCCTCGAACGAGACGAGCACGTTCGACGGGGACACGTCGCGGTGAACGAGCCCGAGCGGCTCGCCCTCCTCGTTCATGCGCCGGTGGGCGTAGTCGAGCCCGCGCAGCACGTCGCACACGATGCCGAGCGCGAACTCGACGGGGAGGGCGACCTTCTCCTGCGAGCACTTGCGGAGGAGGGCGTTCAGGTCGAGCCCCTCGACGTACTCCATCGCGATGTAGAGCTGGTCGCCCTCGCGGCCGAGATCGAACACCTGCGCGATGTGCGCGTGGTTGAGCCGCGCGGCGAGCTTCGCCTCGTGAATGAGCATGTCCGCGAACTCGGGGGAGCCCGAGAACTGCGGGAGGATCTGCTTGACCACCGCCAGGCGCGTCGCGCCGAGCTCGGTCTCCGCCCGCGCGAGGAAGATCTCCGCCATGCCACCCTTGCCGATGGCGTCGAACAGCGTGTACCGGCCGAACTTGCGAGGGAGCGCGCGCGAGTCGTGCTCGCGGCCCAGATCGCTCTCGGTTCTCTCGGGGACGGGCGTCACGTGGGGGGACTCTTGCGGGAGGCGTGCGTTGGGTCAAGCATCTGGATGAACATTCGGCGCGCGGCCGGCGCGCGAGCCGCGCGCGCGTGGAAGGGGCCCGCCTCCGCGCCTATTTCTTGGGGACGGGCGGGAGCCACGGCGGGGCGCTCGGCAGCACCGTCGGGAGGACCGTGGGGAGCGCCGTGGGGAACCCGGGCGGCACGCTCGGGAGGCCGGGCGGCACGCTCGGCACGCCCTTCGGCGTCGGCGTGGGGATCGGCGCGGGGCCGGCGTCGAGGCGGATCCCGGCGTCGGGGACGACCGGGGCCGCCGCGTCGACGCGGGCCCCCGCGTCGAGCTTGAGGACGGGCTGGGCGGGGCCTTGCGGGGTCGGAGTGCCGGGCGGGAGGGTGGTCGACGAGTCGGCGGGCGCCGCCGTGTCGGCGGGCGCGGCGGAGTCGGCGGGCGTGGCGCTCGTCGCGGCGGACGCGGCCTCTCCGGCCTCCGCGCCCGCGTCGGCGCTCCCCCGCTTGAAGAGCTTGTCGCACCCGAGGACCGAGAAGGGGAGCAGGCAGGCGAGCAACCCTACCGACACGATACGTGCATGATGCATGGTCAATCTTTCTGGCGATGGCGCGCGCGGGCGCGCCGCGAGCTTACCCACCGGCGCGCCCGAGGGAAGGAGCTTCGGCGCGTCGCGAGGCGAAGCGCCGCTGCAGAGGCCGCTCGAACCCGCGGTGGGAGGCGGTCGCGAGCCCGACGGCGAGCGGCAGCCCGAGCGCGAAGACGGCCGCGCCGTCCCAGGCCTCGGCCCTTGAGGGGCCGAGGGCGAGCTTGACCACGGCGATCGCGGCGAGGTGGAGCATGTACACGCCGTAGCTCACCTCGCCCACGTGCCGCAGCGGCCGGAGCGCGAGCAGCGGGGCGAGCGCGTGGTCCTCGCGGACGACGCAGGTCGCCACGAGCAGCACGACGAGCGCGTGGGTCGCGGCCAGCGGCACGCGCGTCGAGAGCACCGCGGCGGAGAGCAGCCCGAGCGCCACGAGGGGCGCCCCGCGGAAACCGAAGACGGCTCGGGCCGCGCGGAAGGTGGCCGGTGTGTGTAGAGTGCACGCGAGCACGGCCCCGAGCACGAGCGGCAGGCGGAGCCCCGACAGGGCCCGCGTGGCCACGGCCCCCCACGGCGGCGCGAGGCTTGCGGCGAGCCAGTCGGCGCCGAGCGAGACCGCCGTGAGCCCGAGGCAGGCGCCCCAGGCGAGCCGCGCCGTGCGCCCGCGCGCCCCCGGCCACCCGCGCACGAGCCACGGCCAGGCCGCGTAGAACTGCTCCTCCACCGCGAGCGACCACGAGTACGCGAAGAGCACGGGGTGGGGCACGCCGAAGTCGACGAACCACGTGGTGGTGAACGTCGCGTAGGCCGGCAAGCTCGCCAAGAAGTGGGCGCGCACCGGCGAACCGGGCGGGAGGAACAGCCCCGCGCGCAGCACGGTGAGCGCGAGCACTGCGTAGTAAAGCGGGAGGATGCGCGCGGCGCGCCGCCGGTAGAACGCGCCGACGTCGACGCGGCCGGCGTCGCTCCGCTCGCGGAGCAACAGCGTGGTGATCAAGAACCCGCTGATGGCGAAGAACACGTCGACGCCGAGCGGCCCCTTGCCGAGCACCCCCTCGAGCGGACGCGGGGTGGCGTGGTGCCAGACCACCGGCACGACCGCGAGGCACCGGAGCCCGTCGAGCGCGCCGAAGCGCCGCGTCGCGAGGAACGCCCCGTGCGCGTGGTCGTGTGCGCTCACCGTCGGCATCGGCGGCGCACCCTAGCAGCACCCCGTGGACCTGAAAGTGAGCCCCGAAGGGCCGAACGGAGGTCGATGGCGACCACGAAGGAAAGGTGAGGTGTCGCCATGCGCCGGCGGGCGCCGGAGGGAAGTCCTTGGACCGCCCGGGCGCGTCTGTTAGGGCGAGGCCGTGTCTCTCTTCCGCGGCTCGCTCACCTACGTCCGGTTCTTCGTCACGGGGGAGGCGCCCACGCCTGCGTCTTCCTTCGAGGACCGCGCCCTCGCCGACATCCGGCGCAAGCTCCAGCGACCCCTCGAGCCCGACGACGACGACCAGGAGCGCGTCGGGTGGTGCAAGGTCGGCGAGCCGTTCGTGCTCGAGGTGGAGCACGTCGATGTATTCTACAACGAGTACCTGAACCTGGGCTTTCGCACGGATCGCTGGGCGATCCCCGGGGCCCTGCTGAAGGCGAAGGTCGCGGAGGCCGAGGCCGCGTACCTCACCAAGAAGGGCCGCGAGCGCCTCTCCCGCAAGGAGAAGACCGAGCTCAAGGACCTCGTGTCGAAGCGCCTCCGCCGCGGCCTCGCGCCGCAGGTCCGCGCGCACGACGTGTCGTGGGCGCTCAGCGAGTCCACGGTGCGCTTCTTCGGCTCCTCACCTCGCGCGCAGGCGGCCTTCGTCGAGCTGTTCGAGAAGACCTTCGCCCTGAAGCTCGTGCGCGAGGCGCCCTACACGCTCGCCGCCCGCCTCGGCCTCTCGCCCGCCCAAGAGACCGCGTGGCAGGCGGCCGAGGCCGCGACCCTCGCCCTGCCCGACGATGACGGCGAGCGCTCTTCCACCGCCACCCGCACACGGAAGGGAGCCTGACGTGGACCTCTACGAGCGCGTCGAGAAGCGCAGGTTCTTGGGGCGCGAGTTCTTGCTGCACCTCTGGTTCGAGACCGAGCTCTTGTCGGCCACGCTCAGCACCCGCGCGACCGGCTCGTTTGGCCTGTGGATCGAGAAGGAGCTCTCGCTCTCCGCGGGCAAGGAGACCACGCGCATCAAGGGCAGCCTGCCCGCGCAGGCCCGCGAGGCCAAGGAGTCGCTCCTGCTCGGCAAGACCCCGGAGCGCGCGGGGTTTCGGCTCGTGAAGGGCGAGCGCGAGGCGTCGTTCGTGCTCGTCGGCGACACGCTCGCGCTCGCCGCCGTCGCTCTGCCCGCGGTGCTCGCCGAGGAGGCCCCCGAGCGCGACGCCCTCGACGCCGCGCCGGCGGCCCGCCCGCGCAAGCCGCGCGAGCGGAGCGTCGAGGCCGAGCTCGAGCAGGCCGAGGTGGCCGCGCAGGAGAGCTTCTTCGAGCGCATGCACCTGCTCCGCGAGGTCGAGGAGATCGTGGAGCACCTCTACGCCGAGTTCCTCGCGCTGCGCCTCGGCCCCGCGTACGCCGCGTTCGTCGCGCCCGCGCTGCGCGCGTGGGCCTTGGGCGAGGCGCCCGACGCCGACGCGTACGCCGCGAAGAAGAAGGTGGCGCTCGCGCCTCCCCGCGGCAAGCGGTCTTCGGGTTAGCATCCTGCCAATGGTGCACGACCTCGCCACTGCCGGCCCGACTCACGCCGAGCGCTGCCGCGCCCTCGTCGGCGCCGCGCGCACCGCCACGCTCTCCACGCTCGCCCGCGAGCCGGAGGGCTTCCCCTTTGGGTCGCTCGTGACCGTCGCGTTCGACCCCAAGGGGTGGCCGCTCCTCTTGCTCTCCGAGCTCGCCGAGCACACGCAGAACCTCCTCGCCTGCCCGAACGCGTCGGTGCTCGTCGTCGGGCCGGGCGTCGCGGGCGCAGACCCCCTCGCCGTCGAGCGGCTCACCCTCGTCGGTGTCTGCGAGAGCCTCGCGGGCGCCGAGGCCGAGGCGGCGCTCGGGACCTACCTCGCGGCGCACCCCACCGCCGCCGCGTACGTCTCCTTCAGAGACTTCGCGTTCTACCGGCTCAAGCCGGTGGTCGTGCGGTACGTGGGCGGCTTCGGACGCATGTCGTGGGTCGACGTGTCCGAGTACGCGAGGGCCGCCGCCGCGCCGCTCTAGCTCTAGCTCTGGCGCCGCCGCGCGCGCGGTTGCGCTTCCCCCGCTCGCCGTTCGAGGCGAACATGCCGGGCATGACGCAACGGCTCCTCCTCGACCCCAAGCACCTCACGCGCCCGTACCCCGACGAGCGCTCCGCCGACATCATGCGCCGCACGGTCGCGTTCTTCGAGGCGAAGGGGAAGGCGCGCCTCCGCGAGGACGATCTCGCGCGCACCTGGTACGACGACTTCCTCGGCTTCGTGAAGGACAACGGCGTCTTCGCGACCCTCCTCACCCCGACGCCGGAGGCGAGCGAGGGGTCCGACGCGCGCTGGGACACCTGGCGAAACTGCGAGTTCAACGAGATCTTGGGCTTCTACGGCCTCTGCTATTGGTACACCTGGCAGGTCTCCATCCTCGGCCTCGGGCCCATTTGGATGAGCCCGAACAAGGCGCTGAAGGAGAAGGCCCGCGACGCGCTCGCGCAGGGCGGCATCTTCGGCTTCGGCCTCTCCGAGCGCGCGCACGGCGCCGACATCTACTCCACCGACATGATCCTCACTCCGCAGCCCGGCGGCGGCTACCTGGCGAGCGGCGAGAAGTACTACATCGGGAATGGCAACAAGGCCGCCATCCTCTCCACGTTCGGCAAGATCGCCGGCACCGACGACTACGTCTTCTTCGCGGTCGACACCCAGCACCCGCGCTACCGGCTCGTGAAGAACGTCGTGGCCAGTCAGTCGTACGTGTCGGAGTACGCCCTCGCCGAGTACCCCGTCGCCGAGAGCGACATCCTCTCGCGCGGCAAGGAGGCGTGGAGCGCGGCCCTCAACACCGTGAACATTGGCAAGTACAACCTCGGGTGGGCCTCCATCGGCATGTGCACGCACGCCTTCTACGAGGCCATCAACCACGCGGCCAATCGGCGCCTCTACAACATGTACGTGACGGACTTTCCGCACGTGAAGCAGATGTTCACCGACGCGTACGCGCGCCTCGTGGCGATGAAGCTCTTCGCCCTCCGCGCGGCCGACTACCTGCGCGCCGCCTCCGCCGAGGACCGACGCTACCTGCTCTACAACCCCGTCATGAAGATGAAGGTCACCACCCAGGGCGAGGAGGTCATCAACCTCCTCTGGGACGTGATCGCCGCCAAGGGCTTCGAGAAGGACACCTACTTCGACATGGCGGCGCGCGACATCCGAGCGCTGCCGAAGCTCGAGGGCACGGTCCACGTGAACATCGCGCTCATCGTGAAGTTCATGCCGAACTACTTCTTCGCGCCGGCCGAGTACCCCGCGGTGCCGCGCATGGACGCCGCGAAGAACGACGATTTTCTCTTCGACCAGGGCTCCGCCAGCGGGCTCGGGAAGATCCGCTTTCACGACTACGCCGACGCGTTCAACGCGTACTCGCTGCCCAACGTCACCCGCTTTCAAGAGCAGGTCGCGGTGCTCCGCGAGCTGCTCGCGACGGCCACGCCCGACGACGCGCAGCGCAAGGACCTCGACTTTCTCATGACGCTCGGCGAGATGTTCACCCTCGTGGTGTACGCCCAGCTCATCGCCGAGAACGCGAAGCTCTACGGGGTGGAGGACGACCTCGTCGACCAGATGTTCGACTGCTTCGTGCGCGATTTTGCCAAGTTCGGCCAGCAGCTCCACGCGAAGCCGAGCAGCACCGAGGCCCAGATGGCCTGCTGCCTGCGCCTCATTCGAAAGCCCGCGTTCGACGAGCGCCGCTACGAGCACATCTGGAAGGACCACGTCCACGCCCTGAAGGGCGTCTACGAGATGAGCCCTTGAGGGGCGGTGGCGCGCCGCGCGCTCCGCGCGACGGCGTGTAGGT
>DAORJJ010000373.1:0-6844 GCA_035439005.1 Polyangiaceae bacterium | reverse complement strand
CGCCCCCCCCCCCCAGCGGCTCGAGGCCGGCGGGGCAGGGGCACCCGACCCGCACGTCGGCCCGATCGAGCGCGTCGCAGCGCGCCTCCGCGCCCGCGCTCGTCGCGTCTCCCGCGGGGCCGCGCGGCCCGCCGCACGCCGCGTGGTGGAGCGCCGCGAGCGCCGTGAGCGCCACGAGCGCCGTGAGCGCCCCCGGCCCGCGCGCCGGGGTGATTCGGCGTGCCTTCGCCGCGAAGTGCGCTAAGCCAGGCCGCATTGCGAGGCCATAGCGTAGTTTCCTCCGTCGCGCCGAACAAGAAGCGACCGGCGCGCTCGACGGGTCGCGAGGTGACTTCGCCGCGGCGCGCGCTTGACGCCCCGACCTCGGGGGGTCTAAGTGACCGCGCCGCGCGGGCCAGACCCGCGGAGAGGGGCCGACGTTCGGCGCACGGGGCGGGCGGTTAGCGCCCTAACGACGACGCTCTCGTATTACGTAACGTCTCAAAATGACTCGATTCTTTGTGTGGAACGAATGTTGCGTGGCTTGCGCCGGCGCCTGAACTCAGGGCCGCGCGCACGTAAGGAGGCCGGGATGCAAGCGAAGTGGATGAGACGACTCGGGATGGGCGCCCTCTTGGGGAGTCTGTGCTGGGCCTCCGTGGGGTGCGCCGGCGAGCGAGACCCCATCAACCGGGTGCAGCCGAACGCCATGCCGAAGAGCTTCTTCGTGGGCAAGCTCGGCGATCCGAACGACGACCCGGAGTTCTACATGCGGAACACCGTCATCGACGTGCCCTACGGCGCGGCGCAAGACGGCCTGTTCACGGCCACGTACGCGCAGCCGACCAACCGCATCAAGTGGGAGGTGCAAGAGCGCGCGCTCATCGCCCGCTCCACCTTCGAGCGCATCCAAGACTCCGACCACAAGGGCTCGCGGCGCACGAACGACGGCCAGGTCGTCGGCATGTTCGCCATCGAGAGCCACTTCGACATTCGCCGTGACTACAACTCCTCCACCGGCGAGGAGATGAACGTCATCGTCGAGAACAACAGCGACCGCCCCTGGTACCAGCGCGAGTACATGCGCGTCGACTGGTCCAAGAACATGGTGACCGACGGCTACGAGGTCGACAGCCTCTCGCAGATCGGCCTGTACGGCGGCGTGAAGTTCTCGCCGATGGAGTACAAAGTCGAGGACCCGAACAGCCCCGACGCGCCGATGTTCGCGCCCGAGGAGGGCTACTTCGACGTCGCGACGAAGGCGTTCGCCACGCCGCAGATGGTCGACACCCCGTGGGGGGCGTTCCCGGCCTGCTACTTCTACGGCGTCCACCCGGCCGGCAACTGCAACCCGACCGAGCTCACGCTGCGCCTCTCCTTCCGCAAGGTCGTCGAGACCGACTACGAGCCGAGCGACTGGGACGGCAACCGCATGGAGGCGTTCGGCGCCTTCTACGCGGACCGCTACGGGTACGAGCGCAACTACGGCATCCTCGACACCAAGTGGCACCGGCTCGCCGCGAAGTACAACATGTTCGAGCGGAGCCACATCAGCCAGAACGTGGGCGGCAAGGAGCTCTTCGCGCAGTGCAACGTCGACTTCTGGCGTGACGAGAACGGCGAGGTCATGAAGTTCCGCGCCGACGGCGCGCGGGACGCCACCACGGGCCTGCCCATCCCCGACCCGAACGGCAAGCCCTTCGCCGGCAGCTCGATCGCGCAGAGCCAGGCGCGCGAGTCGAACCGCTGGAAGATCCTCGACGGCAACGAGAACAAGACCGACGACGAGTGCGAGTTCCTGGTCGAAGGCAAGGTCGCGCACCCCGGCTCGCGCTGCGACACGCTGGCGCACCGCTGCACGCTCCCGCTGAATGAGCGCAAGACCAAGAAGATCCCCTGGTATTACGGGAAAGACGGCCCCGCCGACCTGTTCCCCTCGACCGCCGTGGCGCTCGAGCAGTGGAACGTCGCGGCGAAGCAGGCCATCCAGGCTGGCAAGAAGGTCGACGCGCTCCGCGTCGGCAAGGACGCGACCGCGTACGTCACGAGCGAAGAGCAGATCGCCAAGCGCGAGGGCGCCGCGAAGGACATCGAAGACATCTTCGTGCTCTGCCACAGCCCGGTCATCGAGTCGGACGACAAGGCCTGCGGCAAGGTGGGCACCGAGGCGCGCATCGGCGACCTCCGCTACAACTCGGTCAACATCATCAACACGCCGCAAGACCCGTCCCCCTGGGGCATCATGGTCGACGGCGACGACCCGCTCACGGGTGAGAAGGTCCAGACCAGCGTCAACGAGTGGGGCCACATCCTCGACCTCGCGGTGCAGGGCACGGCCGACTACCTCCGCTGGCTGAACGGCGAGATCACCGACGAGCAGGTCACCTCGGGCGAGTACATGCTCGACTGGGCGCGCGCCTCGAACTTCGGGCAGAACGTGTTCCAGCCCAAGGTGCTGAGCCAGGCCGAGGTGCAGTCGCGCCTCGACTCGATCGCCTCCGCCGACGGCAACGGCAACTTCCTGCCGCGCCGCAAGCTCCAGCCGAACGAGCAGCTCAACGCCAAGGAGATGCTCGGCAAGCTGAAGGCCCGCGCCGAGGCGCGCAAGCGCTCCGGCGTGCCCCTCGATCGCGACAACGAGATCGAGGCGCGCCGCAAGCAGTTCGTCGGCACCAAGTTCGAGACCCTGCTCGCCACGAAGGAGATGCAGGTCGCGGCCGGCGTCGACGCCCGCACGGCTGGCCCCATCGCGAACGACGCGATGCTCGCCCGCGTCTCGCCGCTCCGCGGCATGAACCCGGAGCTCCAGCGCTGGGTCCAGCGCCAGAAGGACGCCCGCGCGCACGAGCACGCCTCGTGCAACGTGCAGGCGCCCGAGCCCACCGCGCAGATGGGCCTCGCCCGCCAGGCGCAGAAGCTCTACCCGCTGCCCGACAAGGACGATCCGGACTACGCCGCGAAGAAGTTCAAGCGTGACCGCGATCTCCACCAGTGGCTGCGCGAGCAGTTCCACATCTCGGTCATCCTCCACGAGATGGGCCACTCGATGGGCCTGCGCCACAACTTCGTGGGCAACTTCGACGCCCTGAACTTCCACACGCAGTACTGGCAGCTCCGCACGCGCAACGGCGCGGAGAAGGTCTGTCAGCAGGAGGGCGCCGGCACGGCCAAGGCCTACAAGCCGCACACGAACGGCGAAGACTGCGTCGGCGGCCGCTGGTTCGATCCCATCACCGAGACCGAGCAGAACGGCCTCCTCGCGAAGTGGGGCTCGTCCACGGTCATGGACTACCCGGGCGACTCCGCTCAGGACATGAACGGCCTCGGCAAGTACGACAAGGCGTGGATGCGCAACATGTACGCCGATCTCGTCGACGTCGACGTCGACTCGAACACCGGCAACAAGGCGAACTACTACCCGCTGCTCACTGACCGGAACACCGGCGGCGTGCTCGGGCCGTTCCTGGTGCCGTCGTACTGGAAGCTGAACGATCTCTTCAACACCGTGGGCACCTGCGAGGGTGGCTCGGCGAGCGATCCGCTCAGCGCCAAGTGCACCGGCCAGGTGCTCGACTACCGCAAGATCTACGACATGCTGGACGCCCCGGGCGTCACGCGCTCGAAGGACTTCGGCACGATCGACTACGGCGGGACGTTCAACAAGTCGGAGGACGGCTTCGCCCGCCACCCGTACATGTTCAGCTCCGACGAGTTCGCCGACGGCGGCAATGTCCTCGTGTACCGCCACGACGCCGGCGCCGACCTCTACGAGCAGGCGCAGTACTTCATCGCCTCCTACGAGAACCGGTACATCTTCGACAACTTCCGGCGCAACCGGGTGATGTTCAACGTGGGCAGCGCGGTCAACCGCACCCTCGGCCGGTACTTCGAGAAGATGACCGCGACCACGAAGGCCATGGGCCTCCTCCTGCCGGATCTCGGCGCGGACGCGGGCGTCTACCTCGGCCACGAGGACCTGCTCCTCACGCACGCGCTCGCGTCGTCGATGGGCTTCGAGGAGTTCATCAAGGTGCTCACCCGGCCCGAGCCCGGCGCGTACCGCTTCTCGAAGAGCCGCGACTTCACCGACACGTGCTCCACGAAGAGCTACGCCGAGGTCTCGGAGTACTACGCGGACGACCTCTGCAAGTCCGAGAGCGAGAACACCCCGCCGGCCTTCACGCTGAAGGTGGGCCAGGGCGGCGTCCGCTACATGCACAACGAGTACGACTACTCGAAGGGCTACGAGTGGAGCAGCTACCTGCGCTGGGTCGGCAGCTACTACGAGAAGGTGTACGTGCAGTTCTTCCTGAACGAGGCGTACAACAACTTCCTGCAGAACAGCCGCGACGACTACATCGACGGGCGCGATCGCAACATCAACTACGCGACCATCTACCCCGAGCAGATGCGCCGCCTGAACGCGAGCCTCCTGCAGAACGACAACACGTTCTACGCCCCCTACGTCATGCCGCAGCAGCCGGGCTTCGCCGTCAGCGCCGACCCGGTGCAGTGGCTCCCGCTCGACCGCTTCGCGCAGTCCGACCCCGGCACCACGTCGCTCGGCTACCCGGCCGGCGCGGTGCGCATCAACCCGCTCGTCGGCTGGGAGCAGCAGTTCCCCGCCATCATGTTCAGCTACATCTACGGGTCGACGACCCTCACGATGGACTGGGCGAACCAGATGCGCATCTGGTACCCCCTGAGCGACGGCTCGCTGAGCATCCCCATCGAGCAGCAGGTCCGCTACCAGGACCCGCTCACCGGCGTCGAGTACGCGGCGCGCACCTACGGCAAGGAGACCATGGCCGGTCGCCAGGTGCAGCGCACCGCCGGCGCCCGCATGCTCCAGTACGCGAACGACTTCGCCGCCAACACCTTCGTCGTGACCGCCACCGACCCGGTCACCGGCGAGCACACCTACCAGCGCGCGGGCGTCGCGAACGAGCCCGTGTGCAAGGCGGGCCTCGACGAGGACACCTGCGCGCGCGCGAAGAAGCGGCTGCGCTACTTCAGCGGCAACCTCGACACCATCCGCGAGATCGCGCTCTACATCCAGGGGCCCATCTCGGGCCAGTGAGCGCGCGGACACCCTCCTGAAGAGGAGGGCGTGACACGGCGGCGGCGCTTCGGTCTACTCCGAGGCGCCGCGGCCGTTTTGTGGCGTGGCTAGCGAGGTGTACATGCATGATACAAACATCTGGCTTGGCGGCGCCGAGGTCCCGGCCACCCAGCGCGAGCCCGTGCACGATCGCTGGACGGGGGCGCCGTTCGCCGAGGTGGCGATCGCCGACGCGGCCCTCTGCCGCCGCGCCGTCGACGCGAGCGCGGCCGCCTTCCGGGAGCTGCGCCGCTCGCCGAGCTTCGCCCGCCGCGACGTGTGCGCGCGCGTCGCGGCCGGCCTCCGGCGCGAGGCCGGGGACCTCGCGAACCGGATCGCCCGCGAGGCCGGCAAGCCGATCGCCCTCGCGAGGGCCGAGGTGGAGCGCGCCGCCACCACCTTCGACCTCGCGGCGGAGTGCGCCACGCAGCCCCGCGGCGAGGTGCTCGCGCTCGACCGCGTCGCGCCCCACGCGGGCTACTCCGGTCGCTACGAGCGCGCGCCGCTCGGCCCGGTGCTCGCGTTCTCCCCGTTCAACTTCCCCCTGAACCTCGTCGCGCACAAGGTCGCGCCGGCGCTCGCGTGCGGCGCGAGCGTGCTCGTGAAGCCGTCGCCGCGCACGCCTCTCTCGGCGCTCGCCCTCGCGCGCCTCGTGCGGGAGGCCGGCGCGCACCCCGACGCGATGCTCGTCCTGCCCACCAGCGACGCCCTCGCCGGCGAGCTCGTCGCCGACCCCGCGTTCGCGGTGTTCACCTTCACCGGGAGCGACCGGGTGGGGTACGCGCTCAAGGCGCGCTGCGCGAAGAAGCGCGCGCTGCTCGAGCTCGGCGGGAACGCCGCGGCGATCGTCCACGGCGACGCCCCCGAGCTCGAGCGGGCCCTCGACGCCCTCACCGCGAGCGCGTTCGCCTACGCGGGGCAGGTGTGCATCAAGACCCAGCGCGTGTACGTGCAGGCCACACGCTTCGACGAGGTGCTCGAGGGGCTGCGCGCGCGCGCCGCGCGGCTCGTCCCCGAGGAGCCCACGTCGGCGGTCGGCCTCCTCGGCCCGATGATCGACGAGGCGAGCGCCGCGCGCGTGGACTCGTGGGTGGACGAGGCCCTCGCGTCACCCGGCGGCGGCGTCCACGCGACGCTGCGCGGCGCGCGAGACGGGGCGCGCCTCGGCCCCGCCGTGCTGAGCTGCGCGGGCGACCCGCGCGGCCTCCGCGTGGTCGAGGAGGAGGCGTTCGGCCCGGTCTTGGTCGTGCGGCCCTACGGCACGCTCGCCGAAGCGCTCGCCCAGGTGAACGCCTCTCGGTACGGCCTGCAGGCCGCGATCTTCACCGACTCGGCGCGGGCGATCGAGCAGGCGTTCGCGGCGCTCGACGTCGGCGGCCTCGTCGTGAACGACACGCCGAGCTTCCGAAGCGACGCGATGCCCTACGGGGGCGTGAAGGACTCCGGGCTCGGGCGCGAGGGCGTCTCTCACGCCGTGCTCGAGTACACGGCCCCGAAGATGTTGGTCACGCGGCGCCTCGCCCCGTGACTTTTCTCCGCCACCGCCCTTGACGCACCCGCATCGAAGACCTATGGTCCCGCTCCCCGCTGATGGAGCCCCTGGGCGCCCTCAGCACCTCGAAAGCGACCCAAAAAAAGTCGTTGACGAGGGGGGGAGGCGAAGATAGAAGTCGCCTCCCCGGAACGAAGGAAGCGAGAGCAACCTTCGGGGGTCGCCAAGAAAAAAATCTTGACGACGCAACGAGGCGGAAGTAAAAAGCCCCT
>DAORJJ010000372.1:0-6858 GCA_035439005.1 Polyangiaceae bacterium | reverse complement strand
CGGGGCGCTTCCGCGAGAGGCGCGGAGCCGCCCGGCGCGCGCGCGACGCGCCCCGGACCTCGGGACGCGAGCGCGCCCAGCACGCCGCAGGCCGCGAGCGCGCCCAGCACGCCGAACGCGAGGGTCCTTCGACCGCGCCCGCTCGCTCCACCCACGTCCGCCTGCCCGCTCGCCCCACGCTTTCCCGTCGTGCCCATCGCTATGCTCCTTGACCGATTCGACTCGGCGCGAGACGACTAGCACAACCCGTGCCGGGAACTCCGGGGCTCGAACCAGGCGCGCCTGGCCCGAAGAGGCGCGCGGGCGTGCGGGCCCCCCGCCTCACCGTGATGGCCAGACCCCGCACCAAAGACGAAGACGCCCCGACCGCGAGGGCCGAGGCGTCTTCGTGGCAGCGCCCCCGTCGCGGGGCGCGGCGCGCTCACTCCTCGGCGGCGGCGTCGAGGACCTGGGCGGGCGGCGTCGAGCGCTTCGCCGAGCGGATCTCGCGCAGGAGCACGACGTCCTCCTTGAGCTTCCGCGCGGTCTCCGGCGCCTCCTCCACGGCGCGCCTCACGAGCTGAATGACGAGCTCGGGCGACTTCTTCACGGCGGTCCGCGAGGCCGTGGCGAGCGACGCGATGCGCGCGCGCCAGCGCTGCGCCCGCGTCATGGTGATGTACGGCGCGACCTCCGCCACGAGGTCGGCCGCGTTCCCGTTGTAGACGTGCGGCGCCTTGTGGAGCGCGCTCGCGAACGACGGGTTCGCCTCGAGGAACGCCTCGACTTGCGGCTTCGTGACGCCGTGCTCCTCGAGCGCCTGCGCGTACTCGGCGGCGGCGGCCTGCTTCGCCTTGAAGAGGTACATCTGCACGCGCGAGTAGAAGTTCACGCGGCCGTCGCCGCTGGTCTCCACGGGGCAGTAGATCGTGGAGGGGAACTTCTCGATGATCGCCGACTGCACCCCGTCCGAGACCCCCGCGCTGGGCATGCAGCCAAACGGCTTCACGCTCAGCGTCATGTGCGCCTTCTTGTGCGTGGCGTTCAGGATCAGCTTGCCGACCTCCATGTGGCCCTCGCCGCCGCGGAGATCGTTGTTGTAGTACTGGTGGGCCACGGTCGCGATCGCGTCCATGTCGGGGAGCTTGTAGCCATAGAGCCCCATCGTGTGCGCGAAGGTCTGGAAGATCGCGCGAACCAGGGTGTCGCCCGCCTGCACCATCAGGAGCTTCTTGCCGATACCGAACCCGTCGAGGCCGCCAAGCCCGTACTTCGAGTGGTCGGCGTTGCGCAGGTTCTGGCGATCGAGGGTGTCGTGGCGCGCCTCCCAGAGCATGTAGAGCACCCACGCGGCGACCAGCTGGATGTCGGCCTCGGCGCCCTCCTCCTCGAGGAACGCCTGGAGCTGGTAGTTGCCGTCGCCCTCGGTGGTCATCGCCCAGAACTCCCCGATGATGGAGACCTTGGGCTTCGGCAGGGTGCGCTTCACCTTCACCGCGGCGAGGATGGGCTTGCACTTCCAGACGGCGAGGAGAATGTTGGTCTGGTTCTCGAGCGCCGCGTAGAGAATCTTCTTGCACTGCTCGAGCGCCCGGTTCGTGTCGCCCGGGTTCACCTCGTAGGGGCGAATGCGGTAGCCGAGCGCGTTCAGCACGTCGCCGGTGAAGAGCGCCTTCACGAGCGCGAGGAAGAACGGCGGGGTGAGCTCGAGCCCGGACTCGTCGCCCGTCGCCTGCTTCATGCCGCCGGTCTGCTGGAAGAGCACCACGCGGAAGCCGTCGAAGCCGGCGTCGCGGAGCGCCTTGCGATACTCGGTGACGTACATGCCGAAGCGGCACGGGCCGCACGCGCCGGCCGTGAGGAAGACGAACTTCTTCACGATCTCCTGCGCCGTCATGCCGTGTTTGTCGCGCAGCGTGATGAGGTGCTGCACGAGCGCGCCCACGGTGAAGTAGGTGGGGTTGCACTGCCCACGATTGCCGAACTCCTTGCCTGTCTGGAACGCGGCGTTGTTCGGCACGTCCATCATCTGGACGTTGTAGCCGACGCCCTTCAGCGCCCCCTCGACGAGGTAGTCGTGGGCCAGGGTGAGGCCGCCCACGAGCAGCGTGATCTCGGCGCGCTCGGCCTTGGTGAACGTGAGGTTCGCCATGTCCTCGACCCAGTGCTTCGTGGGCTCGTCGAGCCCGAGGCGCGCGCGCTCCTCCGCCTCGAACTTCGCGAGCTCGGCGTCGATGTCGAGGTCCTGCCCCGCCACCTTGAGTCGCTTCTTCTTGGCCATCTCGACGTTGACTTCCTGGCTCATGGATCGATCCCTCTCACACTGCTGTCGTGGGGTGTCCCGCGGGGCGGGAGGTGAACACTGCGAGGCCGCTCGCGGCCCGATCTACTCTTCGCCTACTCTTCGGCGTCCGCCGTCGCCTGGAGCGCCGGCGCGTGGGCGGGGCGGGCCGCGGGGGGCGCACCCGCCGCGACGCGCACGATCCCGTCTTTGGTCTTCTTGCCGAGGCGGATGACGCCCTTCTCCGGCTCGGGCGCGCGGACCGGCGCCTCGTAGGCGAGCACGCGCCGCCGCACGTCCTCGAGCTGCGCGAGGAACACGGGGTCTTTGGTCTGCCGGTCGGCCAGCTGCTTGGCCCGGAGCTCCATCAGCTCGAGGCGCTTCTGGTCGAGCTTGTGCTCGAGCTGCCGCTTCTTGTCGCTGGAGTCCTGGAGGCGCTCCTCGTGGAGCTTCAGCGCGTGCGCGTAGGTCTTCACGCGGATCTTGATGCTGCCGCTCGGCTTGTTCGCGTCGATGTCGTGGAGCGCCGCGTACGGCGTCTTGCTCGCCTCGATGATGCCGTCGATCAGCGCGTAGGTGGGCGCGTCGTGGCCGCACTTGAAGCTCGACAGGTCGAGGACGACGACGTTCGGGTGGTGCGACGCGAAGTTCGCCGCCCACACCTTCTGCGCGCTGTTGACCGAGTAGTTCTCGGGCCACACGTGGTTCAGCTCGAGCGGGGTCTTGATGGTGCCGGCCTCGAGCTCCTCTTTGTAGAAGCGGTCGAGGTACTCGCGAGTCTTGGGGATGGAGCGCACCGACAAGATGGGATACCCGAGGAGCTGAAACTCGTCGGGGATGCCGTGGTTCAGGCCGGGGTCGGAGTGGTACGGGCGGCCGATCATCAAGATGGCGACGCGGTCCTCGGCCTCCACGGTCTCGAGGATGGCGCGGCCCTTCTCCTCGACGTCGTTGTCGAAGATGGTGAGCGCCTTCCAGGCCTCGCGCGCGGCGTGATCGCTCTCGTCCTCGGTGATGCCGAGGCGGTGCTCGAAGGTCTCGAAGAGCCGCCGCGCCGTGAGGTTCGGCTCCTCGAACGACAGCGCCGGGTCGAGGTACTCGATGCCGCGCGTCGCGAAGAAGTCGACCTCCTTCGTGAACGCGGCCTTCATCACGTCGGGGGCGCCCGCGACGATGGGGCAGCACGCGTTGTCCATCGTGTCGGCCACGAAGTTGGTGACGTGCGTGAGGATGGGGAAGAACAGGAACTTGAGGGGCTTCTTCTCGGTGTGGTGCGAAAAGAGCAGGTTGTGGATGTGCGCCTGCGCCACCTTCGACGGGTAGCAGGGGTCGATGCTGCCGTATTTGCCGCCCTCGACCCACATCTCCTCGGTGGTCTCGTCGGAGAACACCACGTTCTGCTTGGGAATGCCGAGCGCCTCGAAGTACGTGCGGAAGAACGGCGCGGTCGAGTAGATGTTGAGCACTCGCGGAATGCCGATCCGCACGCGGCGGCGGGCGGCCCACGCCTCCTTGCTGGAGCGCCGGAACGGCCGCGTGATGGGCACGTGGCGCTGCCCGAACACGCCCCGGCGGACCTCGATGTCCTTGATGGGCGAGCCCTCGAGAGGCATCGGCGCCGGGTTGTAGAAGTGCATGAACGCGCGCTTCGCCTCGTAGTCGACGAGGTTCGGGTACTGCTGCGCGATCTTCTTGCGGTCGGCCACGAGGGAGAGCATGGCCTCCTTCGACTCGACGGTGCCCTTCTCGCAGGAGAACCCGGCGATGTAGCGGCTCGTGCGGCCGTCTTGGGTCTTCGTGTCGATGAACGTGCGCTTGCACTCGTTCGGGCAGAAGTGGCAGACGGTCTCTTCGTCGTTCTTCGTGGTGTAGTCGAGCTGGATCGCCGCATCGAGGCCGATGAAGGTGCTCTTGCCCGAGCGCCGCACCACCCTGCGGGTCTCCATGGCGGCGCCGATCGCGCCGGCCTCGCCCGTGTGCGGGTGCACGTACACCTCGGCGTTGGGCACGCGCTCTTTGATGTAGTCGACCTGCGCCTTGACGGCGGCGAGGTTGTATTGCGTGCCGCCCTGGAGCACGTATTTGGTGCCGAGCGCGGCGAGCCGCGGGATCTGCACGACGTATTGCCACACGTTCTTGGGGAGCACCTGCGCGAGGCCGGCGAGCATCTCCTCCTTCGAGAAGCCCTCCTTCTGGAAGTTCACGCGGTCGGTGTCGAGGAACACCGCGCAGCCGTAGCTGAACTTGGGCGCGAGCTCGGCCTTGAAGGCCACGTCGGCGAAGTCGGTGACCTTCACGCCGAACGAGTCGGCGGTGGCCTGGAGCAGCATGCCGTTGCCGGCCGAGCAGCTGTTCGAGAGTCGGAAATTCTGGATGTCGCCGTTCTTGATGAACAGCACCTTGATGTCCTGTCCGCCGATGTCGCAGATGACGTCGACGTCGCCGAAGAAGTGCACGGCGCTCATCATGTGGGCGACGGTCTCGACCACGTTGACGTCGCTCTTCACGCACTCCTCGAGCACGTCGGCGGCGTAGCCCGTGGCGCCGAAGCCGGTGACCTCGAGCTCGGCGCCCTGGTCGTGGACGTACGCCTTGAGCTGCGCGAGCAGCTCCTTCGTGTCCTGGATGGGGTTGCCCTTCGAGAGCTGGTAGCCCTTCGCCAGGATGGCGCCGCTCTCGTGGTCGACGAGCACCGCCTTCGACGACGTGGAGCCGCCGTCGAGGCCGATGACGCCGCGCACGCGCTGGCCGGGCGTGAAGGTGGCGCCCTGGAACTTGGGGATCTTGTAGAGCTCACGGAACTCGGCGAGCTCGATCTCGGTGGCCGAGAGCGGCGGGCCCGCCGTCTCGCCGAGGCGCGCCTTGCGCCCCGTGGTGATGTACTCGTGCAGCGCCTCCAGGCCGCGGAGCACGCCCACGCCCTCGGGCTCGTGGAGGCCGTACATGACCGCGCCGAACGCCGCGTAGTACTGCGCGTTGTCGGGGACGAAGATGAGCTCCTCGACCGGCACGTCGCGCGGGTAGTCGAAGCCGCGCTCCTCCCAGATCTGCGGGATGCGCAGGCGCCAGCAGTCTTGGAGGAACGGCAGGTACGTGTTCGGCCCGCCGAGCAGGAGCACGCGCGTCTTCAGGGTGCCGCCGCGCGTGAGCACCGACAGGTTCTGCATGACGATGGCGTCGGCCAGCGAGCAGAGCACCTCGGTCGCGGGGATGCCGCTCTTGATGAGGTTGACGATGTCGGTCTCGGCGAACACGCCGCACTTCGCGGCGACGTGGTGGAGCTTGGAGTCGTCGAAGCGGAGCGTGGTGACGAGCTCGGGCGGCGCGTTCACCTTCAGGAAGCACTTGTCGATCGTGGCGCCCGTGCCGGACGCGCACTTGTCGTTCATCGACGCGGTGGCCGTCTTCTCGCCGGTCGCCGGATCGGTCTTGAACATGATGATCTTGGCGTCTTGCCCGCCCAGCTCGACCACCGAGCCCACGTCGGGGTGGAGCTGCTCCACCGCGAGGGTGACCGCGTTCACCTCTTGGACGAACTTGCCGCCGGTGGGCGCGCAGATGGGCGCCGACCCCGAGCCGGTGAGGAACATCTTCCACGCGTCGGCCGGGTGGTTCGGGAACGCCTGGAGGATCTGCTCCAGCATCGACAGCACGTACTCGGGCTGCTTCGTGTGGTGGCGCTGGTAGTCGCTCCAGAGGATTTCTTTGTTGGCCGGGTTCACCACGACGGCCTTCACCGTGGTGGACCCCACGTCCATGCCGATCGCGAGAAACTTCCCCGAGCTCGTGGCCATCTTGTTCTCTCTCCGTGGGCCAGGAGCGGCCCCGCGACGCACACCTGCGGGCCGGCGCGCGCGCCTGATCCCCGAGCACAACGAGTAGACTGACGTGTCAGTTCCCTAGAGCTAGCGGAAAACTAGACTGACGTGTCAGTTTTCTGAGGGGTGGCGTCGTTCTGGGGGCCGGAGGGGCTTTGCGCGCGGGGCGCGCGGCGGGTCGAGGTGGTGGGTAGGGAACGCGCGGGCGGGCACCGCGTGGGGGTGGGGCTCTCGGCCGCGGGCGGGCCCCTCCGCAACTCGGCAGAGTGAAGCGCGGTGATGGGGGCGGGGTGGCGGTCTGTGAACGGTGGAGGGTGGGAGCGCGCGAGAACGACGTCCTCAGACATGCGGATCCTCCCGCCCGCGGCCGAGAGCCCCACCCACGCTCTTGGCTCGCGCGCGAGAAGGGAGGGAGTTGGGGGGAGGAGGAGATGAAGGAGAGGAGACCCCCCACCCCGGTCCGCTCCGACCCCCTCGCCCCGCCTCGCGCGGGAACGACGGCCCCACTCACGCTCTTGGCTTGCGCGCGAGATCGGGAGGGAAATGGGGAAAAAGGGGGGAAAGAGAGAAGAGAGAGAGAGGGAGAGGAGCCCCCACCTCCCCACCCCGTGCGTCACGCCTCCGCGGTCATCTTCTTGGCTCGGGTCTGCTTCGCGCGGGCCACCGCGCGGCGGACGCGGTTGTACGCGCTCGCGTAGAGGCGCTGCTTCTCCGGCTCGTCACGGAAGGGTGGAGATCTTACTGTGACGCGTGATTCCTGGGAATTTTCGCGATCTACGG
>DAORJJ010000371.1:0-6898 GCA_035439005.1 Polyangiaceae bacterium | reverse complement strand
AAGAAAGCACCTCGCCGCTTCGCGGCTCGGTCCGATCTTCTTCACGGCGCACCATTGCCCGGAGCCTATCAACGACTGGCCGTCGTGGGGTGGAGCTTTGAGGGCGTGACGCTCGCGAAGCTGAGCGCGGTCGCGACGAGGACCGCGCCCGCGGGGAAGAAGAGCGCTTTGAAGGCGAAGGCGCTCGCGAGGACCGCACCCGCCGCCGCACCCGCGCCGAAGGCGACGATCTTTCCAGCGCGGAGCGAGGCGTGGAGGACCGCGGCGCGACGGGCCTCGCCGCGCGCGTGGAGGGCCGCGGCGAGATGCACGCCGAGATCCGTCGCGGCGCCGGTCATGTGTGTGGTGCGCACGATGAGCCCGGTGCTCGCGGCGACCGCCGCGTTTTGGAGGCCCATGGCGAAGGCGAGGAGCGAGAGGAATGCGACGCTGCGAGGGCCGTCCGCCGCACCGTCGAGCGCTCCGAAGGCGCCCGCGGTCCCGAGGGCGCCGAGGGCCGTCAAGAGGGCCGCGACGACGACGAGCGGGGCCGCGTAGAGCGGCGCCTTGCCCCGGTGGTGGCGCCCGTCGACGAGCACCGACGAGCTCACGGCGCCGAGCACGAGGGAGGCGAGGACGATCGCGGACTCGACCGCGAGCTGCCGCTCGGTCGCGCCGCCCGCGTCGATCCCGATGCGGCTGACAGTGCCGGTCACGTGGCTCACGAAGCGCGAGCAGGCGACGAAGCCGATGGCGTTGACCGCGCCGCCCGCGCCTGCGAGCAAGAGCCAGCTCGGCGCGTGACGGAGCGAGAGCACCGAGTCTTGCGTGTGGAGGGGCGGCGTGGCGGACGCGGTGAGCGTCGAACGAAGGCGCATCATGAAGCCCCGTTCAGCAAGGCCCGTGCCGCGGCCTTCACGCGGCGATTCGGCCTCGCGCTCCCGCGAGCTCGGTGCGCGACGAGACAGTCGGGGCGCTCGAGCCGTCTCGTGGATACAGGCGAGCGCCCGCCCCTGTATCACTCTCCCCTCCCTGTCGCGCCTGTCGCGGCGCGACGCCGAGCTCGCTCCTCATCTTTCGCCCTGCGCGAGGCCGCGCGCGGGGCCCGCGGGGCGCTGGCACGCCCGTCGCAATGGCGGAGGACATGATGAACCTCCGAACCTTCTTCGCCGTCGCCTTCGCCACCACCCTCTCCGCCTCCGCCGTCGCGTGCGCCGCCCCTGTAGGCCGCTCGTCGGCCCCCACCGAGGTCCCCGACGACGGCGTCGCCACGCCCGCCCCCGCGCCCATCCCCACGTCCAAGCCCGCGCCCTCGCCCGGCTGCGAGCACCGCCCCGGCGGCGCCCTCATCGATCTCGAGATCAAGGATCGTCGGGGTGCGGTAGCTACGCCGCGCTCGTGACCGAGGTCCTCGGGTGACCGTCGCGAGCCTGGCCTCTCGCTACGGACAAGGGACCTCGGCGATGTTGCTCTGGCAGGTGCCGTACGGCGTGGTCCCGTTGCCGTTCCACCGGTAACAGAGCGACCCGATCTTGATCCGCTGGCCCGGGGCGAACTGCTGGCCGCCGTAGGCGCAGGGCTCCCTGCAGACGGCGTTGGTGCAGCTCTCCCCCGAGGCGCACTTCGCGCAGGCCCCGCCCTTGCCGCACGCCGCCGTGCTCGTGCCCGGAAAGCACGACCCGCCTTGGGTGCAGCCCGGGCAAGAGCACACCCCCGCCCCGCTGCACGCCTCGCCGCTGGGGCATGACTGCGGCGCGCCGAGCTTCAAGCAGCCGGGGGCCGCCTCGGCGCAGACGCGGAACGTGCCCGCGGAGGCGCAGACCTTCACCCCGGCGGCGGGGCACTCGGGGTCCGAAGTGCACGCCGCGGCGCACGCATTTCCGAAGCAGCTCTGCGCGGCGGGACACGCCTCGGGAGGCCCCCACGCGAGACAGGCGCCCGTCACCAGACACGCGCGCTGGGCCGCGGCCCCCTCGCACTTGGTCGCGCCCTCTTGCGCGCACGTGTTGGCGCACGGCCCCGCGCACGCCGAGGGGTCCGCAGGATCGCAGGTGCCCTTCGCGCAGAACGTGTTGCGCCACGCCGGGCAGCCGCTCGCGCCGCGGACGCACACGTCGACGCCGCCGCCGGTCGCCGCACAGCGGGTGGCGCCGACCGGCTCGCCGTCGCAGTCGTTCGCGCACGCGCCGGGGTTCGCGGGGGAGAGGGGCGGGCCGGGATCGAGGAACGTGACCTCGTTGCCGAGGACCGCGTTGCAGGCGACGAGCGCGAAGCACGTCGCGAGCGCCACGGTCGAAGCTCGCGCGGATCCCATGGTGAGAACATAGCCAAGGCGGACCGAGACGTCACGACGCCCGATCCGCGCGGGGCGGACCTCGCGCCGCGCGGGCGTGTAGCGTAGGGTGGAGACGCTCGACGCCGCGGCGGCGGGCCCAGGAGGTGGCCATGAACTGCGGCGGTACCGTGATCGCGCTCGTCATCGTCAGCGGCCTCGTCGCGTGCTCGTCGAGCACCACGGGCGGCTCGGACGCCTCGACGCCACCGGACGGGGCGGTGCCGCCCTCGGACGCCTCGACGCCGACCTCGGACGCCTCGACCCCGCCGTCGGGCGGGTGCGTCGCGCCGCTCGTGCGACTCCGCACTGGGCCGGACACCGCCTGCTCGGGAGGGAACGAGCACCTGTGGCCCACGGGCCTCGCCCCACGGCCTGCCACGGCTGGCGCTCGGTCGACACGACGGGGCGCCAGCACGACAACTCGGCGAGCCAGATCACCTGCAACCCGGACGGCTCGTTCTCGTTCACGCAGTACGCGGGCAACCTCGGGTGCTCCGGGAGCGGCGTCACCAAGACCTACCGCCTCAACGTGTGCGAGCAAGACACCCCGCCCACGCTCTACACGACCGCCGTCGACCTCACGTGCTGCGCGAACCCGAGCAGCGCGGCCTGCGTGCGCGCGACGCCGAGCGTCTCGGTGGCCGGCGCGACGATCTATCTCGACGGAGCGGCCTGCCCGTAGTCAGGCGGCCCCCGACCCGCCGCGCGCCGGCCACCCGCCGGCGAAGTGGGCGCGTCGACGCGCGCGGGTGGGCACCGGCCCCGCGCCGCACTAAGCTCTGGCGCTCATGCCTCACCGCTCCCAAGCGACGCGGCTCCTGCTCGTCGACGACGACGTGGAGCTCTGCCAGCTCCTGAAGCTCCAGCTCTCGGCGAAGGGCCACCACGACGTCGGGCTGGCGCACGACGTTCGGAGCGCCGTGGCCCTGTTGGGGCGCTCCACGATCGACGCCATCTTGCTGGACCTCCGCCTCGGCAAGGAGGACGGCTTCGACGTGCTGCACGAGGCGCGGCAGCGCTCCCCGGAGGTCGCGGTGCTCGTCCTCACGGCGCACGGTTCGGTCGAGACGGCCGTCTCGGCGATGCGCGCGGGCGCGTTCGGGTACCTGCTGAAGCCCCTCGCCGAGCACGAGCTCCTCCAGAACGTCCAGCACGCGGTCGAGGCCACGCGCCTGCGCCGCGAGGTGCGGGGCCTGCGCCGCATCGTGGGCGACGAGGCCGGACAGGGCACGATCGTCGGCGCGAGCCCCGCCATCCGCGAGCTGCGCGACGTGCTCGCGCGCCTCGCCCCCACCGACGCCACGGTGCTCATCCTCGGGGAGTCGGGCACGGGCAAAGAGCTCGCGGCGCGCACGCTCCACGCGCTCTCGCCGCGGCAAGGAGGCCCGTTCGTCGCGGTCAACTGCGCGGCGCTCGCCCCGACCCTCCTCGAGAGCACCCTCTTCGGGCACCTGAAGGGCGCGTTCACCGGCGCGGGCGAGGCGCGCGAGGGGCTCTTCGCGGCCGCGCGCGGGGGCACGCTGTTCCTCGACGAGGTGGGCGAGGCGAGCCTCGAGGTGCAGGCCAAGCTCCTCCGCGTCCTCGAGACCCGCAAGTTCTGCCGCGTGGGCTCCACGCGCGAGGAAGAGACCGACGCGCGCATCGTCACCGCCACGAACCGCGACCTGCGGCTCGAGGTCGCGGAGAAGCGCTTCCGAGAAGATCTGTTCTATCGGCTCGCCGTGGTGCCGGTGTCGCTCCCGCCCCTGCGGGACCGCGCGGGCGACGTCCCGCTGCTCGCGGAGCTCTTCCTCGAGCGGGCCGCGGCGCGGCACAAGCGCCCCACGCCTGCCCTCGGCCCCGAGGCCCTCGCGGCGCTCTCCGGGCACACTTGGCCAGGCAACGTGCGCGAGCTGGCGAACGCCATGGAGGCCGCCGTGCTCCTCGCGCGGAGCGGCGAGGTGGAGCTCGATCGCCTGCCGGGCATCGGCCTGGCGAGCGCGCCCTCACGGACCGTGGTCGACCTCGACGCGGCGCTCGCGAGCGCGTTCGAGCGGTTCGAGTCCGACGCCGCCGACGAGCCGCCGCCGCTGAAAGACGCGCGCGACGCCCTCGAGCGCGCCTACCTGGCCGCGGTGCTCCGCCGCTCGGCGGGCAACGTGAGCGTGGCCGCGCGCCTCGCGGGGCGAAACCGCACCGACTTCTACGACCTGCTCCGGCGGCACGCGCTAAAGCCTGCAGAATACAAGCACTGAGCGGCGCGTCGACGTCAGAACACCGAGCGGAGCTGGCTCGACGTGAGCGGCGCGAGCAGGTTGTCCCGGGCGACGACGTCGGCGATGAAGGCGAGGTCCTCGGCGTCGAGGTGAGGCTTCTCCAGCAGGTACGCCAGGTGGCGGAGCCTGTGGGTGTGAGCGCGGAGGCGGGCCTCGGCGTAGCCGATGGAGGTGGCCGTGCGGAGGATGAAGTTCCAGTCGCTCGACTGGAGCAGCAGCAGCTCGCGAATGAGCTGGTCGAGCGCCTGCCCGCGGTGGCCGCCGACCTCGCGGTGCTGGACGACGAGGTCCTTCACCCAGCGGGTGGCGTGGTGGACGTGCCGCCAGGTCCAGGCGGCCTCGGGCCCCACCCACACCTCGCCGTACCCGCCCGCGCCCCACGACGACGCGCACGGCGTGGCCTCGGCGCACGTGGGCTCGCGCGCCAGGTAGTGGCCCAGCGTGGTGGCCTCGAGCACGCCCTGGCACGCGCGCTCCTCCTCCGCCAGCCTGCGGAACACGGCCTCGAGGAACCACGGCCCTTCGAACCACCAGTGCCCGAAGAGCTCCGCGTCGTACGGCGCCACGACCACCGGCGTGCCCGCCGACGCGCCCGAGGCGCACAAGCGCTCGACCTGCGCCCTTCGCCCGCGCACGAAATCGCCCGCGTGCTCCCACGCGCGCGCGCGCGCTTCGCCGGGCATGTAGGGCTCCTTGTGATCGGTCGCGCCCGTGATGCGGTAGTACTTGAGGCCGGTCATCACGCGGGCGCCGAACGGCCCCACCTCGCCCGAGAGCTCCGACTCGTCCAGGTCGAACCCGATGTCGCGATAAAAATCGCGGTAGTACACGTCGCCCGGGTAGCCCTCGCTGCGCGACCACACCACGCGGCTCGACTCGGGATCGCGCCCGAAGAAGGCCGTGCCGCCGGGCGACAGGATGGGCGCGTGCACGCCGAACGGCGGCCGCGGGCTCGCGTTCTCGACGCCGTGGCTGTCGAGGAGCGTGTACTTTACACCTGCCCGCGCGAGCTCGGCGTCGAGGTCGGGGTGGTAGGCGCACTCGGCGAGCCAAGCGCCTGTCGGCCGCCGGCCGGTGAGCGCCTCGAACCCGCGCATGCCGAGCTCGAGCTGCGGGCGAATGCCCTCGGGCGCCGCCAGCATGCCCGGGAGGTACGCGTGGGTGGCCGAGCACGCGAGCAGCTCGAGGCCGCCCGAGTCCCAGTGGCTCACGAGCGCGTCGATGACCCGCCCCCCGTGCCGCTCCCACACGACCCGCGCGGACGCGAGCTGCGCCCGGTAGAACGCGACGATCGGCGCGAAGCGGGCGTCGTCGCCCACGCGCGCGGCCTCCTGCTCGGCCAGGGCCTCGAGCCTCTTCAGGTGCGCGGCGAAGCGCCCTCGGAGGAGCTCGTCGCCGAGCATCGCCGCGAGCGGCGGCGTGAGGCTCATGGTGAGCGCGTACGGCACGCCCTCGTCGCGCAGGCGATCGAGCGCCTCGACGATGGGGAGGTAGCACTCGAGCAGCGCCTCGTAGAGCCAGCGCTCCTCGAGGTGACGCTCGTGCTCCGGGTGGCGGACGAACGGCAGGTGCGCGTGGAGGACGAGCGCGAGGTAGCCCTTCGCCATGGGGGGAGTATGGACGAAAAGGCACGCTGGGTGGTGGCCCGCGTTCGCCGAGGCGTCGCCGCGAGGCGCTACTTGCCCTTGAACACGTCGCCCTGAGCGCCGCCGTGGCAAGCGGGCTGGTTGCACGCGCCGCTGCCGAGCGGCCCGAGCATGTCGGAGAAGTTGGTCTGGGAGTCGCGCACCGAGACCCTCGCGCCCGCGATGGAGTCGCCGCTCTCGATGTAGAAGTAGCCCTCCTGCGTCGCGCGGGTGGTGACGACCTTGCCGCCGCCCGCGGTGAGCTTCACGCCCACCTCCACGTTCGGCTTGGCGGCGACGCCGGCGATGAGGAAGATCGCACCGGAGGCGGTGCCGCCCATGCGGTGGCAGCTCAGGCAGTCGGTGGTCTTGGCCATGGCGATCGTGGTGGGGCCGTTCGTGCCGTTCGGGTGCTTCGAGGCGATGGTGCTGGTGTCGGGCGCGCCCGGCGCCGCGTACGGCTTGTCGAAGACCGCGCTCGTGCCGCCGCCGCCGCCGTCACCGCCGCCGTCGACCTTGGGCCCGCCGCCGTCGCCGCCGGGCGGCGGCGTGGTGGCGGTGCCGGTGGGCAGCACGACCGGGCCCGAGGTGCGCCGCGGGACGATCTCGAAGGCCCCGGGATCTTGGCTGCTGCACGCCCCGATCGCTCCCGCGGCCAGCGCGAGCACGAGGAGGGCGGCGGACACGCGCGGGGCGGGGAGGTG
>DAORJJ010000370.1:6514-6909 GCA_035439005.1 Polyangiaceae bacterium | reverse complement strand
CCCGCGGCCCCCGCCGCCGCTCGCCCAGCGCCCTTGCCCCTCGCCGCGCTCGCCTTGGGCGATGCCGCGGACCGTCCAGTGTTCTTGGTGGCCACGACGAGAACGTACACGAAGTCGCCGTCCCGGCCAGGCCTCCACACGGGGCGCAAGACTTCGGCGCGGCGCCCCAGGCGCCAGCCGCTCCCGCGGGCCCGGCCCATGTATCCTGGCTCCCCGTGACCACCCCCACTTCGACGCCGCGCTCTCGGCCCCATCAAGCCGGAGTCCCCATGACGCGACTCGTCTTCGCGCGAGCGCGCAGCCCGTGGCTCGCGATCGTGCTCGGGCTCGTGATGGCGACCGGGGGTGGCTGCAAGCGCGCCGCGGAGCTCGCGGGGCGAAGCCGCGGGGCCGAG
>DAORJJ010000370.1:0-6504 GCA_035439005.1 Polyangiaceae bacterium | reverse complement strand
GCCGCCCAAAGCGAGACGGCGAGGGCCCCTGCCGAGCCCGCCCTCGCGCCCGCCCCCGCGGAGTCTGGCGCCGTCGCCTCGGCAACGAGCCGCCCAGCCGCGGTGACGGCGTCGACTCGGGTCGCATTTCCCGGCGCCGAGGGCTTCGGCCGAAACGCCCGCGGGGGCGCCGCCGGGAGCGTGTGCATCGTGACCAGTCGCGCCAAGACGGGAGCGGGCACCCTCCAGGAGTGCCTCGATAGGAGCGGCCCGCGCACGGTCGTCTTCGAGGTCTCAGGGGTCTTGGAGGGCCCGTTCGAAATCAAGCACGGACACCTCACGATCGCTGGGCAGAGCGCTCCGGGGGGCGTCATTCTCAAAGGCGGCCTCGTCTGCGACAACGTGTATGACCCGAACGACTGCAGCGACGTCATCCTCCGGCACCTGCGGCTCCGGGGAGGTGCGCCGGACTCGCTCCGCCTCGGCGGCACTCACGACGTCATCGTCGACCACTGCTCGATGGCGGGCGCCGAGGACGAGAACGTCGAGCTCACGCGCACCCACGACGTCACGATACAGTACTCGATCGTCGCCGAGCCCATCGGGGAACACTACAAGTGGGGCGGACTCCTGATGAACTATTCGAAGGATGTCATGCCACTCGACTTCGTCAGCATTCATCATACGGTGTTCAACGGCGTCGCGGGCCGTCTCCCGGAGGTGAGCTGCGAGGAGAACGGCGACGGACCGGGCAAGTCCAACTGCCGGGGGCACGTGCTTCACCTCGAGCTCGTGAACAACGTGCTCTGGGACGTGAGCGATCCGATCTGGTTTAACCGCTGCACGGGAAACAACGCCGGGAACGACTGCCCTCCGACCGCCAACGACTTCTCTTTGCACCTGAACCTCATCGGCAACATCCTCGCGCGTCGGCGGTCCGCCGACGCAGACGCGCCGTTCATCGAGGGCGCCGTCTGGCAAGGGGCGAGCCGCGTTCATGCGGCGGATAACCGCGTGCTGCGCGGCGGCGCGTCCTCGCCCGTGATTCCGCAGCGAGGCGCTGGCAAGAACGCCCTCTCGGACATCACGACCTCGAAGACCGAGGGGCTGCTCGCGGAGCTCGCGCGGAGCGCCGGCGCGCTCCCTCACGACGTGATGGACGCGAGGCTCTCGAGCTATCTCCTTCAGCCCGTGGACTCGCGTCCGCCCGCCTGGGCTCACGAGAGGGGCGTCGACCGAGGTGACCTCTTCACGCCGGGTGCGGCGACCGCACACGCCGCCGACGGCGACCGCGACGGCATGCCCGACGGGTGGGAGGTGGCGCACGGGCTGGATCCGAGGAAGAACGACTCCGCCTCGCTCGCCCTCTCGGGGAATCCGAGGAATGGAGTGGTCGGCTGCACCGCCGGGTATACCGCGCTGGAGTGCTTCTTGAATGAGCGCGCGAGCGCGCGCTGACCGCGCTGACGACAGGGCCGAGGCCGCGCTCCCTCAGGCGCGAGAGAACTGCTTCTCGACGAGCTTCCTGTAGAGGCCTTCCTCACCGACGAGTGATTGGTGGGAGCCTTCCTGCACCACCCGTCCTCGGTCCAGCACGAGCACCCGATCCGCCCCCATCACGGTGGACAAGCGGTGCGCGATGATGAGCGTCGTGCGGCCTCGCATGAGCCGCTCGAGCGCTTCCTTCACGAGGTGCTCGCTCTCGGCGTCGAGGGCGCTCGTCGCTTCGTCGAGGACGAGCACGCGAGGGTCTTTCAAGACGGCCCGCGCGATCGCGATTCGCTGCTTCTGCCCGCCGGAGAGCTGCACGCCTCGCTCCCCCACGAGCGTCGCGAAGCCATCGGGGAAGCTCGTCACGAACTCGTACGCGTTCGCCGCGCGCGCCGCAGCCTCGACCTCGGCGTCGGTCGCGAGGGGGCGCGCGTAGCGAATGTTGTCCGCGATCGACCGGGCGAAGAGGAGCGGCTCCTGAGACACCGCGCCGATCCGAGCGCGCAGCCAGTCGACATCGAGGCCGGTCACGTCTCGCCCGTCGAGCAGGACCCTCCCCGACGTCGGATCGTACATCCGCGCGAGGAGCGCGGCGATGGTCGACTTGCCTGAGCCCGACGGCCCCACGAGGGCGACCACCTCGCCGGGTCGGAGCTCGAGGCTCACACGCGTGAGCACCGGCGCGTCGGGTCGCGCCGGGTAGCGGAACGACACGTCGACGAGCTCGAGCCCGCCTTCAATCGTGGTCGGGCGCTCGCCGCCGCTCTGCATGTGCGGCACGCGGTCGAGGATCTCGAAGATGCGAGCGCCCGCGCCGCTCGCCTTCATGAAGTCGGCCCACACGTCGCTGACGGCCGCGAGCGAGAACGCGACCACCAGCGTATAGAAGAAGAACGACGTGAGGGCACCGACGCTCATGGAGCCGGACATCACGAGGTGTCCCCCGCACCAGACCACCGCAGTGGCCACGGCGAACCCGGCGATCGAGACCACGAAGTCGAACCCCGCGCCCATGGTGGCGCGACGCTTCGCGATGTCGAACGAGCGCGACACCGCGCCGGCGTAGCGCCTGGCCTCGAGCTCCTCCGCGGCGAACGACCGCACGGTGCGGAGCCCCGAGATGCTCTCCTCCGCGACCTGGGTGGAGGTCGCGAGCGCGTCCTGAACTTCGCGAGAGACAGCGCGCACGCGGCGTCCGTAGGCCACGGCGCCGATGGCCACGGGAGGCACGATCGCAAGCATGACCGCCGCGAGTCGCGGCGAGGTCCACACGAGCGCCCCCACGCCGCCGATCATGGTCGCGATGCTCCGGAGGGCCATCGACACGTTCACGCTGACGGTGTTCTGGAGGATCGTCGTGTCCGACGCGAGACGGCTCGTGAGCTCACCCGTGGAGCGCCCGTCGAAGAAGGCGAGCTCTTGCTTCAGGATGGCCTGATACACGTCGACACGGAGCCTCGCGACGATACGCTCGCCGGTCACGGTGAAGAGCCGGTAGCGCATGGAGCTCGCTCCGGCCTGCACCACGAGCACTCCGATCATGAGGAGCGCCGCGCGATCGATGACCGTGGGATCTTTGTGGCCAAGCGCTTCGTCGAGGATGAGCCGGAGCGCCTGCGGATAGGCGAGTGTCCCGACGCTCCCGATCGCGAGGAACACGCACGCGAGCGCGAGGCTCTTCCACTCGGGCCGCGCGAGCGAGAGCAAGCGCCCAAATGGTACGCCGGCCTCGCCCTCTTCGTCGTCGTCCGTCGTCGGGGCTGGGGTCATGGCGCGAGCATAGTGGCCCACGCCCCGGCGACCGGAAAGCTCGCGAACCGCGTCGCGCTCGCGAGGGGTGGCGATGACCGCTGACTTAGGGGGCGCCCGAGTCGTCGAGCAACTCGAGGCGCGCGTAGCTCGCCTCCATGCCGTGCTCCATTCCGGTCGCGAGCATGGCCGCGCGGGCCTCGGCGGTGGGCAGCGTCATGCGCATCGTCATGAGGGTGCCACCGCCCTCGGCCTCGAACGTCGTGACGATGTGGTTGTCGGGCGTGGTCTCGGGCAGGTGCATGCGCTCGATGTGCACGATGCGGGAGAACGGGGTGAGCTCGACGAACTCGCCTGTCAGGGAGAAACCGCCTTCGGTCTTCAGTGTCAGCGCGCTCATCAAGCGGATCGGCTCACGCGAGCCTCCCCCGCGGGCACGCCTCGGCGCCTGCGGGCCCAAGCGCCTCGGCCCGCCCCGCCACCGCCCGGCCACCGCCCGGCAACCCCCTGGCCACACCTCCGCCGCGCGCACACTGACCGCGCGACCAGTAGCGCGAATAGGACCGTGCCCAGTGGCAGCGTGAGGTCCGCGGGGTTGGCTCCGCCGTCGAAAGGTTGGTCCCAGGATGTTTCGCAGCGTCGCTCTCCCCGCCCCGATCCAGGGGCGCCTCTACCTCCACAGCATGCCCGGTCGCCGCGAGCCGCTCGCGGTCGCCATCGCGGCGCTCCGCGAGCGCGAGATCACCTGCGTGGTGTGCCTCGCCCCGACGGACGAGCTCGCACGAAAGTCGCCCGAGTACGCGGCCGCGATCGACGCCCTCACGCTGGCCGAGCGCGCCCGCGTGCCCTCGCTCGAGTGGGACCACCTGCCGATCGACGACCTGGGCGCTCCGGCCGACACGGCGGCGTTCTGGGCGGTCGCGCAGAGCACGGCGAGCCGTCTCCGCTCCGGCGAGAACGTGCTGGTTCACTGCGCCGCCGGCGTGGGCCGCACGGGCACGCTGGCCATCTGCGTGCTGCTCGCGCTGGGCGTGCCGCTCGACGCGTCGCGCGAGCTCGTCCGGGCGGCGGGCGCCGGCCCCGAGGTGGAGGCGCAGGAGCGGCTCGTGGCGGGGGCGCGCGCCCCGAACTGAACCGTCGCACGAGGACGCCTGCGCGAGTACCCGCCAGGCTCATTCGCGCTACCCGGCGGAGCGCGTGCTCTTCGACGCGACCACCGCGCCGACCGTGCCGCCGAGCATCACGGCGCCGAGCTCCACCGGGGCTGCGTGACCGCGTGCGCCCGGTCGACGCGAAATCGGCCGGAAACGCCGGGTGCTCCTCGCGGGACGACCACGAGAGCTGACAGGCGGCGAGCGAGACTCTAAAGCATGCTGTGCGCGAGCTCCTGAACTTCCTGGTCCAGTACGTGCCATTCTCGATTCGCACGGTGGTGTACGGGACGATCTCGCTGACCCTCGGCCCCTTCACGCGGGACCATCGCGCGAGCGTGTGGGCCATGCGCCGGTGGTCGATCGAGAACGCGCGGTGGCTTCGGATCGGCGTCGAGGTGGACGGCCAGGAGCACGTGCCGACCGACGGCCCCTTCGTCTATTGCTCGAACCACCAGAGCCACATGGACATCCTCGCGCTAGGCGCCGGGCTGCCTGGAGACTTCAAGTGGGCCGCCAAGCGTGAGCTCCTCGCCATTCCCTTCCTGGGGTGGCACCTGCGCCTCGCGGGGCACGTCCCCGTCGAGCGCAAGCGCGGCCCGCAGGCCGCCGCCGAGGTGATCTCACGCTTCGTCGACGTGCTGCGCCGCGGGAAGGCGCTGCTCATCTTCCCCGAGGGCACACGCTCGACCGACGGAACGCTGAAGCCCTTCAAGACCGGGGGATTTCTGGCCGCGGTTCGGGCCGGAGCGCCCGTGGTGCCCGTGGCTCTGGATGGCACCTACGGGGTGCTGCCGCGGGGCAAGATCACCGTGCCCATTGGCGTGAGCCCCCGCATTCGCGTTCGCATCGGCGCGCCCATCCAGCCCATCCAAGAGGGCGACGAGGCGGCTCGGGTCGAGGACGCCCGGGCGCGTTGCCAAGCCGCCGTCGCCGAGCTCCTCGCGGGCCTCGAAGCCGAGCGTCGCGCCTCGGGTGAAGGCTCTCGCGCCGCGTGACGCCTGGTGGCGCGTCGACACACTCCCATCGCTCTCGCGCCCGGACGTGGCCGCGCGGAGTGGGTTCGTGAGGGCAGGACGCGCCCCGAGCTGAGCCGTCGCGGACGTTGAGCGACGACGCACGCTCGGGTACCCCGGCGCGCGCTTTCGCGCTAGACCTGCTCGAAAGAGGTCCCCCATGTCCATGCGTCTTGCCCTTGGCGCCCTCGGCGCGCTCTGCGTTGGTCTCTCCCTCTCCGCGTGCAGCAGCACGGCCACCACGACCGCCGACGCGGGGGTCGACGCCTCCGCGCCCGACCCTGACGCCGGCGAGGCGGGGCCCGTCGCGCCCACCAAGGTCTGCCCCGCCGCGGTCCACAAGACCGTGGTCGTGGTCGGCGACTCGATCTCCGACATCGGCAGCGGCGAGACCCGCGAGCAGCAGGAGCCGTTCTACCGCACGCTGCTCGTGCAGAACGACGACGCCAAATACGCCGACTGGAAGGGCTTCGACCTCACCACCTGCTGGAAGCTCGACGCCACCAAGGTCGTCAAGGTGTCGAAGGGCGGCGCCATCGCCACCCAGAAGACCGACGGCAAGGCCTCGATCCTCTTCGACCAAGTGAAGAGCCTCCCGGCGACGCTCGAGGGCCCGGTGCTGGTCGTCGGGTCCATCGGCGGCAACGACGTGCTCGCCGGCCTCACCAACGTGCTCTTCGGCGACACCGCGAAGGCGAAGGCCGACGTCGAGGCGTACGTGAAGGGCTTCGGCGCGGCGATGGGCGAGCTCACGAAGCCCGATCGCTTCGGCCCGGGCGTGAAGGTCGACGTGCTCATCACGAACATCTTCGACCCGAGCGACGGCACGGGCCGCTTCCGGTTTACCCCGGAGGACCGCAAGTGCACCGGCACCTTCCAGCTCTGGCCCGAGGGCCAGGCCACCGAGCCCGCGCTGGTCGAGTGGAACACCGCGATGACCACCGAGGCGGCCAAGTACCCCGGCGTCGCCCTCCTCGACCTGAAGGCCCTCTACAAGGGCCACGACGTGAACCAGCCGGCCGAGTCCAACTGGTTCTACAAGGACTGCATCCACCCCAACAGCGCCGGCCACAACGGCATCCGCGGCCTGTTCTGGAAGGGCATCGTCGGCCTGAAGT
>DAORJJ010000369.1:0-6940 GCA_035439005.1 Polyangiaceae bacterium | reverse complement strand
CCCGCCGCTCGTGCTCGCGGGCGTCGCGCTCGTCGCCGTGCTCCTCGGGGCGCTCGGCGTCGTGGTCGTGAAGGGGCGCTCGACGGCGACCGCCGAGGAGCGACGCCCCGCCGCCGCGACGACGGCCGCGCCGGTGGACACCCCCGCGCCCGCTGCGTCGTCGGCGACGGTGACCACGGCCGCGCCCGCGTCGACCACGGTGTCGCTCACGGTCGAGGGCGCCACGCTCGACGCCGTGGTCTCGGTCGGCGACAAGAAGGTCGGCGTGGGGCCGGGGCCGCACGCCGTCCCGCGCGGGCAGGCGCCGCTCGTGCTCTCGGTGGCTGCCCCCGGGTACAAGCCCTTCATCGGCGCGTTCGTGCCCACCGAGGACGGCAAGGTCGAGGCGAAGCTCGAGCGCGCGGCGGGGCCCGCACCCAAGGCCACGCCGCAGGCAGCCCCCAAGCCCAAGCCCGCGCCCATCTCGAAAGATCTCTCGCAGCCCGACTTTGGCAAGTAGTCAACCTTCTTTTCTTCTTGGAGCTCTCTCGGGATGAACAGGCGTATTGCGTGGCTCGTGGGGTTGGGTGCAGCGGTCGCGGTCGCCACGGCGTGCGCCACGCTCGAGAGCGCCGAGCCGGGGGTGTGCGGCAACGGCGTGATCGAGGGCGCGGAGGACTGCGACGAGCCCGAGGGCGTAGCCGCGCGCGCCGGTGGCGCGTGTGTCCGCGCGGGCGATCTCAACGCGTGCCACTACACGTGCGACACCTCGGCCGCGTGCCCCCCGACCTGGGGCTGCGATCTGAACGAGGGCATCTGCCGGCGCGCGGGCGGCACGTTCTCGCGGAAGCTGCGGCTCGAGACGGGCGCGGTGCGCCTCGCGAAGGGGGACTTCGACGGCGACGGCCGCGCCGACCTCCTGCTGTCGCAGCCGAGCGATCTCGACGGCACGTCCACGGTGACCGGGTACTTCTTCAGCGAGGGCATGCGCGAGCGCGCGCGTGTCCGCATCCCGACGCCCATGGGGCCGCCTCACGTGTTCCCCGCCGCGCTGAGCGACAAGGCGCTCGGCGTGGAGGCGCAGAGCCGGCGCTTTCCGTTGTCGGATCTCGGCTTCGCCACGAACGCGGGCATCGGCCTGCTCCGCGGGAGCGAGGAAGAGCCCTTCCTCCCCGAGCTGCTCCCGCTCGTGACGCTGCCGACCGCGAGCAACATCGTGCCTATCCCGGGCCCGCCCGACCCGAAGACCGGCTCGTCGCGCGGGAACATCACGTACGGGGCTGTGGTGGTCGATACCGGGCGTCTACGGGTGGTGACGAGCCGGCTAGGCGGGAACGAGACCCCGAAGCTGCTGGGCGAGCTCGAGGGGAACGCGGCGCAGCTCACGACGGTCACGGCGCCGGCGGGCCGCGCCCTCTGCCTCTCGACTCGGCCCTGGGGGCTGGGTGAAGCGAAGACCTCCTGCAGCAACGCGCTCGTCTATTTCAAGGAGGCCCCGAAGGGGGTCGTTTACATCCTCGACGCCGAGTCACAGGAGCCCATCGCACGGCGTCGGCCCCGCATCGTCATGCCCGAATCGGTGGACGGCGTGGCGGTCGGCGACGTCGACGGCGACGGCCTCACCGACATCGTGATCGGGCAGGTCACGGGCCCGGCCCTGGGCAGCAAGCCGTTGTGCCCTATGATCGTCACGGGCAAGGCTCTCGCAAAGGCCGCCCCGTCGGGCCTCGACACGTTCGAGGTCGCGCCGGCCCCGCTGCCCGCGTCCGCGTGCACCGACCCTCCCGATCGGCTCGTGGGGCTCGCCGAATTGAACGGCGACGGGGTCGCCGACTTCGTCTACGGCAACCGCGTCCTCTTCTCGCAGCGAGGCGACGCGGGCGGCGATCCGACGTGGGCGCAGGCCTACGATCGCGGCGGCTCGCGGTGGACCCAGATGGAGGTCGGCGATTTCGACGGCGACGGCCGCGACGACGCCGTCCTCGCGACCGTCGGCCAGTCGGATCTCACGGTGCTGCGGGGCGCGACCGGAGAGATCCGGCCTCTCAGTGTCCCGACGCCGGAGCCCGTGGACACGATCGTCTCCGGCTACTTCGACGGAGACCGCATGCTCGACGTGGCGTACACGACCAAGTCCGACGACACCCGCATCGGCGGCAAGCTGGGGAGGAACGGCCCCGACGCGGGCGCGTCGCAGTCGGCGTCGTCGGTCTACGTGCTCTTCGGCGGCGCGGAGCACGAGACCGTGCGCGTCGGCAAGCGCGCCGGGCTGACGCTGGTGAACCTGCGTCGCCCATGCGTGCCGGGCGGGCCGTGCCCCGATCTGTCGCTGCCCGATCTCGACGTCCTCGGGATCCAGGAGCGTCGCAGCAGCGCCGAGGCCACGCTGTACGCGGTCTACGCGGCTCAGGGCCGCGGGTTGGTCGCGTTGTCGGGGCGCTCCGCAGAGAGCACCAACCGCAACGGGAGCGTCGGAGGCCGTGGTGTCGCCTTCGCCGACCTGTACGGCAACGGCAAGCTCGACACTGTGCGCCTCAAGGTCCCGCGAGAGAACGAGCAGTGCGGCGAAGCGGGCCGCGCCGCCGTGGAGGTTCAGCCCGACATCCTCACCCCGGGGCGAATCTTGGACAACCTCTACGACTCGAACGACACGCCCTACACGCCGCTCGCGCCGCTTGCGCTCGTCGCCGCGCGGGTGGGCACGACGCCGACGGTGGTCGCCGTCGGCGCGGCGGGCGCGAGGTTGCGCATTCTCGGCGGGACCGTCCCGCCCACGGGCACCGACGGCCGCCTCTCTCGGAAGCTCTCGCTCACCGATCTCACGCCGCCGGTCGCCTACGACGTCGACCTCTGCGCCGACCGTCAGAAGGACAGCCTGTCGCCCGCCGAGAAGCTCTCCCTCCTCGACGTCGACGGCGACGGGAACGACGATCTCGTGTTCTCCGACGGCGGTCGTGTCCGCGTGAAGGGGGACCCGCTCAGCGCGTACTCCCTCTATCCGGGCGTCATGGTCGTGCTGCGCGGCGATGGCGCGGGCGGCTTCACGCGGGTGTCCCCGGAGGGGATGCGTGGCCGCTCGTTCGCCCGGGCGAGGTTGCCGGACGGCCGCGCGGCCCTCGGCGTGCTCGAGGCCGAGAAAGTTGTATTCTACACGCTATCGAACGGGACGCTCGAGCGCGTCGCCGGCGCCGACGCGCCCCTCGAGGACCCGAACGGGCGCGCCCTCGAGATAGGCGACTTCGACGGCGACGGCCTCGACGACCTCGCGGTCCTCGGCGGCGGCGTGCTGAAGCTCTACGCCGGCGAGCGGAAGACCGCCAAGGACGGGGGTTGACCATGAAGCGCTCTCTCTCGGCCCGCCTCGCCCGCGCCGGGCTGCTCCTCACGCTCACGTCGACCGCGGCCCTCCCGGCCACCGACGCGCGCGCGCAAGCCGCCTCCGCCGCCACCATCGAGCAAGCGAAGGTCGAGTTCGGCATCGGCGCGCAGGCCTACGCCACCGGCAAGTTCGGGCTCGCGGTCACCGCGTTCGAGCGCGCCTACAAGCTGGTGCCGCGACCCGAGATCCTGTTCTCGCTCGCCCAGGCCGAGCGGCGGCACTGCGTGGGCGCGAAGGACCGCGCGCTGCTCCAGCGGTCGCTCGCCCACTTTCGGGAGTACTACGCGCTCCCGAACCCGCCTCGGAGCGCGGACGCCGTCGACGCGATAGGCGAGCTCGAGAGGCTGGCGCAGACGCCCGACTTTGGGGGCGGGCCTGCGCCGGCCGCGGCGGCGAAGGCCTCCACGACGCTCTCCATCGCCACCGACGACAACACCAGCGCCGGCGCGCGCGTGTACGTCGACGGGCGGAGCGCGGGCGAGCTGCCCTTCGAGGGGCCGGTCTCCCCCGGCCAGCATCGGGTGGAGGTCCGCCTCGATGGCTTCATCCCGTCCAGCACCAACGTGCTCGTGCCGGAGGGCACGAGGCGGTCGCTGCTCCTCAAGCTGGTCGAGCGCCCGGTGGGCGTCGCCTTCGACACCGCGCCCGGCACGGACATCTACGTCGACGGCGCGTTCATGGGCCGCACGCCGCTGCCGGTGGCGGGCGTGCCGCTGGCGCCGGGAGCGCACACCGCCGTGCTCGTGCGGAACGGCCGGCGCCTCGTGACCAAGGACGTGACCGTGGTGCGCGGCAAGCCCATGGTGGTCCGGGCGCCCCTCGAGGTCTCGACCCAGCGCGTCGCCTCCTACGTCATCGGCGGCGCGGGGGTCGCGAGCCTGGTCGCCTCGGGCGTCTTTTACGGAATCGCGCTCGGCGAGCAGTCGCGCGCGCAGAACCGCGAGGCGCAGCGCCTCGAGGGGAAGCTCCAGCCCGCAGGCCTCGACCAGTACAACGCGGCCGTGGCCAACCGTGACACGTACCGCGCCGCGGGCACGGTCTCGGCGCTCGGCGGCGTGGCAGCGCTCTCGGTCGGCGTGCTGCTCTTCGCGTTCGACCGACCCGACCCCAACAGCGTGCCGCTCCGCAGGCCCGAGAGCCCGACGCGCAAGCCCAGCTCGGACTTCGAGCTCAGCCTCGCGCCCATGCTCGCGCCGGGCGTGGCGGGCGCGGGCGCCTTCGGACACTTCTAGCGGTAGAGCTCGACCGCTTCGTGCGCTTTGTGTTTGCGAGGAGCGCCGCGTTCGTCGCATGAAGAGGCATGCCCTTCGCCAAAGTGCTCGTCGCGAACCGCGGCGAGATCGCCCGCCGCGTCATCCGCACCTGCAAGCGCCTCGGCATCCGTACGGTCGCCGTGTACTCCGAGGTCGACGCCCAAGCGCCGCACGTCCGCGACGCCGACGAGGCCGTGCTCCTCGGCCCCGCGCCCGCGAAGGACTCGTACCTCAACGTCGACGCGGTGCTCGACGCGATCGCACGCACGGGCGCCACCGCGGTCCACCCGGGCTACGGATTCCTGAGCGAAAACAGCCGCTTCGCCCGCGCCGTGGCCGAGCGCGGCGCCGTGTTCGTGGGTCCTCCCCCGGAGGTGCTCGACGCCTTCGGCGACAAGATGAAGGCGCGCCACGTCGCCGTGTCGGCCGGCACCACGCCCGTCCCGGGCACCGACGCGCCGCTCGCGCTCGACTCCGCCGAGGCGCTCGACGAGGCCACCGCGGTGGCCGAGCGCGTGGGCTACCCGGTCATCGTGAAGGCCGTCGGCGGCGGCGGCGGGATCGGCATGCAGATCGTGCGCGATCCCGCCGGGATGGAGCGCGCCCTGAAGAGCTGCTCGGACCGCGGGCGCGCGTCGTTCGCCGACGCCCGCGTGTACATCGAGCGCTACGTCGGCAAGCCGCGGCACATCGAGGTGCAGGTGTTCTGCGACGCGCACGGGGCCGCGTACGCCCTCGGCGAGCGCGAGTGCAGCGTGCAGCGCCGCCACCAGAAGATCATCGAGGAGACCCCGTCGCCCGCGGCCTTCTTCGAGGGCGCGGCCGGCGAGGCGAGGCGCGCCGCGCTCTACGAGGCGGCGCTCCGCGTTGTGCGGAAGGTGGGCTACGTGGGCGCGGGCACGTGCGAGTTCATCGCCGACGAGGCCGGCGAGCTCTACTTCCTCGAGGTCAACGCGCGCCTTCAAGTCGAGCACCCGGTCACCGAGCTGGTCACCGGCCTCGACCTCGTGGAGTGGCAGCTCCGCGTCGCGGCGGGGGAGCGCCTCCCGGACTGGTCGCAGCTGCCGCGGGTCGGCCACGGGATCGAGGCGCGCATCTGCTGCGAGGATCCGGGCAAGGGCTTCGCGCCCAAGCCCGGCCCGATCGACGAGCTCGCGTGGACGCCGGAGGGCGAGGTGCTCACGCGCGAGCTCCGCGTGGAGTCGGGCGTCGTCGCGGGCAACACGGTCACCCCGTTCTACGACCCCATGATCGCCAAGCTCTGCGCGTGGGGCGAGACCCGCGCGCAGGCGATCGCGAGGCTCGACGCGCTCCTCGCGGGGGTCCACATCACCCCTACGGTGACCAACATGGCCTTCGTGCGGCGCGTGCTCGCGTCGCCCGAGTTCGCGAGCGGCGAGTACGACACGGGGTTCGCCGAGCCCTTCGCGAAGCGCCCGCCCGCGTAGGCCGCGCCCAGGCCCGCGCGTATCGGTGCAGTCTACACGGGGGTGAGCAGCGGGCGCCCCTCGAGGAGCGCGACCACGTTGTCGGCCGCGAGCATCGCCATCGCCCGGCGGGTCTCGGCCTCGGCGCTCCCGATGTGGGGCAGGAGGACCACGTTCTCGAGGCCGAGCAGGCCCGGGTGCACGGCCGGCTCGTGCTCGTACACGTCGAGCCCGGCGGCGAACAGCGGCCCGCGCGCGAGGGCCTCCACGAGGGCCGCCTCGTCGACCACGGCGCCGCGCGACGTGTTGACGAGGACCGCGCCCGGCTTCATGCGCGCGAGCTCCTCGCGGCCGAGCAGGTGCCGGGTCGCGGCCGACAGGGGCACGTGGAGCGAGACGAAGTCGGCGCGCGCGAGCAGCTCGCCCAGCGGCACACGCTCGGCGGAGGGCTCGGCCGCGACGTCGCCGCGAGAGGTGCAGAGTACACGCATCCCGAAGCCCGCGGCGCGCCTCGCCACCGCGCGCCCGATGCGCCCGAAGCCGACGATCCCGAGGGTCGCGCCCGCGACGCGCTTGCCCAACATGAACCCCGGGCTCCACGGGGGAAAGCCGCCGCTCCGGAGGGCGCGCTCCGCCTCGCCGACGCGCCGCGCGGCCGCGAGCAGCAGGGCGAACGCGAGGTCGGCGGTGGCCTCCGTGAGCACGTCTGGCGTGTTCGTGACCGCGACGCCGCGCGCGCGGCACGCGTCGAGGTCGATGTGGTCGACGCCTACGGACACGGAGGCGACGAGCTCGAGGCGGGGGAGGCGCGCGAGGAGGGCGGCGTCCACGCGCGTCGTGAGCAGCGGGACCAGCGCGCGGGCGCTCGCGGCCTCCGGGGCGAGGTCGGGCCCGAGCCCCTC
>DAORJJ010000368.1:0-6944 GCA_035439005.1 Polyangiaceae bacterium | reverse complement strand
AAATCCGCGACGCCGAGCTCGGCGCGCTCATGGACATGCCGAGGCCCCTCTTCGCCACGGCGGACGCCCAAGAGGGGGTGCTCTCGTTCCTCGAGCGCCGCGAGGCCCGCTTCGTCGGGCGCTAGCGCGAGCGGTCGCTCCGTGCGCCAACTGCGCGCACCGCAAGACAAAGTTCCCCTCGCGGAAATCCGATCGCGAGCCAGGCGCGTAGCCGCCCTTGGAAGAGGGAACCCAGAACATGAACAGAAGCTCGCTCCGCCCCGTCGCCGTGGCGCTCGCGCTCGCCAGCGGCACCTTGGCCGCCGCGTGTGGGTCCGACGACCCGCCCGGCGGCACCGTCACCCCGCCACCCGATGGCGGGCCCGTCCCGGACGCGCCCCCGCCTACTCCGGGCGCGGATTTCACGACCATCAAGCCCGCGGCGAACGACGCCTCGTTCCACGCGCCCTTCGACGCGACGCCGGACCCCAAGGGCGAGAACGTCTACTTCACGGCCCTCACGGCGCTCGACATCCCCGCGGTGTTCGTCAGCCCCGCGGGTGGCGGCACCCCGCGCGTGCTCCACGAGGGCGCGCCGCTCTCCGCGCCGTTCAGCATCGCCATCAGCGAGGACGGCAAGACGCTCTACATCGCCGACGGCAACGCCGAGGTCACGGCCGGCGGCGACGAGAACGGCGCGGTGCTGACGATGCCCGTCGGCGGCGGGATCCCCTCGGTCCTCGCGGGATCGGGCGGCAAGAGCCCGCGCGGCATCGAGGTCGCCGGCGATTCGGTGTATTATACAGGCAAATTCGAGGGCCGCGCGGGCGTGTTCAAGGCCCCGCTGGCCGGGGGCGAGCCCGTCACGCTCACGGCGGGCGATCCGCTCCGCGAGCCCTCGGGCATCACGGTCACGAAGAGCGGCGTCGTGTACTTCGTCGACGCGTTCGCGCAGACCGCGGCGGGCGCCGCCGTGTTCAAGGTCGAGGGCGGGCAGGCCGTGGTCGTGAAGGCCGGCTTCGCGGTGGGACACCCCGCCGGACTCGCGGCGAACCTCGACGACTCGGCGCTCTTCCTCTCGGGCATCGATCCCAACAAGCAGACGGACGTGGTCGTGCGCATCAAGCTCGCCGACGCCTCCACCACGAACTTCACCGACACGATCGGCGGCTTCAGCGAGTCCGCCGGGCTCCATCGCGCCAAGACGCTCAGCGTCTACGCCTGGGCGGACAGCCGCGCGAACGGCACCGGCACGGTCTACGTCCTCCGCTGAGGGCCCGCGCGCCACGGATAGTCCGGCGCGCCTCCAACGAATCCTGACTCAGTATCTCGGAGCCTCCCAAATGAAATTTCGTCACACACTCCTCGCCTCGGCGTGCGGACTCGCCCTCACGACGGTCACGGCGCTCGCCTCGGCCTCCAGCCACCGGGAAGCGCCCGCCATCGGGTTCGACCCCGCCGCCGACAACACCGACGTCTGGGCCTGGGTGACCCCCGGAACGCACGACAAGCTCAACGTCGTCGTCGCGTACAACCCCCTCGAAGAGCCGTCGGGCGGGCCGAACTACCACGAGTTCTCGGACGACGTGCTCTACGAAATCCACATCACGCGCGGCGCGGCGGGCCTGTCGGACGCGGTCACGTATCAAATCCAGTTCGACTCCAACGCCTACCCCAGGGTCGACGCGGCCGACCTCACGAAGCCCCTCGGCGGCGGAAAAGAGTTCTTCTCGCAGCTCTCCGGTCGCACGCAGACCTACACCCTCAGCAAGATCGTCTCGGGCGGCCGGCGCGTGCAAATCGCCAAGGGCATCCCCGTCGCGCCGGTGAACGCGGGCCCGCGCACCAGCGCCGTCGCCTACAAGATCCCCGCGCCGGGCAAGTACGACGACGCGTTCGCCGCGACGTTCATCAAGGACCTCGGCCCCGACGGCCGCGTGTGGGCCGGCCCGCGCGACGACGGCTTCTACGTCGACATCGGCCGCATCTTCGACCTCGCGAACGTGCTCACGGGCACCGCCCGCGACAACCTCGCAGGCTTCAACTGCCACGCCATCGCGCTCGAGATCCCGACGGCCCTCCTCACGAAGGACGATCTCCCGCCGGCGGCCGGCGCCTCCAACGACAACACGCTCGGCGTGTGGGCCTCGGCGAGCCGGCGGCAGTACACCTTCCTTCGCCGCAACGGGAAGTCCGACTTCTGGGGCCCGTGGATCCAGGTGTCGCGGCTCGGCCTCCCGCTGGTGAACGAGGCCCTCATCGGCCTCCAAGACAAGGACCGCTACAACCGCAGCAAGCCCGCGAACGACGTGCCCAACTTCGGCGCGTACTTCCTGAACCCGGTCATCGTGCGCGACGCCGAGGCGGTCGGCATCTACGGCGCGCTCGGCGTGCCGCAGGCGACCGTCGACGCCCTGAAGTCGAACCGCCTCGACGTCATCGACACCATCAACCTCACGAACTTCCCCACGGCGGGCGCGCACTCGATCCCGCTGTCGTCCACCGGCGACGTGCTCCGCGTCGACCTCGGGCTCGACTCGGCCTTCCCCAACGGGCGCCCCATCCCAGGCCCCGCGCCCAACAAGGAGGGCGCCGACGTCACCGACGTGCTCCTGTCGGTGCTGCTCGCGAAGGGCACGCTGCCCGTCAGCGACGGCGTGAACTCGAACGACAAGAACTACCTCACGACCTTCCCTTACCTCCCGCTGCCGTGGGAGGGCTTCTCGGAAGGCCACGGCAAGCCCGCGCCGTAAGGCGATCGGGGCCGCCCCTCCAGCGCGCGCCGCGCGACGGTTTGGCGGATCCTGCAGAGTCCCTGGCGCGTAGTGTAGGCGCATGAAGGACTCGCGAACCCGAAGAGGCCTCGGCCCCCGCGAAGCGGCGCTCCTGGTGAGCGCCGCGCTCGCGTTTGTGGGGTGCGACAGCCCGTCACCTCCCCCTCAGCCAGCCGCCGCGAGCGCCGCGCCAGCGCCCTCGGACGCGGCGCCCAGCGCCGAGGCGCCCGAGGCGAAGCCCGCGTCGCCCGAGCACCGCCTCGCGCTCCAGAAGACCGTCGGCGGGGGCGGCGCAGACCGCGCGATCGACGCGGCGCAGGCGCGCGCGCAGAAGACCCCCGACAACAACGACGCGTGGATCGTGCTCGGCCGCGCGTGGGTCCGCAAGGCGCGGGAGAGCGCCGATCCGGGCTTCTATTTGAACGCGCGGGCGTGCGCTCAGATCGTCAAGAAGACCGACCCGGACAGCCGCCTCGCGAAGGACCTCGAGGGGCTCGTGCTCCTGAACAACCACGAGTTCGAGGCGGCGCGCCAGCTCGCGGAGAGCGTGGTCCGCAAGTCTCCCGACGACCCCATGGCGTTCGGCAACCTCGCCGACGCCGAGCTCGAGCTCGGCCTGTACGACGACTGCCTCCGGCACACGCAGGCGATGATGGCGCTCAAGCCGAACCTGGCCAGCTACGCGCGCGCCTCGTACCTCTCGTGGCTCCGCGGCGACGCGAAGGGCGCGAAGGAGGCCATCCGGGCGGCGATCGACGCTGGGCGCGATCGCCACGATCCGGAGCCGCGCGCGTGGGTGCTCACCCAGGCCGCGACCATCTTCTTTCACGAGGGCGATCTCGACGGCGCGGACGCGGGGGTCGACATGACCCTCGAGTGGCTGCGCGATTACCCGCCCGCGCTCGCGCTGCGCGGCCGCATCGCCCTCGTGCGCAACCAAGGCAAGCGCGCGGTCGACGCGCTCGGCAAGGCCCACGAGCAGAGCCCGCTCGTCGAGACCACGTGGCTCTTGGCCGACGCGAAGGCGCTCGCGGGCGACGACGCCGGCGCGGCCGAGTCCTACGCGCGCCTCGAGCGCGAGGGGCCGAAGGTCGACCCGCGCACGTATTCGCTCTTCCTGTCGTCGCGGGGTGAGAAGCCCGAGCGCGCGCTCGCGCTGGTCGAGGAGGAGTACACGCGCCGCAAGGACGTGCTCACCGAGGACGCGCGCGCGTTCGCGCTGCTGCGCGCCGGCAAGGTGAAGGAGGCGAAGGCCTCGATCACGAAGGCGCGCCGACTCGGCACGCCGGAGCCACGGATGGTCTTCCACGAGGGCGCGATCCGGCTCGCGGCGGGGGAAAAGAAGGCCGCCGAGGCGCTCCTCCGCGCGGCGCTGGCCAACGCGTCGCTCGACCGCGCGAGCCGGGCCGAGGCCGAGCGACTGCTCGCCGCGAAGAAGCCGTGAGCCGCCGCGGACCGCGGGGCCCGGCGCGCTGGGCCCGCGCCCTCGGGCTCCTCGTCGCCGTGATCTCGCTGCTGCTCGCGCGCGGCGCGGCGGCGCACGCCGTCGGCATGTCGACCGGCGAGTACCGCGAGCTCGAGACCGACGGCGGTCCCCGCGTCCTCGCCGCGCGGGTCGTCCTCGCGCGCGGCGAGCTGCTCTCGCTCGTCCCCTCGCTCGACGCCGACCACGACGGCGCCCTCACGCAGCCAGAGCTCACGCAGGGGCTCGACGCGGCGCGGCCGTCGTTCGCGCACCTCACCGTCTCGCGCGGCGGGGCGCCTTGCTCCGGCGGTCTGGAGTCGCTCACCCTCACCGAGCAAGACGGCGTGGCGCTCGACGGGCGGTTCGTGTGCCCCACCGCGGGGCCCAGCTACCTCGTGCGCTTCGGCCTCTTCGACGAGCTCGCCCGGGGACACCGTCACATCGCCCGCGAGCTCGGCGGCGCGGCGCGCGAGGACATCCTCTTCGGTGGGCACGACACGCTCGAGGTGGCGAGCGCCTCCCCCGCGACAGGCTCGACCCCGAGGGCGTCCGAGCACGCGCCCCCGGCCACGTTCGCCGGCTTCTCGCGCCTCGGGGTGGAGCACATTCTCACGGGCTACGACCACCTCGTCTTCCTCTTCGGCCTCGTGCTCGTGCGGAGCCGGCCCCGGGAGCTGCTGGGCGTGGTCACCGCGTTCACCGTGGCCCACTCGCTGACCCTCGGGCTCGCGACGCTCGGCGTGTGGGCCCCGAGCCCGAGGTTCGTCGAGCCCGCGATCGCCCTCTCGATCGCGTACGTGGGCGTGGAGAACCTGCTCGTGAAGGACGCGCGCCGGCGCTGGCGCATCACGTTCCCGTTCGGCCTCGTGCACGGGTTTGGCTTCGCCGGCGCGCTGCGCGAGATCGAGCTCCCTCGCGCGCGCCTCCCGCTCGCGCTCGTCGGCTTCAACGTCGGCGTCGAGCTCGCGCAGGTCGCCGCGCTCTGCGTGATGGTGCCGCTCGTCCTCCTCGTGAGCCGTCGGCACACCGCGCCGCGCGTCACCCAGTCGCTCTCCGTGGTCGTCACGGTCGCCGGGCTCGTCTGGTTCGTCGCGCGCGTCGCCGCGGGGTGACGTCGCGCGCTTCAGCGGAGATCGCAGCGCATCCCGCACGTGCCGACGCGCTGCCCCTTGGCCTTCACGCACCCGCCGCGGCACTCGAAATCGGCCTCGCACGGGGCGCCTGCGGGCCGCTTGGCGGCGCACTTGCCACGCAGACACTCGCTCCCCGCCTCGCACACGCCGCCGGGGCACGCCTCGCCGAGCTTCGAGGGCGCGCGCCGCTGGCAGCTCTTCTGCGCGCACTGGCTACCGGGCGCGCAGCTCGCGCTCAGCACGCACGCCGCGCCGTCGGCGAGGGGCGCCGAGCAGCGGTGCGCCACGCAGGCCTTCGCGCACTCGGGGTGCTGCGTGTCCAGGGTCGACTGCCGCGCGTAGCTCGCGAGGGCGTCGGTGGACGACCCGCACGCCTCGCCGTCGGCCTTGCCCGGGCCGCACTTGCCGGGCGTCGTGGGGCCGGCGCCGTGGCAGCGCAGATCGCGCTCGCACTCGAGCGACGAGCGGCAGCGCGCACCGGCGGGCACGAGGCCATGGAAGAGGCCCTGGCAGGCCTCGGGCGGCCCTGGCGGAAAGGGCCCCACCCACTCGCACCCGGCGAGCCCCGCGTCGATCGCGGCCACGCACGCGTCCACCGCGGCGGGCTCCACCCGCACCGCCTTCGCGCGCAGCGCGGCGCTCACCATGCGCACGCACTCGCTCGTGAGCACGATGCCCGGCTGCGTCTTGCAGCACTCGGCGCGGCGCGCCTCCTGGCGCGCGCTCATCGCCTCGCACAGGCGCACGGCGAGCGGCTCGGGCGCGCCCGCGTCGAGCGGATAGACGGGCTTCACCTCCTCGTCCGTCGCCGCGGCGCCCGCGTCCACGCCTTCGCCTCCGCCGGCCTCGACCCCGCTCGCGGCGCCGCTCTCCATGGACGCGTCGACCGGCGCGGGCGGCTCGCTCTTGGGGCAGCCGAGCAGCCCGACGCCCCCGAGCAGGAGCGCGAGCGCGGAGCCCCGGCGGAGAGTGTGTCTTCCCACGATGCGAGCCTAACGCGGCAGGCCCGGCGGTGGATCGCTTCATCCCGCCATTCGCCCGTGCTTCGCTTGAGGTAACCTCCGGGGACATGAGGCTCCACCCGCACACCGCGCCCGCGCTCGCCGCTCTCGCCGCTCTCGCCGCCTTCACCGCCGCGTGCAAGGGCTCGCCCGACGCGACCGACGACGCGAAACAGAAGGCCCGCGCAGCGTGCGCGCGCGATCCCGAGTACGCCGCGGAGCCCGCGCAGCGTGCGGCCAGCGCGCTCGAGGCCTACTGCGCGAAGTCCCCTTGCCCCGGCAAGGAGAAGCTCACCGCGGTGTGCGCGTTCAAGACCAAAGACAGGCCCCAGTCCCCGCCCATCTACGAGCTCATGACCACGATCGCGCGCGGCGACACCGAGCGCGAGGACACCCTCTGCAAGACCGTGCGCGCCTCGAACGCGATCGCCTCGTTCGATCAGCTCGACCTCTATTGCTCGAACGGCAAGCGCTGCATGACCTGCGGCGGCAGCAACCGCTAGCAGCCTGTTGATTTACGGACCGAGGCCCGTCGTTGTCCGCGCCCGGCCCGCCGAGGCGCGATCCGAGGAGCGCGCGGAGCGTTTTCCAG
>DAORJJ010000367.1:0-6971 GCA_035439005.1 Polyangiaceae bacterium | reverse complement strand
GGGCTCGGCGCCGGGGAGGCGCTCGAAACCCTGCCCGACTTTCGAGAAAGAGCGAAAAAACAACGGGAGCCCGGCTTTCCCGAGGTCCCGCAAGGGTGGAGGCGCCGGGAATCGACCACCCCTGGACGGAGGCCTTGCGCAGTCCAGGGGGGGCGATGACCAAGCGTGGGGAGCGGCGCGTAAGCGCCGCGAACAGGGTGGAGGCGCCGGGAATCGACCACCCCTGGACGGAGGCCTTGCGCAGTCCAGGGGGGGCGATGACCAAGCGTGGGGAGCGGCGCGTAAGCGCCGCGAACAGGGTGGAGGCGCCGGGAATCGAACCCGGGTCCGAAAATCACGCGCTTGCTGCCTCTACGTGCGTATCTGGTCGTTTAATTTCACCCCGGAGCGCGACGGCCAGCAGCCTTTCTCCGAGATTATCTGCCTGTTTGTCTTCGCCGTAGGCCCCGGCAACCCGGGCTTTGGCTAGTCAGATCGATGACGCCCTAGCCGAAGCTCTGACGGGCTTCGGGTCGGACGGCTCTACCGTTTTTTAGGCGGCGAGAGCGATTGCGTTGTCGTTCGCAATTAACGTCCCCATGAGGATTTACGTGGTTCACGAGACCCACGGCACGCAGCTAGGAAGTCGTCATCTCCGTCGAAACCGATCGCCCCCTTTTTTTGGGTACCCGGTCACCTTAGGCCTGCCGCGGCGCCCCCGCAAGGCTCGTCGGAGCGCGCGCGGCTCGGCCGGCTCACGCGCTCCGCGGCTCGTGGGCGCGACGCAGGCGACCCGGGTCGAAGAGGAGCGTCGTCCACCACCGCGGGGTCATGTCGAAGGCGAGCCGAAGGCGGGCCCCGCGCGCGCCGGTGAGGCCGGCGAACGACCGGAGGAGGCCCACGACGAAGCGCTCGTGCCCCGGGAGGCGGCTGGCCACGAACGCGAGCGCTCGGAGGTCCCCCGCCGCGTCGACGGCGGGCGCGAAGCCGGCCGCGCGCAGCGCCTCGGGAAGGTCCCGGCCCTCGGCCACCCGGTCGAGGAAGGCCGCGCCAGGCTCGCGCGCGAAGCGACGGCAGTACCGGCGCGCGTCCTCGAGCGCGGCCGCGGACTTGTTCGCGCCGAGGTAGACGCCCACGCCCGGGTCGTGCTCGCAGGCCTCCAGCTCGTGGGCCCGCGCGAGGTCTTCAGGCACGCCGAGCCGGAGCGACGCGTGGCCACGCACGGTGACGCGCTCGGCGTCGCCGTAGAGGGGCGCGGCGATCACGTCGTCGAAGTAGAGCTGCCGATCCGCGAGCGCGCGCACGGTGAGCGTGGTCTCGTCGCCCGGGCGCATGCGTGTCGACGCCAGCGCGACGGCGATCGGCTCGAAGGCGTCGCTCGCCTTGACCGCGACGGCGACGTCGTCGCCCTCGACGTCCGACACATAGCGGAGGCGGATCTCCGCGCTCTCTCCGAGCGGGACGACGGGGACCGGCCCGAGCTGCACGAAGCGACGGACCTTCACTGGCACCTCCTGCGAGCGGACCACGCCTCGGTCGATGGTGGCGCGGAGCGCACACGCCGCGCCCTCCAGGTGCTGCTCGAACGCCGCCGCGCGCAGCAGCTTCTTCCACGGGACCACGAGCGGCAGCGGGAAGTCGTCGGGCGCGCCGGGGGGCAGCTTGTCGCCCGCGTAGCTCAAGGCGACCAGATCGCCGTGTGAGTCGAGCGTCCCGGCCAGGTCGCTCGCCTCCAGCGCGGCCGGCAGGTCGGCGGCCACCATCACCGCGGCGCGATCGCGGAAGAGCTCGGGGGCTCCCCGCGCGACCTTCTTCAGCGACCTCAGCGCGGCGGGGAAGTCCTCGCGCTGGAGCAACATCCCCCGCGACTCGAAGCGAACGAGGACCCCCATCCGCGCCAGAATACCGCGGGTCGCCCTCGACCGCTCGACGGCCGCTCAGCCCCCGAGGCCGCGCCCGAGCTCCGCCGCCAGCGCCTCGCCCTCGCCCGGCTCGTACACGACCACGCCGCTCGACCACGAGAACACCGCCGCCGGGCGCGCGCGCTCGTCGACCTCGTCCACCGGCACCACGTGGACGTGCGCGTGCGCGTAGCTCGTGGGCAGATCCACCGGCGAGCCGAGCTGTGCAATATACACGCGCTTGGCGCCCCGGGCCTCGAGCGCCCGCGCGCCCTCCCACGCGAGGCGGGAGAGATCGGCGTGCACCTCCCACGGCACCTCGCGGAGCGTCGTCAGGTGCCGCTTCGCGACCACGAGCAGGTGGAGGGGGCGCGCGGCGTACGCGTCGAGCACGCACACCGCGTGCTCGCTCTCGCGCACGAAGAGGCCCGGGGTGAGCGCGCGGGCCGCGAGGGCGCACATCACGCACCCGCTGAAGCGCGCGGGCAGCGTGGTGCGCCCCTCGGCGAGCGCCGCGAGCGCCTCGTCCTTCGTGAGCGTCCTCACGCCGGCGCGCTCACGGCGTGACGACGAACGGGCTGGGGGTGAAGCGGAGCTTGTCGAGGTCGTCGGCGAGCCGCGTGAGATCGGGCGGGAGCAGGCCGCTCCGGCCGAAGGGCGTGGCGAAGGCCATCGACGCGAGGAGCTTGTCGGCGCGGGTGCTGCCGATGCGGGTCCACTTCTGCAGCACCGCGTCGCAGCTCGGCCCGAGGGCGCCGCCCGAGCAGTCGAGATCGCGGGCGAGCGAGCGCAGATCGCTCACCTCGGCCGTCACGCGATCGACGATGGCCTGCGTGCCCAGGCTCCACTCGGCGATCATGCCGAGGTTCCCGAGGTAGAACTCGCGGTACACGAGCCCCACGTCGATCGTGCCGCCGCAGCGCACCGGGTTGCCGAACGTGTCGACGACGGCCATCTGGTCGTTCAGGAAGAGGAACGCCGCGAGCCGGTCGGGCGCGGCCAGGCCCGTGGCGTACGGCACGCTCGCGCCGCGCGCGTCGTAGAAGCGGTAGTCCGCCCGCTTGGCCGACACGGTCACGAACAGGGCGTCGGGCTTGAACGTGAAGGCGAGGATCTCGTCGCCGTAGCGCTCGGGCGACACGCGCGTGCCGGCGAGGAAGGGCCACGCGAAGCGCCCGGCCTCGAACCTCGGCCCCGCGAGCAGGCTGGCCACCTCGTCGCCCGTCTTCGCGCGCGCCTCGAGCACGTTGAACAGGTAGCCGCGGTGGCCCGAGTCGGTGGTGGTCTTGGAGAACAGCGGATCGCCGCGCCGGAGCCCGTCGGCCTGCGCCTTCGTGGTGAACGAGTAGAGGCGCGGGAGCGTGGGCGTGGCCTGGCCGAAGCCGGTGAGGGCGGCGAGCCCGGCCGCGGGGTTTCGGTCGGCGCATTCTTGGGGCGGCGGCGGCGGCGCCGCGTCGAAGCCGTTCGGCGGCGGGAAGCTCGGGGACGGCGTGGGCGGCGGCGGCGTGGGCGGCGCGGCGTCGCCGGTCGAGGCGTCGGGCGCGGCCGCGATGGAGCCCCCGCACGCCGCGAGGACGAGGCTCGAGAGGAGAAACGGGCGACGGCCGATCCTGCGCATGCCCCACGATGCGCGATCGCGCCCCGCGCCGCAACGGAGGCCACTGGTCAACCCACTTGACCTTAGGCGGTCGCCGCGCCCGCGCCGGCGTCCTCCGCCGCCTCGCGCGCCCGCGTGGCGTCGACGCTCGCGAAGTACTCCTCGAGGCGCTCCTTCGCGGCGGCGCCGAAGAGGATCTCGCACGCCTCCCTCAGCCCGGCGGCCTCGCGGAGCGCCTCGTGCGTGACGACGAGCGAGATCTTCGACCGGCGCCGCAGGAAGTCCTCGAGGCGCACGATCATCTCGCGCCGCGCGGCGTGCTCGATCTCGCAGCGCAGGTACTCGGCGTTCTCGATGAGCACCTCGGCCATGCGCGGATCGCGGCGGATGTCCTCCAGCATGGGGAGCGCGGCGGCCCCGTAGCGACGCCAGAGGCGCGTCGTCAGCTTCTCCGACGACGAGGGCGACGTGAGCTCGTCGAGCTCCATCAGGTCGGCCTGGTGGAAGAAGGTGTCGCGCACCTCGCCGCGCGGCTCGCCGTACCAGACGTGCCGCGGGTAGCGCAGCGTGACGCCCAGCCCCTGGCACGCCGCCGCGATCTCCTCGCCCACGTTCAGGCAGTCGGTCAGCTTGCCGCCGTAGATCGAGATGTGCCGCTTGGCCTGGTCGATCTCGATCGCGTGCTTGCGCGAGAGCTGGAGCCAGTCGGTGGTGTCGCCGCCGGAGCTCTCGACCACCAGCGGCCGCACGCCGCAGCGCTCCGCGACGATGTCGGACTCGGTGAGCGGCTCGGGCAGGTTCAGCCGCTTGTTGATGTTCGAGAGCACGAACGCGCGGTCCTCCGGCGTCACGTGGGCGTGCGGCGAGGTGACGCGCGTGTCGGTCGTGCCGATGCACGTGCGCACCCCCATGGGGATGACGAAGAAGAGGCGCCCGTCGTCGGCGAAGAAGGTGAGCACGCGCCCGCCCTCCGTGAGCTTGCGCACGATGAGGTGGATGCCCTTCGAGAACACGTGCCGGTGCCCGGTCGTGACGCCGTTCTTCGCGTTCACCTCGTCGACGAACGGACCGCACGCGTTCACCACCACGCGCGAGCGCACGAGCTTCTCGGCGCCGGTGTGCACGTCGCGCACGCGGGTCTCCCACACGTCGCCGACGCGCTCGCTGCCAAGGGCCTCGACGTAGTTCGCGGCGGCGCAGCCGTGGTCCAGCGCCGTGCGCACGAAGTTCCAAACGAAGCGCGCGTCGTTGTCGTGCAGGTACGCGTCGGAGTACTCGAAGCCGCCGTCGGTGCCCTCGAGGTTCACGATGGGCTCCTCCGCGGCGATGCGCTCGCGGGAGAGCAGCCGCGGGGTCTTCGTGAAGAAGCGCCCGATGAGCCAGTAGAGCCACGTGCCGGCGACGAGCTTCCACAGGCCGTGGCGGAAGCCCTTCGCGTGGGTCGTGTAGAAGCGGATCTCCTGCACCGTGGAGGGGTAGGCGCGGATGAGCTGGTTTCGCGAGGCGCAGAGCTTGAGCACGAGCCCAAACTCGAACGTCTCCATGTATTTGATGCCGCCCCAGGCGAGGTTCGACGACTGCTGGCTCGTGAAGCCCGCGAAGTCGCCGCGGTCGATGAACGCCACCTCGGCCCCGCGCACGGTGAGGCACGAGGCCGCCACGGCGCCGTTGATGCCGCCGCCGATCACGAGCACGTCGAAGACCTCGCCGTCGAGGCGCGCGAAGTTGCTCTTTCGAAGGGACGGCATGGAGCCCTGCACGAAATAGTGCCAAGCGCGCGGGCGAACAAGTGCTGATCGCTCGCGGCGCGCGGCTCGAACCGGCGGCCCGTCCCGGGTAGGCTCTCGGCATGTCGCGCGCACACCACCGGCCAGGGGCGGCGCTCGCGTGCGCGGCGGTCGCGGCGGTCGCGCTCGCGACCTCGCCGGCGCGGGCCGAGGAGCGCACGTTCGGCCTCGCCGTCCACGTCGCCGAGCCGGGCGGCGCGCCCGTGCGCGACGACGCGTGGATCGACGCGCAGATCGCCGCGGCCGAGGCCCTCTTCGGCGCGCTCGCGCCCGGGGTGGGCGTGCACTTCCGGTGGACCGAGCGGCGGCGCGGCCCCGTCGCGCAGGAGGCGCTCGAGACCCGCGCCGATCGCGACGCGCTGGGCGACGCGATCGCCGACGCGCCCGGCCAGCCCCGCCTCATCCACGTGTTCGTGGTGGCGTCGCTGCGCGACGTCGACGAGCCGCCCGGCGTGAACCGCCCCCGCATGGGCGTGTGCTGGACCCACACCGTGACGCGGCGGCGGTACATCGCGCTCTCCGCGATCGCGAAGCCCTCGGTGCTCGCGCACGAGCTCGGCCACTTCTTCGGCAACGCCCACACGACCGAGCAGGACAACCTCATGAGCTACAGCCGCGGCGGCGGGATCGTGTTCTTGAGCGACGCGCAGAAGGAGCGGATCGCGGCCTACGCGGAGCGGTTCGCGCGCGGGCCGCTCACGCTCCTGGGGCCGCCGCGTTTTCTACGGTGAGCGCTCCTGGCTGGACGCGGCTACCGCGCCGAGAGGAACGCGTCGATCGCCCCGCGGAGCGCCGCGCTCTCCTCGCAGCCCGGAGCGAGGTGCGCGCAGGGGCTCTTCAGCACGAAGGTCGCCGCGCCGAGCTTGCCCGCGAGCTCGAGCGCCGGCGCGGGGTTCACCGCGTGGTCGTGCTCCGCCACGACGACGAGGGCGCGCGCGCGCACGCGCGTGGCCGCCGCGTCCATCGAGCCCCCGAACGGCGCCGACACGTCGTGCGCGAGCATGGCCTCGAGCTGGCGCCGCCAGTCGTTCCAGTCGAACCCGGGGTCGGCCTCGGCCTCCGCGAGCCACGCGGGGAAGCGCTCGCGGCTCGTCTCGCGTGACCGGTAGCCCGGGGTCGTGAGCGCGAGCTGGTGGATGTCGAGCACCGCGCGCAGGATGGGCGCGCCCTGGTAGTTCCCCTGCGCGTAGGCCACGTCGGCCTCGAGCGCGTGGAGCTCCGCGCTCCACAACAGCAGATCGTGCGAGGTGAGCCGCGGACTCCCCACGATGGGGACGATGGCGTCCATGAAGTCGGGGTGCGACACCGCCCACTGGAACGCCAACATCCCCCCCATCGAGATGCCCGCCACCGCCCGTACGTGCCGAAGCCCCAGGTGCTCGACCAGCAGACGGCGCTGGCTCTCCACCATGTCGCGTATACCTATCTTCGGATAGGCGAGCCGCGCCTGAGAGGGGCTGTTCGAAGGCGAGCTGGACACCCCATCCGCCAGCGCGTCGACGACGATGAGGTGGTATTTTCCGGTGTCGATCAGCTTGTCGCGCGCGAACGCGCCCACGGCCGCCGAGCGCCCGGTAAACCACGTGGGCCACACGATCACGTTGGAGCGCGCGGCGTCGAGCGCGCCGAACGTGCGATAGCCCACGACGCAGTCGCGCAGGGTCTCGCCGCTCTCGTGCTGAAATACCGCGTCCCCAACAACCGGGC
>DAORJJ010000366.1:0-6972 GCA_035439005.1 Polyangiaceae bacterium | reverse complement strand
CGGCCGGCACGCTCCGCCGACGCGTCCAGCGGCGCCGAGGCTCGCTCGCGCCGTGGCGCTGCCGTCCCGCGGAGGGTACGCCGCGCAGAGCGCCTGGCCGTCGTCCGCGCCGAGCGCGCGGCGCGCCACGTCGGCCGTGCCGGTGCGGGGGAACATGAGCGCCTCGCGATCGGCGGAGTGCCCGAGCCCCAGGAAGTGTCCCGCCTCGTGCGTCAGCACCGCCTGGAGGTCGTAGGCGCCTTCGCCCGGCGCCGCCGCCTCGCCCAGCCGAATGTCGTACTCGGCCGTGTTGATCTCGATGTCCGCGTCGAGGATCTGCCCCGTCGCCGCCGCGAACGTCACCGTCGTCAGCGCCAGCTCGCCCGAGCGCGCGCCCGATGCGCCCGCGTGAGGCCAGGCGTCGTCGCGGAAGACGATCGTGTTCGTGTTGGGGCCGCTAAGCCGGTACTCGACCGCGCCGCCCGTCGTGGCGGCGAGGTCGCGCGCGTCGATGTCGACCGGGCGACCGCCGCACGCGTGGTCGGTCCAGGCCGCGAACGCGCCCTGCGCCGCGGCGAGCGCGTCGGCGTAGTCGACCCGCGCGCTCGCGGCCGCGTCGAGCGAGTACCCGACGCACCCGGTGCCCCACCAGAGCGGGAGCACGAACGCGGCGCCCGAGTCGCACATGACCCCGCCCTCGAGCGACTGGCACGCCTCGTCCGCCGCCGTCGCGCCGCTCCGGCAGGTGGTCGAGCGGCAGTAGGCCTCGGCGGACGACGACACCGCCGCGAGCCCGAGCACCAAGGCCAGCGCCAGCGCGATCCGGGCGCGGCGCGCGACGAGCGTGACGAACGTGAAGGCGGTCGTGAGCATCGAACCTCGTCAAGCTCGGTGGCACCGCGGGCGCGCAGCATTCATCGCAGCTCCCCACACGCTGCCTTACGTTCGCGCCAGGTTCGGCAGGTCTGCCCACCGTCCGGCGGCCTGGTTTCGGGGCACGGGCCCGCTGGACGTGGCACATTCCGCGTGTGGCAGCGCGCGCGTCAGAGTCGAGTCGACCCGCGGGGGGCCCCCGCGAGAGCGCCCAGGCGTGGGCCGAGCGGGGCACGAAGAACCTCCAGCGCCTCGGCTACCGGCGCATCGTCCAGTTTCTCATCTACCTGCTCGTCATCCCGACGGTCCTCATCCTCGCCCTCGGCATCCTGTCGATGTTCTTGGACGGCCGCACCAACTTCCTGTTCGGCGTGCTCACGGTCTGCTTCGTCTCGGTCATGGCGATCGGCATGGTGCTCGTGCTCGCCTACGTGCGGCGCGAGGCGAACCTGAGCGAGCTCCAGGCCGACTTCGTCTCGAAGGTGAGCCACGAGTTTCGCACGCCGCTCACGGCGATCCGCCTCTTCGCCGAGACCCTCGAGCGCTCGTCCGGCGATCCGGTCACGCAGGCCAAGTGCGTCGCCCAGCTCAAGCACGAGACCGAGCGGCTCACGGCGCTCATCGAGCGCCTCCTCGACTTTGGCCGCATGCAAGCCGGCCGCAAGGTCTATCAGCTGCGGGAAGAGTCGGTCGCCGACCTCGTGCGCGACGTCGAGGAGGCGTTCGCGCCGTACCGCGCGCCGGCGAGCGAGCACACGTTCACGGTGGACATCCCGCCCGACCTCCCGCGGGTGCGGGTCGATCGGGCGGCGCTCACCGACGTGCTCGTCAACCTCCTTTCGAACGCCCTCAAGTACGGTGGTCAGCCGCCGCAGGTGAGGCTCGCCGCGCATCGTAGAAAGACGGGAGAGGTCGCGTTCGAGGTGGGGGACAACGGCGAGGGCATCCCTGGCCACGAGCGCGAGCTCATCTTTCAGAAGTTCTACCGCATCGACGATCGACTCTCGCGCTCACGCGAGGGCAGCGGCCTCGGCCTCGCGATCGTGGCGCACGTCGCCAAGGCCCATGGCGCGCGCGTCACCGTGGACAGCGTGAAAGACAAGGGGTCCACCTTCACGTTCGTCCTCCCCACCGAGCTCGTGGTCGATGACTGAGCCGACTTCGCCGCGGCCCGCGCGCCGTTGGGGTAGGCTCGCCTCGTGGTAACGATTCCGGAGGGCGATCAGGCCGGCCGAGGGCCCCACGGCCTCGAGGGGCGGCACGTGCTGGTCGTGGAAGACGACCCGAGCATCGCCCTCGGGCTGCGCATCAACCTCGAGGCCGAGGGCTACCGCGTCACGTCCGCCGACGACGGCGAGAAGGCCCTCACGCTCATCCGCGCCGAGCCCCCCGATCTCGTCATCCTCGACGTGATGATGCCTCGCAAGAACGGGTTCGAGGTCATCCACGAGCTGCGGCGTGAGGGCATCGTCGTCCCCATCATCGTGCTCTCCGCGCGCACGGGCGAGATGGACAAGGTGACCGGGCTCGAGCTCGGCGCCGAGGACTACGTCGCGAAGCCCTTCAGCCTCGCGGAGCTGCTCGCGCGCGTGCGGGTGGCGCTGCGGCGCAGAGCGCGCGCGCCGCGCGCCGACGTCGTGCGCTTCTCGTCGGTCGAGGTCGACGTGTCGGCCCGCTCGGTCAAGCGCGGCGGCGAGCACGTCGAGCTCACGGCGACCGAGTTCGACGTGCTCATGTGCCTCGTCGCGAACCGCGGCAAGGCGCTGTCGCGGGACGACATCTTCCGCACCGTGTGGGGGCCGAACCACCACGGCACCCCGCGCACCATCGACAACTTCCTCCAGCAGCTCCGCCAGAAGCTCGAGGTCGACGCGGCGAGCCCGCGGCATTTCCTCACCGTGCGGGGCGTGGGCTACCGCTTCGACGGCTAGCGAGGCGAGCCGGCTCGGGCGCGGCCGCCCGTTTTTTCTTGGGCTCCTCCCAAACCCGCCCACCTCGACGCGAGAGAATCGCGGTACTAGCGAGAGCGCCATGGACCACAACCTCCTGCGCCACTACCTCTCGACGGTCTACGAGCTGCCCACGGTGAACGGGCCGCTGCGCGCGTCCCTCGACGGCGACGCCGTGACCGACCCGTCCACGCTGCCCGAGCTGCTCACGAGGCCTTTCACGGTGCTCACCGCGTTCAACCCGCGCAGCATGCTCCTGCCGCGCAAGGTGAACGAGGGCCGGCACGCGGTGCTGCGCGATCTGCTCATCCTCGGCTGCTACCGGGTCGAGGCGTGCGTGGGCTACGAGGAAGACCCCGACAGCACGTGGCGCGAGCCCGGGTGGCTCGTGCACGGCATGGATCGAGAAGAGGCGCTCTCCTTCGGTCGCGTGTTCCGCCAGAACACCATCGTCGTGTGCCGCGGCGGTCGCCCGGAGCTGCTCGTGACCGACCCGACGTGCGACGATCTCGGGCGCACGATCGTGGGCAACTGGCGCATCCGCAGCTGACGCGTCAGCCGGCGCTGCGCGCGCAGCGGACGCCGGTCATGAGGAGCCGGAAGCTCCCCGGGTGGTGCACGCGGTTCGTGCTCCGCAGGCCGTCGGCGTCGTAGTTGTAGGCGCCCGCGCGGATGGAGCGCTCGCACTCGGTGGGGATCGGGTTCGAGCCCGTGAAGCCCTGCTTGCCCTCCGCGCGGAGCTTGCGCTGTGCCTCCAGGATCTCCTCGCAGGTGCCCGGCTCGCCCCGCGACGCGCCCGGGCGCGTGTACGCGAGCGGGTCGTAGAGATCCTCCATCCACTCCCACACGTTCCCCGCGAGGTCGTCGTGGCCGTAGGGCCCTCGGCCCGCCGGATGGGCTCCGACCTCGTCGGTCTTGCTGGTCTGGAAGACCGTGCGCTCGTGCGTCGGTGGCTCGTTTCCCCACGGGAAGCGCCGGCCGTCGTCGCCGCGGACGGCCCGCTCGAGCTCGGCCTCGCGCGGGAGGCGGCCGCCTCGGAACGCGCAGTACGCCCGCGCGTCGGCCCACGAGATCCCCGTGACGGGCCGCCGCGGGCTCACGAACACGCCGCCGAACCGCGCGAGGATCTTCGGGTCGGGAGGCCTGCACGCGCCCGCAGCGACGCACTCTCCGTAGGCCTCGTGGGTGACCTCGGTCACGTCGAGCCAGAAGGGCGCGAGCGTCACGCGGTGCGCGGGCCGCTCGTCACCCTGGCCGCCGGAGTCGGCCCCCATCGTGAACTCGCCGCCGGGCACGAGCCGCATGCCGGGCGGCGGCGCGGCGCCCGCGTCCGCGTCGCTCGTCACGGAGGTGGGGGCGCTCGCGTCTTCGTCGCGGACCGCCGCCGCCGCCGCGCTCACCGCGCGGCCGGGACCCAGGATGGTCACCGGTGGAGGTGGCGCGGCCTCGCGCGGAGGCGGCGCGCTCGGAGCGGCGCTCGACTCGGAGGCGGACGGGCGGCAGGCGGTGGTCGGCAGGACCGCGGCGAGCAGCGCGAGGAAGAGAGCGGCACGGGTTCGCACGGGCGGACTTTCCTCCCGTGTTTCCGGAAAATCAAAAATCGTGGGATAACCCCGGAGGTCGCGCCCCACGCGAGGACGTCCGCGCAACATGATCGTCGTAGAGAACCTGGTGAAGCGTTACGGAGCCAGGGCGGCGGTTCGCGATCTCTCCTTCCAGGTACAAAAGGGCGAAATTGTTGGTTTTTTGGGGCCAAACGGCGCCGGGAAGACCACGACCCTCCGCGTGCTCGCGGGCTTCCTCGCGCCGACCAGCGGCAGCGTGCGCGTGTGCGGACACGACCTCGAGGACGAGCTCCAGGAGGCCAAGTCCAAGGTGGGCTACATGCCCGAGACCGTGCCGCTGTACCCCGAGATGCGCGTGGCCGAGTACCTCGCGTTTCGCGCCGAGCTCAAGGGCGTGCCGCGCGCGCGTCGCCGCGCCCGCGTCGACGACGTGCTCGACAAGACGCGGGTGACCGACGTCGCGCACGTCGTCATCGGTCACCTCTCGAAGGGCTACCGCCAGCGCGTGGGCCTCGCCGACGCCCTCGTCGCCGACCCTCCGCTCCTCATCCTCGACGAGCCGACCGCCGGACTCGACCCGAACCAGATCCGCGACGTCCGCGACGTCATCGCGGGGCTCGGCGGCTCGCACACGGTGCTGCTCTCGACCCACATCCTCAGCGAGGTCGAGGCGACGTGCGCGCGCGCCATCGTGATCGCGCGCGGGCGCCTCGTGGCCGAGGGCACGCTCGCCGCGCTGAAGGCCGAGCGGGGGGTGCGCGGCGTCCGCGTGCGCGTGTCCGGCGACGAGGCGACCGCGCGCGCCGCGCTCGCCGGCGTGCGCGCCCAGCTGCCGGCGCTCGAGTCCGACCCGGTGTTCACGCGTGAGCTCGACGCCCTCTGCATCGAGGTCGTGTGGGCGAAGCAAGACGAGGCCAAGACTCGGCTCGCCGCCCAGGCTGTGGCGCGCGCGCTCGTGCAAGCCGGCCTCGGCCTCTACGAGCTCGCGCCCCTCACGGGGCGCCTCGAGGACGTCTTCGCGGAGCTCACGGGCGGCGATCGCGCCGCCGTCAAGGCGCCGCCGGCTGACGAGCCGCCGAGCGGGGAGACGCCGTCGTGAGGGGCTTCTGGCCGGTCTACAAGCGGGAGCTCTTCTCCTTCTTCGTCACGCCCCTCGCGTGGGTGCTCGTGTGCGTCTTCCTGCTCGTGCAGGGCATGCACTTCTACCTGCTCATCGACCACTTCGCCGCGCAGGTCCAGGCGATCTCGTCGGAGACGCCGCTCCAGGCGTTCTTCGGGAACACCGTCCTGCTCTACCTCGTGCTCTTTCTCCTCGTCCCGGCCATGACGATGCGCCTCTTCGCGGAGGAGCGGCGCAGCGGCACCGCCGAGGGCCTGCTCACGGCGCCCGTGTCGACCGCCGCCGTCGTGCTCGCCAAGTACGCAGGGGCGCTCACGGTGTACGTGGTCATGTGGGCGCCGACGGCGCTCTATCTCGTGATCCTGAGGCGCACCGGCGTGCTCGACCTCCACGTCGCGCTCTCCTCCTACCTCGGCGTGCTGCTCGTCGGCGCCGCCTACCTCTCGCTCGGCCTGCTCATGAGCGCGATGACGAAGAGCCAGTTTCTCGCGCTCGTCCTCACGGCGCTCGTCATCTTGACCCTCTTCGTGTTGGGCGTCGGCGAGTTCGTGGCGCGCCCCGGCACGGCGATGCACGCGGTGTGCACCCATGTCTCGGTGTGGGCCGCGATGAGCGAGCTGTCGAGCGGCATCATCGACTCGCGGAGGCTCGTGTTCTACGGGACCCTCACGGTCGTCCCGCTCTATTTCACCGTGCGGGTCGTCGACGCGTGGAGGTGGGCGTGAGCGCGCGCCCCCGGCCCCGCCCGCGTCCGCTCAAGCTCGGCGAAATAAGCAAGCTCGCCGGCCTCGTCTTCGCGGCCGTGCTCGGCGTCTTGCTCAACATGTATTCTGCACGTCACTACACCCGCTGGGACGTGACCGAGGCCCACCGCTACACGCTCACCGACGCCACCAAGCGCACACTCCACGACCTCCCCGACACGGTGGAGATCTGGGTCCTCCTCGGCCAGGCCGAGCCGCTCCGGCACACGCTCTCGCAGCTGCTCGTCGCGTACGGCGCCGAGACCACCCACCTCGACGTGAAATACGTCGACCCCGATCACGATCCGCTCGCCCTCGAGGACGTGCGCCGGCGCTTCAAGATCGAGTCGGGTCGCTCCGAGGACGGGCACGTGCTGACCGACGCGGTGGTCGTGGTGGCCCGCGGCGAGAAGCGCTGGTTTCTCGACACCACCGACTTCTACGAGGCCTCCGAGAAGGACGACGGGCGGGTGCGCCCGCGCGAGGAGCAGGCGCTCACCCTCGCGATCCGGAGCGTGATCGGCGGCGCGCCGACGCGGCTCTGCTTCACGCGGGGGCACGGCGAAGCGGAGCTCGGAGACGGGACGTCGGCGGGCCTCTTCTTCCTGAAGTCGGTGCTCGAGAAGGACAACTACGAGGTGGTGTCCTTGGAGGCCGCCAAGCTCGCCGCGCTCGAGCCCTTCAAGGAGTGCGCGGTGGTCGTCGTCGCGGGCCCTCGCGGCGCCTTCGCGCCGGAGGAGGAG
>DAORJJ010000365.1:0-7006 GCA_035439005.1 Polyangiaceae bacterium | reverse complement strand
CCGACCCCCTGCTCGCCTATGGCGGCGGCTCGGCGATCGGGCTCGCCAAGGCGACCTGCGTCGCGAGCCCAGGGCTCGGCCTCGTCGCCGTGCCCACCACGTACTCGGGCTCCGAGGTCACCCCCATCTACGGGGTGTCCGAGGGCGGAGCGAAGCGGGTCGGTCGCGACGAGCGCGCTCGCCCGCGGCTCGTCCTCTACGATCCGACCCAGACGCTGGACCTGCCGACCGACGTCACGATGCCGAGCCTCTGGAACGCCATCGCTCACGCGGTCGAGGCGCTGTGGGTGCCCACCGATCGCGCGACCCCGCTCGTCGCGGAGGAGGCCCTCCGCCTCCTCGCGTCGAGCGCGCGGCGGCTCGCGGGCGCGCCCTCCGACGCCGACGCGCGAGACGACGCGCTCGAGGGGGCCTACCTCGCAGGCTGCGCGCTGGCGGACGCGGGCACGGGCCTTCACCACAAGCTGTGCCACGTGCTCGGCGGCCGCTTCGGGCTCCCCCACGCGCCCACACACGCGGCGCTCCTGCCGCACGTGGTGCGCTGGATGGCCTCGTCGGCGCCGCCCGCCATGGCGGCGATCGCCCGAGCGCTCGGGGCGCTCGATCCGTGCGACGGGCTCGAGCGCCTCGCGCTCGACACCGGGGTGCCGCGGAGCCTCGCCGAGCTCGGCTTCGCCGGAGACTCGGGCGCGGTCGACGCGGTCCTCGACGCCGTGCTCGCGGCGCCACCCCCTTCCCCTCGCGCCCTCGAGCGCGCGAGGCTCGCCGAGCTCCTCGCGAGCGCGACGAGCGCGACGAGGCCGTCACGAGGCGCCCCGCGCGATCCCTCCCGGGGTGAGCTGCGCGCGCCCGCGACCCTCCAGCACCACCCCGGGTTCGGGTCCACCCACGAGTCGGAGGCGCTGCCCGGCGCGCTCCCGCGCCTCCAGAACACACCCCGCCCTGCGCCCTACGGGCTCTATCCGGAGCTGCTCAACGGGACGCCGTTCACGGTGAAGAGCGCCCTCGCGTCGCGCGTGTGGATGTACCGCATAAGGCCCTCCTTCTCGCACGAGCCCTATCGGGCCCTGCCCCCGGGCCGCTTCGGCGGCGCGTGCACCGACGTGGAGCCCAACCGCACGCGCTGGGCGCCGCTCCCGCTCCCGGTGTCGCCGGAGCGCGTGGACTTCCTCGACGGGCTCGTGACGCTCGGCGGCGACGGCGACGCGCGCGGACCGGGCTACGCGGTGAGCCTCTACGCGGCCAACGCCGACATGGTCGATCGCTCGTTCTCGAGCGCCGACGGCGACCTGCTCGTCGTCCCCCAGACCGGCACGCTCGAGGTCCGGACCGAGCTCGGCTTCCTGCGCGTCCCTCCGGGCTCGATCCTGGTCATTCCCCGCGGGCTCAAGTTCGCGATAGGGCTCCCCGAGGGGCACGCGCGGGGGTGGATGCTCGAGGTGTTCGGCCCTCGCCTGCGGCTCCCCGAGCGCGGCCCCATCGGGTCGAACGGCCTCGCGGACGCGCGGCACTTCCTCGCGCCGGTCGCCTCGTGGGAGGACCGCCTCTGCCCCGACGGCTTCGAGACCGTCCACAAGCTCGGGGGCCAGCTCTACGCGGCGAGACAAGGGCACTCGCCGTTCGACGTCGTCGCGTGGCACGGAGTCCACTGCCCGTTCGTCTACGACCTGACGTTCTTCAACGCGATGGGCTCGGTCACCTTCGACCACGTCGATCCCTCCATCCACACGGTGCTGACGGCGCCGCTCGACGATCACGGCCGAGCCGTCGTGGACTTCGTGGTCTTCCGCGGCCGCTGGGACGTGGCCGAGCACAGCTTTCGCCCTCCGTTCATGCACCGAAACGCCGCGTCGGAGATCAACGGCGTCGTCTCCACGGCCTCGGTCGAGTCGGGCTACGCGCCGGGGTGCACCTTCGTGTCGCCGCTGCTCACCTCGCACGGGATAGGGACACGCTCGTACGACGCCGTGCTCTCGCAGCCCGACGAGGAGCACGAGGGGCCTCGTCGCATCCCGGACAGCTCGCTCTGGATCATGTTCGAGTCGGCGCTCCCGTTCCGCCCGACGACGTGGGCGCGCGAGACCCCCCTCCTCGACCGGGGGTTCCTCTCGCTGTTCGAGGGCATGCGCTCTCGGTTCGATCCGACCGCTTGCTAGCTATGGCTAGGGCACGTTCACGTAGGCGATGACCGTGAGCGCGGTGAGCTCGTGCGAGGAGCTCGTCGTCTGCGTCGCGCCCTCGGCGTCGACGTAGGTCGAGGTGATGCGGTACTTCACGACGAGGTCGACGCTGAAGAGCCGGAGGCCCGGCCCGAGGTCCTTCGTCGTGCGCTCGTCGAGGGTGAAGCGCGTGGTCGCGCCCGTGTCCGTCTTGGGTTGGGGCGAGGGTTCTTTCGTTTGGTACGCGTAGCCGACGATGCTGTACGTGGTGGTCGTCCCGGCTTGGGTCTTGGTGCTCGGCGGCGTGACCCGGAGCGCCACGCCGAGGCTCGTGGGGAGCTTGGAGGCGAGCTCGACCTCGGCGACGTTCGCGAGGGACGGCCGAACCTCCTGGGCGCTGAGCTTGATCCCGGGGCCGCTCACGTTGGCATTCACCGTGAAGGCCCGACCGTCGCCCACGTCCCACGTGAAGGGGGCGAGGGCCACGGACGTGTCGACCATGGCCTCGCAAGTGACGCGCACGGCGAGGTCGCGTCGCCCCTCGAAGTCGAGGTTCGCCAACACGAGATCGATGGGATCGTTCGTCTTCCCGAAGTTCTCGACGATGGTCTCGTTCTCGAGCTTCTGGGTCGCGCCGGCGAGCGTGGCGATGCCTCCGAAGCGGGTGCCGGCGCCGTCGCCATCGACCTTCACGTGGATCGCGACGGGCGCGTCGCTCGTCCCCGTCGGGGCGAGGCGCACGGTGCGCGCAGCGAGGGGCGCGACCCGCGCGAGGCCGAAGACCGGGGTCGTCACGGTGCACGTGCGAGGATCGATGGTGGTCTCGAAGCGCGCGCTCTTGGCGGGATCGGCGTCGACGACGAAGAGGTCTCGGGCGAAGCCCTGTTGAGGCTCACCCTCGCGGCCGAAGAACCCGTTCGGTCCATGGTCGGCGGCGCGCTCGCGCAGGAACTCGACGTACTCGCTCCGGAGGTCGCTCCCGAGGTACTTTCGGAAGGCCTCGTCCATGGCTTGGAGCAGGGTGGTGCGCGGCGGCGACCAGCGCAGGGCGTCTTTGGCTTCTTCGGTGGCGAGGCCCGCCGCGGCGCGCTCGATGGCGTCGTGGAGCGCGTTGAACGTCCCCGTGAGGTAGCCCAGGTCTCCGCCGTTCTTCGCCCGCGCCACGTACGCGAAGAAGTCTTGGTTCGAGTAGGGGAGGGCGCTCCCCTGGACGGAGATCATCAGGTACTGCGAGAGCATGAACGTCTCGGCGGGGGAGAGCGACCTCACCTGCGCCTCGCGTGCTCCGAGCGCGACGGAGCGCCCGTAGGTCGTCGCGGTGCCTTCTTTGTAGCCGCCGAGCGGCCCGGCCATGAGGGCGTAGCCGGCCTGCACCGCGTGAAAGAGCTCGTGCGCGATGACCTCGTCGACCGTGGCGCGGTTCTCCGCGAGCGTCCAGCTCGTGGACTTCGTCGCGATGTACATGCGCCCATAGTGGTTGCCGTCCGGCGCGACGACCTCGGCGGGATCGAGGCCTCGGAAGAAGTTTCCCTCCTTGAGCCAGTGCACGAAGAAGCGTGGGTCGGTCCCGCCGCAGGGCTCGGCTTCGGTCGCGCCGATCGCGAGGTCGGGCTGGCGGAAGCCCGTGGCCTCGTACTCCTGGGAGGCCTTCGCCGACGGAGCGCCGATCTTGGTCTTGGCGACGGTCTCGATGTCGGCGAGGCTCGGCGGTCCGTTGAGACGAAGGGCCAGGCTCGTCGCCTCGACGACCGAGGGCTCGGTCGGATCGTAGACGACGCAGAACGAATGGGCGCCCCACGTCTCCGGGGTGACGCGCCCCGCGGCCGCCTTCGCCTTCTTGGGCGCGGGGATGGCCACCGCGCGGAGAGCAGGGTTGTGCACGACCACGACGTCGACGGACGCCGGGAGACCGCGGAGCTCGGCCACGACCGAGTCTCCCTCGAGCTTGCCGGTGACGAGCACGACGGCGTGGTCCTTCGGGTCGTGGAGGCGCAAGTACACGTTGCGGGGCGAGCGCGTCGCCTGGGGGACGCGCGCCGCGTCGAAGGGGACCTTCACGACGACCGCGCCCGGCGTAGCCGTGTGGAACCCACGTTCGCCGAGGTCGAGGCGGAAGGACTCGCTCCCTGCCGTGACCACCGTCTCGCTGGCCGGGAGCACGAGCTCGGTCGGGCGCGGCCCTCCCGTGACCTTCGGCGACGTCGCGTTCGCGCAGCGGCTCAGCTCGCCATCGGCGATGGTCACCGAGAAGCCCGAAGCGGCGAACGTGCCTCCCGTCACCGTCCCCGTGCACGAGGGCGGCGCCACGTCCCAATCGTCGTTCACCGCCCCGCCCATGCTGGGGGTGGGGGTGGGCGCAGGGGTGCCGTCGTCGGAGCCGCAGGCCCCGAGGAGGGATACGAGCACGGAGGCGAGGAGGAGCCGCACGATCGGGCGAGGGGAGCTCGTCATGATCCAGCACCAGGTGCAAGCCGCTTGCCGCCCTCCGCGCGTCGCCCAAGACCGCGAAATGGCCGAGAGGAGCCCGGGGCCGCGGGCTATGGGACCGTGCAGGTTTTGCGTGCCGACGAGCGGTCTGCGGTGCGCCTCGCGCCCTCGGCTACATCTTCCCGTGGCATCTCGGCGCTCGTCTTGGTGGGCCTCGTCGGTGTGACGTTCGCTTGTTCGTCGGGCGCCGGGGTCGAGCCGGGGAACGAAGCCAATCGATGCGTGCAACCTGGGTGCGAGTTGCCTACTTCGGCTAGCTCTCGGCCGCGGCCCGCCGCCGAGGTGGCTTGCCGCTGAAGAGGAAGATCGCGGCGACGCCGAGCGCCAGGAGCGCCCCCGCCGCCGCGTACCGCCGCGTGTGGTCGGCCTTCTGCTCGCGCGCCTCCTCCAGCCGGTCGAGCTCGGCGCGCGCCTTCGGGTGCCCGGGATCGAGGGCGAGCGCGCGGCGGAACGGCTCGGTGTCGGCCACGCCGCGGGCCTGGAGCTCCTTGCCCTCGAGGAAGGCGACCTCGGCCTCGAGCTTCGCGGCCCGCGGGCCCTTGCCCTCGAGGCGCGCCGCCTTGCGGAACAGGGCGAGCGCGCCGCCGAGGTCGTTCTTCTCGACGAGCTCCGCCGCGCGCGCCGCGTACGCGGGCACCATCTCGGCGCGTCGATCGAGCATCGGCTGGCGCGCGAGGACCTTGTCGAACGCCGCGAGCGCGTCGTCACGCTTGCCGTCCTTCTCCTTGGCGAGGCCGTCGTCGAGGAGCGCGTACACCTCCTCGAGGCGAGAGCGGTCGTAGGCGGCGAAGAGCTCCTTCGCGGTCTGCTCGGGGCCCCACCCCTCGCCCGAGGGCTTGCCGGTGAGGTTCGTGTAAGCCTCACGCAATTTCCAGACGGCGTCCGCCCCGAAGACCAGCACCGACTCGCGGGCCGCCTGCCGCACGAGGGCGCGGTCGGTGTTGACGAAGGAGATGATGACCGGGATGGCGTCGTTCTCGCGCACCTGCGCGTAGGCGCGCAGCACGTCGGCGAGCAGCTCGCCGTTCGGGGTCTGCACGGCGTCGCCCGGGACGCGCTTGCCCATGCTCTCCAGGGTGGCGCTGGCCCACCGGCGGAGCGACGTGTCGGGGGTGCGCCGCAGCTCGATGAGCGCGGGCACCGCCTTGTCGCCGGCGGCCTTCACGACCCGCGTGACCTCCGGTCGGAGCGCGCCGTCGTGGTCGGCCGCGACCCGAACGACGAGGCGCAGCGCCGGCGTCGTGCCGATCTTCGCGAGCGCGCGCAGGCAGAGGGCCGTGGCGAGCGTGGCCTTGTACCCGGCGCCGTCGTTCTTCTGCACGCGCAGCAGCGCGTCGACGAGGTCGCCACCCTCGGTCGAGGTGCGGCCGCCGTTCGCCTCCTTCACGAGCTTGACGGCGGCGAAGACGCCGCCCTGCCGCTCCTTGCGCAGCTCCGCGAGGCGCTTGCCGAGGCCGGGCACCGCGTCTTGTCCGAGCTTGCCGACGGCCTCGAGGGCGCGCTTCTGCGGCTCACCGGTGGTGTCGGTCGCGGCGGCGATCACGCGGGCGACCTCCTCGAGCGAGAGGGCGCTCCCAGGGTCTGCCGCCGTGACGTCGGTCGCGGAGGCCACGGGGACGCCCTTCGCGGGCTCGGCGGCGGCGGGCGCGGCGAGCGCGAGGCACAGGGCGGCGAGCGAGGAGGCCGCGCGCAGACCTCGTGGCCTGCCGGAGCGCGGGTGGGCGTTGGCTGCGTGCTTCATGGGTGACGGGAGGAACGCGCGCGTCGTGCGCCCGATTCCTCCCCCTGCGTGTACCGCGCCTCGGGGCCGCGGCCCAGAAAAGGCGTCACTCGAGGATGCTGAACTCGGGGAACTCGCCGGTGTAGCCGCGCCAGCGCACGTCGACCGCGTCGACGCGCGCCGCCGAGGGGCCGTGGTTCGCCCAGCTCGTAAACTCCTTGATGGAGTCTTCCTCGCCCTCGGCGAGCACCTCGACGGTGCCGTCGTTGCGGTTCTTCACCCAGCCGGTGACGCCAAGGCGGCGGGCCTCTCGCTGCGTCGCCGCGCGAAAGAAGACGCCCTGAACCCGACCACGCACCACGAGGACCACGCGCTTCTGTGCCATTCTGGGGCGAAAGGGTACTCGGAATCCCGTGGAGTATGCAACCTTCGCATGCCGTCTCGCGTCTTCCCCGGCGCTTTGCGCTCGACTACGGTCTCGGCCGTGCCCGCCGACGAACGTGGTTCCGGGCGGGAAAACGTCCAGGACCTTGTCCAGCAGATCGAGGTAGTCGGCCCACTTCCCGCGGACCGCCGCCCGTAAACGCGCCAAATTTCACCGGCTTCGCCGCCGCCGTCGCGTTCGTGATCACCCACGAGG
>DAORJJ010000364.1:0-7023 GCA_035439005.1 Polyangiaceae bacterium | reverse complement strand
CAGCGTGGGCGCGAGCGCGTCCGCGACCAGCGCGGCGCTCGCGCGCGCCGCGTCGGGCCGGTCGAGGACGTCGTACACGGGACCGCCGCCGGCCACGACCTCGGCGAGCAGCCAGCGGTCGGCGCCCTGCCCCACGGCGAGCGCCCCGAGCCGGGGCGCCCCGCTGGCGCGCCTGGCGAGGCGCTTGCGGAGCTCGCGCGCGTCCGACTCGCCCACCGTGGGCCTCCCGTCGCCCAAGTAGACGACCATCCCGGTGCCCGCGCGCTCACCGTCCGCGTCCAAGAGATCGGCCGCGCGCTCGAGCGCGAGCCCGAGGTTCGACGCCCCGCCCGCGCGCACGTCCGCGAGGCCTTTGCGAATCCGGGCGCGCAGCTCGGGCGTCACGGCCTCCGGCTTCTCAGGACCGACGAGCCGCGTGCCTTGATCCGCGACCAGCACCACGACCGAGTCCTTGGGGCCGAGGGACTCCAGGAGCGCGTCCACCGCCGCGCGCTCGATCTCGAGGAGCGAGGGGCCCAGGCTGGCGGAGGCGTCGACCACGAGGGCCAGGGTCACGCCCGCCTCGGTGGCCTCGGGCGCCTCGGTGCGAACGAGCAGGTACGGGTCCTCGCCGCGCCCGCCCGGCGCGATGTACGCGCGCGCGACGCCGGGCTTCACGACGTCCGGGGAGAGCTCGACGACGAGGTCGCCGGTGGGGCGAACGTCGGCGCTGCGCAGCTCGATCGCGCCGCCCACCACGGCGGCGCCGGTGCTGGCGGAGAGCCAGCGCGCGGGCGAGTGCGACACGACGCGGAGATCGAGCCCGCCCACCATCGGGGCCTCCGTGTCGCTGGCCATGGGGAAGCGGTAGGTCGCGTGGCCGTCGCGCTGAGGGAGCCACTCGACGTAGTCGACCGCGAGCTCGACCGAGCGGCCCGCGGGCACGCCCATGAGCGTCCCCCGCAGCCACCCGCCGCCCGCCCACTCGAGCCGGCTCGTGTGGCTCGCGTTGGGGGCCCCGACGGTCAGGGTCGCGGTCTGCTCGCCGGCGCCGCCCTCGTCGGTCCGCGCCACCTTGGAGACGATGGCCCCCTCCGGCAGCGCCATCCGAACGTCGGCGACGAGCTGCCGCTCCGAGCCGTTGAAATAGGTCATGCGCAGCTGCGTGTGCGCGACCTCGCCGTCGATCCCCACGTCCACCTTGGCCGAGCGCACGACGAGCGGGGCGCCAGGGTCGACGCCCCCCGCGCCGCCCCACAGCTCCGCGAGGGCGCTCGCCGTGGCCTGCTCCCCGGACCAAGGCACGGCGAGGCCGCCGGTCCAGTCGTCGAACGCGGTCTCGGGCGCGACCTTCGCCTCGCCCACGCCGACCGTGACGGTCTCGCCGCTCTGCACGTGAGCGGACTTGCCGGACGCCGTGAGCACGAGCTCGCCGCGCGCGCAGTAGGCCTTCGCGAGCCTCTGCGCCTCGGCCGGGTCGCCCGCGTCGAAGGCCGCCGCGCTCGACACCACGCGCGTGAGCGAGTCGCGCATCGCGATCTCGGTGCGGCCCGCCGCGCCGGCCTGGACGAACACGCGACCGCGCGCGAGCGTGAGGCGCGCGCCCTTGATGGTGAGGGTCGCGTCGCCGTCGACGATGACGATCGTGCCGTCGTCGAGGCGGAGCCGCGCGCGCCCGCCTGGCCCGGTCTTGATCTCGTCGCCGTCGCGCAAGCGAGCGCTGCCTCGGACCTCGGCGCCGCGCACCTTGACCTCCGCGTGCAGCGCGCGCAGGTCGCCGACCGTCGCCTGGACGGGGCCGATCGCGACGGTGCGCACGCGTGTGGAGTAGCCGAGATCGCCGCTCCACGCGGCGGCGAGCGCCAGCGCGGTGAGGGTGACCTCGTACCGGACGACGAGGCCCGCGAGCGCCCGCATCTTCTGCCCCGCCATGCGCCTCATCGGTCGCCTCCCCGGACCTTCTCGGCCGGCGCGCGCTCGACGCGGAGGGTCGCGCCGTCGAGGGAGAGCACGAGCCTCGCGGCGGGCTCGGCCGCGGTCCCGAAGGTGACGTCTTGCCGTGTGATCTTCTCCGCGGGGGTCCCGCCCCCGGTGATGACCGTCACGGTGGCCTTGAGGCCGAGCCGCGCGGCCCTCGCGGCGTCCTCGGGCTCGAGGCGGAGCTCGACCTGCGCGGGCGCCGCCGCCAGCTTGGCCTCCGCGACGCCGAAGCTCGGGTAGTTGTCTGGCGACGGCATCGGCGCGCCGAGCGCCGTGGTCCACAGCGACGGGTGGAGCTCGGGGTGCGCCCACGTCACGAGCACCCGCACGCCGTGCTCCTGGCCCGCCCCCGGGCGCCCTCCCTCGCCCGCCGCGAGCAGCCGCCGGGTGCGCCCGAGGAGCCGCTCGGCGTCGTCCTTGCGGCCCGCGCGCAGCGCCTCGTCGCGCGCTGCGGCGAGGAACGAGAGCGCCGTCGCCCGCGCGGCCCGCGAGAGCGGGCTCGTGCCGTCCGGCGAGCCGGCGGCGGCCGCCTTTTCGGCCCACGCCACGGCCTCCTCGACGCGGCCGATGCCGTGCGACGCCGCGGCCACGAGCAGCGGCACCGCGGGGTCGTCCGGGGTCAGGGTCTGCAGCGTGAGGTACTGCCGCAGGGCCTCCTCGTACCACCCGTGGGCTCGCAGCAGATCACCGAGGCGGCGGCGCGCGGCGGGGTCGTCGGGCGAGAACTCGACGAGCTCGCCGAACGTGCGGCGCGCCTCCACGCGATCGCGGTCGGCCTCCGCGCCGCTCGCGCGCGCCGCGAGGCGCAGGTAGTACTCCCCCACGGTCGTCCATACATGGGCGGTGGCGTCGGCTCTCCTGCGCAAGCGGCGCGCCCACGCGCGACCGCCGCCGTCGTCGCCTGCGTCCTCGAGGGCGTCGAGCACGCGGAGGCCGAGCTCGAAGTCGTCGGGCCACTTGGTCGCCGCCGCGCGGAGCACGCTGAGCCGCTCCGCGGGGGTCTTGGCCTTGGCGAGCATGCTCGCGAGCAGGTCGGGGTCCACCGACTCGAGGCCGAGCGCCTTGTGGAGCTCGTGCAGCTCCGCCACGGTCTGCACGCGCACGACGACGGCGCGGTACACGATGTCGGCCGCGGGCGTGAGGATGAGCGACCGCCAGAGCGCGACGCGCGCGGTGACCGACGGGAGGTGCTCGACCATCAGCAAGAGAAGCGTGGTGCGCTCGCGCCAGGTCGGCGCCTCGCAGTCCTCGAGGGCCCTCCGGTAGATCGCGAGGGCGCGGTCCGGGGTGCGCTGGGCGGAGAGGCGCTCGCTCCAGAGCACGCGCCGCTCGGCGAGCGGGAGGTCCGCGGCGGCGCCGCACGGCCGCGGCGCGTGCCCGATGACCCCGAGCGAGACCGAGACGGCCGCCTGCGGCCTCGCCGGCTGGGCCGCGACGGGGGGCGGCGCCGCGGGCGGCGCGGCCGGCGCTCCGTCACCGGCATCGAACGAGATGGGGAAGGTCACGGAGACGACCCCTCCCTCCGGCGCGGGGAACGAGAGGTTCCCGAACGACCGCACGACGCACTGCGCGACGTTCGCGTCGCCGAGGTCGGAGGAGCTCAGCGACGGCGTCGCCGCGGCGCCGGAGCGATCGATGATGAAGTGGGTCGTCACCGTGCCGTGGAGGCTCGGGTTCGCCCGGAGGCCGTTCTCGTAACACAGCCGGAAGCGACCAAAATTCTGGCGGACGATCCGCTGGATCACCTCGGGCGGGAGTCGCCCCACGACGCGCGTTGGGCCCTGGCGGAGCGTCGGCGTCGTGGTCGAGTGCGCGCCCCCGAGCTTGCCCGCGCCGCTGCCGAAGCCCTGGCCCGTGCCCGTGCCGGCGCCGTGGCCGATCGTGCCGATGTTCCCGAGGCCGATGCCCTCGCCTCGCCCGCCCCCGCCTTCGCCCGCGCCGCCCGCGCCGAGCGCGTCGGCGTTGATGCCCCACATCGCGCCGCTCGCTTGCTTCGCGCTCTCCTGCGCGGGCGCAGGCGCGGCGGCCGTCGCGGTGGCGGCGGCCATGGGCGCAGACTCGACATCGCGGGGCGGCGACGGCGGCGCCGACGGCTCGAGGAGCCCGATCATGCCGAACTCGGCCGAGTCCTTCAGCGCCCGCTTCCGCTCGTCGTCCGCCGAGCCCGACGAGTCGGCGGGGCCGCGCACGCCGTACCGGCGGTTCGAGCCCGCGCCGGGGTTGCCCATCGACCCCTCTTCGCCTTTCGCCCGCGTCCCCGTGCCGCCTTCCTTGTTGTCGGCGACCGAGGCCGGGGCGGCCTCCATCGGCGCGTCGTCGCCCAGCCTCCACGTGCGCGACCAGGGGCGCCAGAAGCGGCGGCGCTCGACCGCGGCCGCGCGCGCCTCGGCGAGCGAGTCGCCGGTGTCCGCGCCCTGCTCGACCTCGCGCGCCGTGGGGACGTAGAGCGACGTGTAGGGCGAGACGAGGCTGTACCGCCGCCCGATGTCCACGAGCGACGCGCGCCCCGCGCCCTCGGCCAAGAGCTCCTCCATGCGGCCCTGCCCCCAGCGCCGGCGGAGATCGCCTTCGTCGTCGAGCTCCACCACGCGGAGGGCCTTGTGGCTCGTCACGTCGCCGCTCTTCAGGTCGACGAAGCCCGGCGCCTTGCCCGCCACCCGACCGACGACGAGCACGCTCTCGTCGACGCCCACGGGCGGCAGCTCGCGCGGCAGCACCCGCTCCACGCCGGCGAGGTCCAGCGACGCGCCCACCCACGCCGGGCTCTGCGCGGCCTCGAGCAGCCGGAGCGCGGCCCGCGCGGCGCCGTAGCCGTCGCCGACCGACTCGACCGGCGCGCCGCGCGCGATCGACGCGAGCAGCGGCATGTTGGCGCGGCTGCCCACGCCCGCGGCGAACACGCGCGTGCTGGGCGGGAGCCTCGCCATGCGGTCGCGCAGCGTCTTGGGGGTGAGCTCGCCCACCGAGGGCAGGCCGTCGCCGATGTACAGCACGGCGCCCCGTCGCTTCGTGTCGAGCCGGCTGGCCGCCTCCGCGAGGAGGGCGCCGAGGTCGGTCGCGCCGCCGCGCTCGACGCTCGCGAGCCCCGAGAGCCACGCGCGCCTGCGCGCCGCGTCGACAGGCCCGAGCTCGCCGCCGCCTTCGCCCACCGGGCGCAGGGTCGCGTCGCCGGCCCAGAGCGCCGCGCGATCGTCGGGGCCGAGGTGCGCGAGCAGCGCCGCGGTGAGGCTCCGCGCCACGGCGAGCGCGCCGGGCTCGGTCGCAGCGGACGTGTCGACGACGATCGCGAGATCGATGCCCTTCGGGGCCGCCGCCTCCGTCGAGGCGCCGCGGAGCGGGACGAGCAGGTAGTCGGGCTCCTCCTTCGAGACCTGCTCGGCGAACTTGGCGTCGGCGTTCATGGGGACGTCGGCCGCCGTGAGCGCGTGGCGCGCGCGGTACGCGACCGGCTCGCTCTCCCCGCCGTCGAAGAGCTCGACCGCGAGATCGGCCCGCGGCACGAGGTCGAAGGCCTGGATGACCACGCTCTTGCCCTCGGCGCGGCCGTTCATGCCTGCGCGCACCCGCGTGGCGCCAGCGCGCGCGAGGTCGAGCGAGACGCGCAGCTCCTCGATGCGCGGCAGGGAGGCGCGCGCCCCCTCGGCAGCCATGGGGTACACGTAGACGCGACGATCGGCCTTCGGGCCCTGGCGCGACAGCCACTCGGCGTAGCGCGTGACCACGCGGCGCCGCGCGCCCGGCTGGATCGGATAGAGCCTCGCGTTGTAGACGCCCGGCCCCACCCAGGAGAGGAGCGCGGGGTCTTCGGTGGAGCCCTCGTAGACGTTGCTCTCGTACTGCGCCTTGGCCGCCGCGCTCTCCTTCACCCGGCCCCACACGACCTCGCCCTCGCGATCGACGCCGAACTTGTGCAGCACCGCGCCCGGAGGCGTACGGAAGCTGAAGATGCCCTCGACGGTCGTCGAGCTCGGGTTCACGAAGGTCTGGTCGACCTCGGTGACGGCGAAGTCGTGGTCGACCGTGACGCGCACGTCGAGGCGCTCGATCACCAAGGAAAACCGCGGCTTGCCCTTGTCGCCTGGTGGCCTGGCGCCGACCGTGCCGAGCCCGAACGGCGCCGGCTGCGCGCCAGGGTCGGCGGTGGCGAGGCCGCCCGTCCAGTCGTCCCAGGCGACCGCCGAGCTCCGGGCGACGCTGCCGTCGGCCTTCAGGGTGAGGCGCTCGCCGGCGATGGCCCGCTCCGGCCGGGCCGCCGCGCGCGCCGCGCCACGGAGGACATAGACGTCCTCGGTGCCGTCCGGCGTGACCTCCACGCTGGCGCGCGCGTCGGACAGCTCGATCACCCCGCGCGGAGAGTCGATGCGGATGGGCGGGCCGTCCTCGCCGTCGACGAAGGCGCGGCCCGAGGTGAGCTTCGCGGAGTCGCCGGTCATGCGGAGCTCGGCCGGGCCCGCGAGGAGCCACACGGCGCCGGTGTCGCGCCGGATCCACGCGAGCGCGCCCGCCCCGAGGGTCACCACGCTCGCCTCGGTCAGCCGCTCGCGGGGGTAAGGCGGGCGCGCGGCTTGGCCGGCCTCGGTGATGGTGATGTCGCCCTTGACCGCTCGGAGCTCGGCGAAGGTCTCCCCGTGGGCGACGACCGCGGCGGGCGAGGGCCCTTTGCAGCCGGCGACGCCGAGCGGCACCATGGACGCGAGCGGCACGAGCACGAGGAGGCACGCGAACGGACGAAACGAGCGCATCGGCAGTTTCCCCTGGGCTTGTCGCCCGACGGACGAAGGCTGTTGGCGACCGGGACTGAACGTATGCCGGATCGATCGCGCGAAGCAACGCGCGCGGAGGCGCGCAGCTCGATAGGACGCGCCAGAGGGCGAGAAGTTCCCACGATTGCGGCGGGGAGCGCCCTCGGCAGGGCGCCAAGCACAAAAACGGACGGACCTGCCCCTCCGACGAGGCAGGTCCGGCTAGCTAGTTCTCGTCCCAAAACCCTCAGTTTCTCGAACTTTTGCCCCCTCTTCAAGGGCGAAGCGAGCGGCCCGAGGATCGAGCCAGGGTCCGATCACA
>DAORJJ010000363.1:0-7047 GCA_035439005.1 Polyangiaceae bacterium | reverse complement strand
CCGCTCGTGCGCGCGAACCGCGAGGTGCCCTCGAGCACGTGCTGGGCGCGCAGCGCGGCGTCGGGGGTGCGATCGCCCAGCTCCTTGTAGAGTGCACGCGGCGTGGCGTGCTCGGCGTACGCGGGCGTGCGCTCGGCGGCCTCGGGCCGGAGGAACGGGAGCGCTCCTGCGGCGCGCGCGAACGCGTACCCGGTCGCGAGCGGCACGAGCGGATCTCCCACGGTGTTGAACTCGCTCACCCCGCGCGCGGGGATGGCGCGCCCTTCGACGTCGGCGCGGCGCCGCCTCGCAAAGAGCGGCGCGTAGCTCATGGGGTCGCCCGAGTCGACCGCCGCCTGGGTGAGCCCCAGCAGGCGCCGGAGCTCGGGGGAGCCGCGCCGGAGCCCGAGCCCCTCTTGCGGTGCGACGAGCGGCGTGCCCACGGGGAAGAACCGCGCGCGGAACTGCTGGCACCCCGTGCCCTCGGGCAGCTCGGCCGCCGCGGCCGCGGCCGCGCACGTGCGGCGCTCATCCGCCACGGGCGACGAGGCCTTGTCCGCCACCTCCCACGTCATGATGCGTCGGCCCGGCGTCACGCCGGGGCGGAGGGCGCAGGTGCCGTACGACTCGACCGCGTCGCGCGGCCCGTCGTAGACCTGCACGTCGAGGCGATCGCCCACGCTCGTGGGGAAGGGCACCCGGAAGCGGCCCTTGTCGTCGACCCGCCCGCAGCGCACCTCCTTGCTGCGCACGTTGGTGACGAGCACGGTCGCGCCGGGGCCGAGCTCGCGGTCCGAGAGGCACGCGACCTCGAGCTCGCGGGTCTTGATGAGGTCGTTCACGAGCAGGCGCACGGAGCGCTGGCCGGCGGCGCAGCTCGAGGTCTTCCGCTCCTCCGCGGGCACCGCGAACATGAGCGGGCCCATGATCTGCTGGAGCACGGGGTCGGGCGTGAGGGTCGAGCGCGTGGCCACGTCGCCGAGCCCGCCGCCGCCGCTGATGGCCGCGGTGGCCGACACGTTGGCGTCCACCGCGCCGTGGATCATCGCGAGGATGCCGCCGAAGCTGTCGCCGGACGTGGTGATCGGGCGGCCTCCGCCCACGTCGGGGACGCCGTTGCCGTCGAAGTCGCCGGCGAGATTCGGTTTGCCGTCGCCGTCGTAGTCCTCGTGGGAGAGGGTCGTCCCGTTCCAGCTCCGCAAGACACGTGTAGTCTGCATGAGATCGACGACCGACTGCCGGATGTTGTCGCGCGAGTGGAAGAGGTGTGCGCTCCAGATGTACCCGCCCGAGTCGGCGATGCCGTCCTCGTTGAGGTCGCGCGCGCGCCCGCGACCCACGCCGTTGATCCACGGGATGACGCAGAGGTTGCGGAAGATGGCCTCCCCGAGCTGCACCTGGCCGGGGGTGAGCACGAGGCCGTGGCCCGGCATGTCGATGCCCATCATCGCGAGGCCTTGCTTCGCGAAGTCGCCGGCGCGGAGCAGGATCTCGGCGCCGGTGGACGTGGTGCCGTGCGACCAGGTCGTCACCGGGAAGGGCTGGGCGCGCCCGGGCCCGGGCTTCGGCACCGAGAGCCAGAAGTGCATCGTGTCGCGCCGCACGCGCCCGGCGCCGGTCTTGAAGTCGAGCTCGAAGCGGCCCTCGGTGTCCTCGTGGTCGGGGTCCTCGCCGATGAGGTAGGGCGACTCGAAGCTGCCGAGCACGAAGTAGTCGACGCTGCGGAGGGTCTCGACGAGGGCGTCGGCCTGCGAGCCCTTCAGGCCGAAGAACGAGTCGAGGAACTTGCTCACCTCGGGGAGGAGGGGGTCGAGCTTGACGATGTTCGGGTGCTTCAGCGGCTCGGCGCACGCGGGGGTCCGCCGCGCGAGCTCGTCGGTCTCGGGCGTGGGCTCGCGCGCCAGCCCCGCGGCTCGGAAGGTGCTGACCTTCACCGGGAACTCGTCGGCGAGGCGCGCGAACGGCCCCTTGCCGTGGAGGCCGTCGCGGAGCGTGAAGAGGTCTTCGGTCTGGGGGCCCGTGGTGAACGACCACGCGAACGCGACGTGCTCGAGGCCCGTGCCGGCGAGATCGCCGTAGTAGGCCCGCTTCGACGGATCGGAGAGCGCGGCGGCGAGGCGCCGCATGGCGTCGGTCTGCGCCACGTGGTGCACCTGCGCGAACGGCGACCGCACGGGGCGGCCCGCGCGATCGCGGAGGCGATCGGTGAGCACCACCGCGTACTCGCGCTTCTCCTCGAGCGGCACGATGGGGCGCAGCAGCAGCGTGTCGGTCTCGCGCTCGTACCAGGTGAGCACTTCGCTCGCCTTCTTGGCCTTCGCGCTCACGCTCGCGCCGCCGGCGCCCGCGCGCGGCCACGTGTTGGGATGGTCGAGCACGCCGTCGAAGTCGGTGTCGAGCTCGGGCGCGTACTGGCCGGGCGCGAGGCCCGCGCCCTCCTCGCCGGTCTCGAAGAGGATCGAGTCCTCGCCGCGGCGGGGATCGTTCGGCCAATAGAGCGTGTCGTCGAGCACCGTCGGCGGGAAGAGGCCGTTGCCCGTCTCGAGGAGGGCGGGGAGCCCGGTGGTGAGATCGACCACGTAGAACGGGTCGTCGGCGGGGTCGAAGTCGTCGCCGATCGTGCGGGCGGCGATGGCGTCGAGGTCGAGCGCGGGCAGCGTGGGGTCTTGGTCGCGCGGCCTCACGAACGACACGCTGATGGGGGCGAACGTGCCCCAGCCCTCGAGCGAGGTGAACCCGCGCCTCGCCGCCTCTTCGAGCGCGGTGGGGGCGACGAGGCTCACGTTCACGCGCCGCCCGGTGCGGCTCGTCGGATCGGCGAAGGTCGCGATGTCGTTCGGGATCGGGATCTCGGGGAGCGGGCGGTGCGTCAGCGCGAAGACGACCTCGGGGCCGTCCCCGGGCGGCGTGGCGCGGAGATCCCCCGGGATGGTGTCGAGCTGGCAGGCCGGCGCGGCGGTCGCGACCAGCGCGAGGGAGAGGAGCGCGAGCAGGCCCGGGCGCGAGGAACGCATGCGACGTCGGAGTGTACACGCGCGCGCCCTCGCGCGCGGCGCAAACGGCCAGGCGCGCCCCGGGGACCGCGCAGAGGTTGCGCGTCCGCCTCCCCACGACTGAGCTATAGTCGCTGGTCGTGGCACAGACCAGAGTCGGGGTTCCGAGAGAGACGGCGGCTGGGGAGAAGCGGGTGGGCACCACGCCGGAGGCCGCGAAGAAGCTCATGGAGCTCGGCCTCACGGTGGAGCTCGAGCGCGGCGCCGGCGCGGAGGCGGGCTTCTCCGACGCGAGCTATGAGGCGGTCGGGGTCGCGCTCCGCGACGCCGTGTGGGACGCGGACGTCGTGCTCAAGGTGCGCCCGCCGAGCCACGAGGAGATCGCCCGGCTCCGCGAGGGCGCGACGCTCATCTCGCTCCTCCAGCCGGAGCGAGACGACGCGCTGCTCGGGCTGCTCACGGCCCAGAAGGTGAGCGCCGTCGCGCTCGAGCGCATCCCGCGCATCACGCGGGCGCAGAAGATGGACGTGCTCTCGTCGATGGCGAACCTCTCGGGCTACCGCGCGGTCGTGGAGGCGGCGCAGCACCTCCAGCGCTTCTTTGGGCCGCAGATCACCGCCGCGGGGAGCCTCCCGCCGGCGCGCGTGCTCGTCATCGGCGCGGGCGTCGCGGGGCTCGCCGCTGCGGCGGCCGCGCGCGCCCTGGGCGCCGAGGTGCGCGCCTTTGACACGCGGGCCGCGGCGAAGGAGCAGGTGGAGAGCGTCGGCGCTACGTTCCTCACCGTGTCGGTCGTGGAGGACGGCGACGGCCAGGGCGGCTACGCGAAAGAGATGAGCGCGGCCTTCATCGAGGCCGAGATGGACCTCTTCCGGAAGCAGGCCGACGAGGTCGACGTCATCGTGACGACCGCGCTCGTGCCCGGCAAGAAGGCGCCGCTCCTCGTGCCCGAGGACGTGGTCGCGCGCCTGAAGCCGGGGTCGGTCCTCGTCGACCTCGCGGCCGAACAGGGCGGCAACTGCGCCCTGACGGTGCCGGGCGAGATCGCGCGGGTGGACGGGGTCACCATCGTCGGCCTCACGGATCTTCCGAGCCGCATGGCGAGCTCGGCGAGCAAGCTGTTCGCGAACAACCTCGTGCACTTGATGGCCGAGATGTGCGGCAAAGAGGGGTTCGCGCTCGACCTCGAGAGCGACGTCGTGAGGCCCGCGCTCGTCGTCCACCGGGGCGAGGTGCTGCCGCGCCCCGTCATTCAGTCGCCCACCGCCGCCGCGCCCACCGCCGCGGCCGCGCCGGCGAAGACCGACCCGCCGCGGAGGGCCCCGACCCCGTCGCGCGCGCCGCCCTCGCCCGAGCTCAAGCCGGCGCAGCGGAACATTCGCTCGCCGACGCGCCGCGCGTGGGGCACCACGCTGGGGGGCGTGGTGCTCATCTTGGTGCTGTTCGTGCTGGGCCGCTTCGCCCCGCGCGATTTTCTCCAGCACTCGACTGTGTTCATCCTCGCGTGCTTCGTGGGGTGGCAGGTCATCTGGAGCGTGACGCCCGCCCTCCACACGCCCCTCATGAGCGTCACCAACGCGATCAGCGGCATCATCATCATCGGCGGCATGCTGCAGGTGGGCGCGGGCTTCGACGCCGCGTCGATCCTCGGGGCGCTGGCCGCGCTCTTCGCCGCCATCAACATCGCCGGCGGCTTCCTCGTGACCGAGCGCATGCTCCGCATGTTCCGGAAGGTCGAGCGATGAAAGACGGCGTCGCGACGGTCGCGTACCTCGCCGCGGGGGTGCTCTTCATCCGCAGCCTGGGCGGCCTCTCCAAGCAAGACACGGCGCGCCGAGGGAATTTCTTCGGCATGATCGGCATGGCGGTCGCGGTCCTCGTGACGGGCGCCGCGTGGGTCGTGCACGGCGCGGTGGGGCCCCCCGCGCTGGGCGTGCTCGCGGTGGCGCTCGTGGTCGGCGGCGCCGTGGGCGCGGGGCTCGCGCGGCGCGTCGAGATGACCGGCATGCCCGAGCTCGTCGCCGTGCTGCACAGCTTCGTGGGGCTCGCCGCGGTCCTCGTGGGCTTCGCGTCGTACCTGGCGCCTCCCCACGCCGACCTCGTCGCGGTGTCGCGGGCGGAGCGCGCCGTCCACCTGGTCGAGATCGGCGTCGGCATCGCGGTGGGGGCGATCACGTTCAGCGGCTCCGTCGTCGCGTGGGCCAAGCTCCGCGGGAGCCTCTCCGGGCGCCCGCTGCTGCTCCCCGGGCGGCACGCGATGAACGCGGTCGCGGCCGCCGCGGTCGTCGGTCTGTGCGCGCCCGTCGTGCTCAGCGAGGCTCCGGCGGGCTTTCCGTTCCTCCTCGGCATCGCGGTGATCGCGGCGCTCCTCGGCGTGCACCTCGTGATGGCCATCGGCGGCGCGGACATGCCCGTCGTCGTGTCCTTGCTCAACAGCTACTCGGGCTGGGCGGCGGCCGCGGCGGGGTTCGTGCTCGCCAACGATCTGCTGATCGTGACCGGCGCGCTGGTCGGGTCGAGCGGCGCCATCCTGTCGATCATCATGTGTCGCGCGATGAACCGCTCCATCGCGAACGTCATCTTCGGCGGCTTCGGCACCGCCGACGCGAAGGCGCCGGCGCCGAGCGATGGCGAGGTCCACGAGGTGCACGAGCTGAAGCTCCCGGAGGTGGTCGCGCTCCTCCGCGAGGCGAAGAGCGTCGTCATCGTTCCCGGGTACGGCATGGCGGTGGCGCGCGCCCAAGGGGCGGTGCACCAGCTCACGCGCCTGCTCGGCGAGCGGGGCGCGAAGGTGCGCTTCGCGATCCACCCGGTGGCGGGTCGCCTGCCGGGGCACATGAACGTGCTGCTCGCCGAGGCCGGCGTGCCCTACGACATGGTGCTCGAGATGGACGAGATCAACGCCGATTTCAGCCACACCGACTGCGTGCTCGTGATCGGCGCCAACGACATCGTGAACCCCGGCGCGCTCGACGACGCGTCGAGCCCGATCTACGGCATGCCGGTGCTCGAGGTGTGGAAGGCCAAGACCACCGTGGTGCTCAAGCGCGGCATGGCCGCGGGGTACGCCGGCGTCGAGAACCCGCTCTTTTACCTCGAGAACACGCGCATGCTCTTCGGCGACGCGGGCAAGACGATGGACGGCCTGGTCGCGGGCGTGCGCGAGTAGGCCGGACCTCGCGCCGCGTCGCGCTGTCCGAGATGGAGCCTCTGCGGAGGTCGCTCTTCTCGAGGAGCACGTTTGACGCACAAGGGGAGCGGTCTATCCCGACGACTCTCTGGAGCCCTGGCCGATGCGCTTCGCATATCCGCGCACCCGGAAGAGCCATCGCTCGCGCTCGGCCTGGGTCGTCAGCTTGAGCCTTGGCAGGTAGTAGCGACGGATGGGGCTGAAGCCGCAGTACCAGAACACCGTGAAGAAGTTCGACACCCAGCCTGGGTCGATCAGGGCGACCCACCAAGGCGAGTCGAGCGTGTAGAAGAAGTGCGCCGCCTTGTTCTTCATGAGGCCGGTCGGGAAGACGGCCGTCCTGGGGCGCTCCCGGAAGGAGTAGGTGAGCCCTGAGACAAAGACGCGGTCAATCCAGCCCTTGAGCATCGCGGGGAAGCCGCCCCACCACACGGGGTACACGAAGACGAGCGCGTCGCACCAGGTGACGAGCTCGCGATGGGAGCGCGTCTCCTCGACCTTGTCGAGATCGCGCCGCCGGTGCTCATCGTCGACGCGCAGCACCGGGTCGAAGCCCTCCGCGTGCAGATCGATGGTCCTCACGTCGGCTCCGCCGAGCCCCGCGATCACGGCGTCGAACACGGCGCGCGTGTAGCTCTTCGGGTTTGGGTGGCTGAGGACGACGAGGATCTTCGGACTCATGGTGCGCTCGCCGTGCTCCCTGCCTGCCGAAGCCGAGGATAGGGCGGACGAGGTCGATGCTAGCCCGCTGCGTCCGCTGCGTCGCCTCGAGCGCGCATGAACGCGCGGACGCGCACCTCGCCGCGACCGCCGCGAGCAGACGAGCTTCAACGGCCGAACGTTAGCATTCAGTCGTGGGCGCCGAATCTTGCACGCGAAAGCGGGCAA
>DAORJJ010000362.1:0-7057 GCA_035439005.1 Polyangiaceae bacterium | reverse complement strand
AGCGCCGCGGCGAGGTGGCGGTCGCAGGCCTGGGTGACGGCGCGGCGCTCGGCCCGGCCGCGGCCGCGGCCACCGTGCACGCGTTCAAGGCGCAGATCGGCCACGCGCTCGGCGCCGCGGGCGCCCTCGAGTCGCTCGCCTGCCTCGACGCGCTCTCTCGCGGGCTCGCGCCAGCGTCCGCGGGCGGCGGGACCTCCATGGAGGGGCTCGCTCCTCGGCGCCTCGCGGTGGCGGAGCCCTCCTCCGCGCGGAGCGCGCTGAAGCTGTCCGCGGCGTTCGGCGGGGCCAACGCGAGCCTCGTGCTCTCGCTCGACCCCCGGGCCGCGCCGCGCCCGTCGCCGACGAGGCCCGTGTTCGCGACGCGCGCGGTGCACGTGGCCCGCGAGCCCACCCTGGACGAGCTATGCGCGCGCTCGGGCACGCTCGAGAAGCTCTCGCGCACGGACCGCGTGACGCGGCTCGCCCTCGGCGCGGTGGCGGCGCTGTCCGACGCCGAGGGGCCCCTCGACGGCGCGGGCATCGTGGTCGGCCACGGCCTCGCCGCGCACGAGACCAACGCCCTCTACTGGGACACAGTGATGCGGCGCGGGGCGCGCTTCGCCGAGCCTCGCCGGTTCCCGTTCACCTCGCCGAACGCCCCGTGCGGCGAGTGCGCGATCGCGTTCCACCTGACGGGCCCTGGGTTCGCCGTCGGCCTCGGCGCGGCGGGCGGCCTCGAGGCGCTCTCCGTCGCCGCCACGCTCGTCCGCGCGGGCCACGCCGAGCGCGTGGTCGTCGTCGCCGTCGACGACGTGGGGCCGGCCTCCGCTTCGCTGATGAGCGGCCCGAGCGGCGCGGTCGCCCTCGTGGTCACCTCGGAGCCCGCCTGGGCCGAGGTGCTCTCGGCCGAGGTGTGGGCCGGTGCGCCGGGGGAGGCCACCCGCGCGCCGCTCTCCCCCGCGCACGTCGCCCTGCTGCCGCTCACGGCCGCGGCGCCGCCGGAACACCTGGAAATCGGGCCCTCCTGGGGAGTTTTTGGTAAGGTCCGCCTCCGCGCCGCCGGACGCGGCCTCCGTCAGGAATGAGACGGGCACCCCCGAGGTTACTCATCGCCATGCGCTCTCACGCCACTCGCCCCGCTCGCCTCGCCGCTCGCCACGTCGCGCTCGCCGCGATCGCCCTCGCCGCCGTCGGCTCGCTGGGTTGCACCAAGACGATGATCCCGAACACCGACGTGGAGGACACCTCCGATAACCGCAAGGTCGTGAGCTTCTGCGAAGAGTACCGGCACGGCGTCGAGGAGAAGAACGTGGGCCTGCTCCTGAAGCTCGCGAGCCAGCGGTACTTCGAGGACGGCGGCAACGCCAACGCCGAAGACGACATCGATTTCGCGGGGTTGAAGGACTACCTCACCACGACCTTCATGAAGACCCAGGCCATCCGGTACGAGGTCCGCTACCGCAAGATCTCCACCTCCGAGAACAACCGCGTGCTCGTCGACTTCACCTACGCGGCGAGCTTCCGGCTGCCCGGCGTCAAGCAGGAGGAGTGGCGGCACACGGTCGCGGAGAACCGCCTCGAGCTCGTCAAAGAGGGCGAGTCATTCAAGATCTTGTCGGGCATGTAGCGCGGTGAGCGCCAAGCCGTTCGTCCTCGCCCACGTCTCGGACCTGCACGTGTCGACCTTCGGAGACACGTTCCACGACCGCCTCCGCGTGGTCCCGCGCAGCAAGCAGCCCGCCGACCTCGCCCCCTCGCGCTGGGAGCCCGTGTGGAGCTCGGCCGGATGGCAGGTGGTGCAGCGTCGTGGAAAGAAATCGAGCGACATCAAGCTGATCGACCCCGAGGGCTACGCCCACCCCGTGCCCTCGCGCCGGGCCTCCGAGGCGTCGGAGCCCCTCGACCGCGCGGTGGAGCTGGCCGCGAGGCTCGAGGCGCGGCGGGCGCAGACTCTGGCCTCCTCGCCGCCCGACGCGGCCACCCTCGCGCGGCTCGCCGAGGAGACCCCGAAGAACACGAACTTGCGGATCCTGCAGGCCGCCGCGGCCATCGGCCCCGACGTCGACGCGGTGGTCATCACGGGCGATCTCACCGACAACGGCGCCGGCTACGAGCTCGTCACGGCGGCGTTCGCCCGCTTCCACGCGCGCGGGATGCTCTTCGCCGTGCCCGGAAACCATGACCTCTACATGTTTCCGCTCCAGGGCAGCGTGCGCCCGAAGCCGTCGCCAGGGTCGAAGCGCGCGGCCTGGCGGGCGTTCGCCGAGACGCTCGGCACGCCGCTCGACGACTCCGGCGCGTGGGTGCGGTACCTCCCGGAGGCGTCCACCGTCCTCGTCGGCTTCGACTCGTGCGCGCGCCCCCAACGCCGCTTCTTCCGGCACAACGGCGCGATCGGGCCCGCGCAGTCGGCGTTCCTCCGGTCGCTCGCGTCCACGCCGGAGTTTCGCGCGGCGCGCCACCGCGTCGTGCTCCTTCACCACCACGTCGTGTCCCTCCCGCACGGCATCGGTCGCGCGGCCCCGACGGAGATCGGCATGCGCCTCGACGACGCGACCGAGGCCGCCGCGCTGTTCGACGAGGTGGGGGTGACCTGCGTGCTGCACGGCCACCGCCACGTGAGCGAGGAGCGCCGCCCGGCGGGCGCGCGCTTCCGCATCTTCGCGTGCCCCTCGCTCACCCTCGGCTGTCGGAGCGGCGACAAGCCGTCGTATTGGCGCCTCGAGCTCGGCGAGCGCGCGCACGGCGAGCGCGTGTACACGGGCACGCAGGCGGTCGCCGGGGAGTCGGTGCTCGACCTGAACGCCGACGCCGCGGACGCGCCCGACTGAGCTCGCTACTTCCCGGAGTCCGGCTGGGCGACGGGCGGCGGCGGAGACGTCGTCGACGTCGGCGCGGGCGCCGCGCCCTCCGCGCTCGGGATGATGAAGGCGCAGCCTGCTGCGCGCTGCGGCTCGCGCACGACGTCGCAGGTGCTCGTCGTGACGGCGTCCACGCAGGCCTTGCGCTGGGGCAGGGTGGGCTCGACCCCGGACTGGATGCCGTGGAGGCACGCGTCGAGGTAGAACCGCTCGCACGCGGCGACGGCCTCGCCCGCGGGGCGCGGGTAGTCGAGCGGGAGGCCGCACTCGGCGGCGCGCTTGCACCTCGCGGACTCGATCTCGCGGCACGCGTCGACGCCGACCGCGTCGGTCCCGCATGCGGTCGACCCGAGCACGCCGACCACCCCCGCGACGACCGAGAGCGTGGCGAGGAGCGAAGCACGGGGCAGGGCCGGGACGGACGCCATGCGGTAGGCCTACTACGCCTGCCGCCACGAACCCAAGAATGATGCGCGCGGCCCCATGGACGGGCCCCGCGTCGCGCGGTACGAGGGCGCATGCTCCCCGCGCTCGTGCTCGCCGCTGGCCTCGGGACGAGGCTCCGTCCCCTCACCGAGTCGACGCCGAAGGCCGGCGTGCCCATCGGCGATCGCCCAGCGCTGCTCCACGTCGTCGCGGGGCTGCGCGGGTGCTCGCCCGTCGTGGTCAACGCGTTCCACCACGCGGACGCCGTGCTCGCGCTCGCCGCGCGCGCGGGCGCAGTGGGCGTACGCGAGGCGTCGCTCCTCGGGACGGCGGGCGGCCTGCGCAACGCCGCGGGCGCCCTCGGGCCCGGCCATGTGCTCGTGTGGAACGCGGACATCCAGTCGAGCCTGGCGGCGTCGTCGGTGATCGAGGCGCACGCCGGCGCGCCGTCGGCGCTCGCCACGCTCGCGGTGGCCCTGCGCCCCGAGGGCGCGATCGGGGAGGGGACGGTCGGCGTCGATCGCGCGGGCCGGGTCGCGCGCCTCCGCGGGGAGGTCTTCGGAGAAGAGGTGCGCGGGGCCGACTTCGTGGGGGTCCACGTCATCGGCGCGCCGCTTCGCGAAGGGCTTCCTGAAGTGGGGTGCCTCGTCGGGGACGTGTACCTGCCGGCGCTCCGCGCCGGCGGCGCGCTCGCCACCTACGCCACCGACGCCCCCTTCGTCGACGTGGGCACGCTGGCGAGCTACCTCGCGGCGAACCTCGCGTGGCTCGACGCGCGCGCCCTCGAGCGCTTCTGCGCGCCGAGCGCCCGCGTCAGCGCCGAGGTGCGGCGCAGCGTGGTGGGCGAGGGCGCCCAGGTCGACGCGCCCCTCGACGAGTGCGTCGTGTGGCCCGGGGCCCACGTCACCGAGCGCCAGCGCCGCGCGGTGATCACGAAGACACACGTGATCGAGGTCGACTCGTTGGGCGCGAAGCGGGGGACGTAGTTCGCGAACGCTCGGGATACCCTGTAGGGTCGCTGTGGGGGGCCGCCCGCAGTGGGCCGCGCGCTCGATCAAGGAGACAACCATGAGACACCTGCGCATTCTAGGGATCGTCGCCGCGCTGGCGGCGGCCTCGGCGCTCGCGCCGGCCTGCAGCGACACGCCCTCGACGGCCGACGCCGGCGCCGACGCCGCGACGACGCCTGCGGACGCGACGACGCCTGCGGACGCGACGCCGCCCGTGGACGCCGCCGTCGACGCCGCGCCCGACAGCGCGCAGCCCGACGCGGCCGTGGACGCTCCGCCCCCGCCAGGCGCGATCCCGGACGGGAAATACGTCCTCCAGAGCTGGGTGTGCACCCGAACGGGCGCGACCGTCGACATCAAGGCGTTCGCCTTGACCCTCCAAATTCAAGGGATCGCGCAGACATTCGCGGGCTCCGGCGGCTCGGTCGAGGTCACGTACCCCGCGGGGTGCCTGCGCACGGTCCCCCTCAGCGGCGTCGCGTACCCGACCCCCGGGACGATCACCTCCACGGCGGGCGGCGCGCGCACGTGCACCGCCTCGTGCCCGTCGAACCAGTGCACGCCCGGCACGGAGCCGCCGGTGACGGCGACCTACCAGTTCACCTACGCCGCTCCCACGCTGACCGTCACGCGCACGTACGTCGCGGACACCTCGCTCCAGAGCATCGCTGGGTGCATGGCCGGCGACACCGAGACGGCGGTCTACGCCAAGCAGTAGCCGCGGGCTACCCGCGGGCCCGTGGTCCAGGCTTCTTGCCGGGCCGCGGCCGCGCCGGCGGCGGAGCGACGGCGGTCGCGGGCGGAGGCGCCGCTCGCTCGTCGCCGCGCGCTGCCCCGACCGGCGCAGACGTGTGGGCGGGGCTCGAGTCGAGCCCTGCGCCCTTCAGCACGAGCTTCACCTCGCGAACCAGCCGCTCGGCCAGCCCCGCGTGCCGGTGCCGCGGCAGCTCGAGCACCTCCGCGCCCAGCGTGAACACGATGGCGACGATGGCCTCGGCGGCGAGCAGCACGTCGTCGGTGGGCTGCCCCAGCTCCTTCGCCTGCGCCTCCAGGTCCTCGCTGAGCTCCGCGACGAACCGGTCGATCTCGGCGTGCAGCGCGCTGCGGAACGCCGTCGAGCCCCCGAGCCGCTCGCCGAGCAGCAGCCGAAAGAGGTGCGGCTTGCGGTGCACGTAGTCCATGAACGCCGCGATCGACGCCTTGGTGCGTCCGTCGGCCGCGTTGAAGCGGCTCCGCGCCTCGCGCACGAGCTGCCTCAGGGTCATCGACACCTCGTCGACCAGCACGAGCCCGAGCTCGTCCATGTCGCGAAAGTGCCGGTAAAAGCCGGTGGCCGTGATGCCGGAGGCCTTCGCGATCTCGCGGAGGCTCAGCGCCGCGAAGCCGCGCTCGGCGCTGAGCTCCAGCGCGGCGTCGATGAGCTTGCGGCGCGTGCGCTCCTTCTGCTCGAGCCGGGTCACCGGGCCCCTCCGGCGCGGGCCTTGCGCCATTCGGTGCACAGGTGTACACCGAGGCGGCCGTCGGTGCACAGCTGTTCACCGACGGTGTCTCGACATCGGAAGGTGCTCATCGTGCTCTACCTCGCCCTCTGCGTGGCCGTCTTCGTGGCAGCCTACCTGCTCAATATCTTCTACATCACGGTGCTCTACCACCGCGGCCTCACGCACGGCGCCGTCAAGCTACGCCCGTTCACTCGCTTTTTGGCGATCCACACCGGCAGCTGGGTGACCGGGCTCGACCCCAAGGGGTGGAGCTGCATGCACAGGCTCCACCACCTCCACTCCGACACACCCGAAGATCCCCACAGCCCGAGCCACCACGGGCTCCTCGAGCTCATGCTCGTGCAGCTCCGCTCGTACAACCGCATCCTCGTGCGCCTCATCAAGGGCGCGCGGGTCGAGACCGAGCTCGTGAAGGACCTCGACTTCCCGGTGAGCTGGCTGAACCGGCGCGGCCTGTGGAGCCTGCCGTACGCGCTGCACCTGTCGATCACGGTCGCGATCGGCGTGTTTGGGCACGCCTGGCTGCTCGGCGCCGCCTACTACTTCGGCATGCTCTCGCACCCGATCCAGGGGTGGATGGTGAACGCGCTCGCCCACAGGTTCGGCTACCGGAACTTCGAGACGTCGGACGACTCGCGGAACAACCGCTTCGTCGCGCTCCTCGTCTTCGGTGAGGGCTACCAGAACAACCACCACCACGCGCCGCGCAGCGCGAACTTCGCCGCGAAGGCCGGCGAGTTCGATCTCGGATACCTGCTGTGCCGGGCCGCCGCGAAGGTTGGCCTCGTCGAGATCGTGCCGCCGCCCCCGGTGCCGTCGCTCGAGCCGGTGGTCGAGCCCGTGGTCGAGTCGCCGCTCTAGCCGACGCTCGAGGTGCGGCGCTCGCGTGCGCCGACGCGAAGCGGGCGCGGGGTGCTACCGTCTCGCGCATGGGAGAGCAGGTCCTGCGCAGGCTCGAGCGCGCCGTCGGTGGGGCGCAGTACCGCGCGATCTCTCGGGCGGCGCGCGCGTACGCCGGCGTGCGCCTCGAGGAAGCGGTCTTCGATGGCGTGCGGGTGCCCTACTACCGGCGGGGCTCGCGCGACGGCCGGGCGCCGGTCGTGCTCGTGCACGGGTTCAGTGGCGACAAAGAGGGCTGGCTGCTGCTGGCGGGCTCGCTCGGGCGCGCCCGAGGGCTCGTCATCCCGGATCTGCCCGGCCACGGCGCCGCCGACCTCGCCATCCCGCGCGCGCGCGCGTCGGCGCGGGCGCAGGCCGCGGCGGTGGCGGCCGTCGTGTC
>DAORJJ010000361.1:0-7070 GCA_035439005.1 Polyangiaceae bacterium | reverse complement strand
CACCGAGAAAACACGGGGCGCGAGCCTTCTATTTCCATCACGGACGCGATAAATTCCAATGGCTCCGCGCACTTACTGTTCTGGGACGAGAACTAGCTAGCTAGCGAGCGAGCGCCGAGCTCCTCGCTTCTCGCGAGGCGAGGGGCTCCGCCGCGCGCCCGCCGCGCTCAGTTGACCTCCCAGCCGACGCCCAGCTTCACGAGCAGGAAGCCGTCCACCTCGTTGCCCTTCACGAGGTAGTTGAAGTACGTCGCGCCCTGGAGGCCGAGGCTCAAGATGAGCCCGTTGCCCTCCGGCTGGTGGCGCGCGGGCACCGACGTGAGGATGCCTATCTCTCCGTACGGGCTCACGTTTCCGAAGCTGAACTTGCCGTTGATCTCGTCGAAGTGGAGCGACGTGCCGCCGAGCAGGTAGCCCGAGATCGGCCGCGGCGATCCGTAGTAGGCGAGGCCGGTGCCCCACCCGAAGACCTTGCGGTCCGGCGCGAGGATCGCCGTGCCGGACGTGTGCACCGCGAAGGGCAGCGGCCCGCCGTCGATCCACTTGACGGTCTTGGCGTCGACGCCGATGGCCGTGTCGACCGAGAACACCTGCCCCGAGTGGCCGTCGCGCGCGGCGAGGTTGTAGGCGGCGCCGGTCTCGGCGCGGGTGAAGCCACGGATGCAGCCGGTGAGCAGCGTCGGCGCGACGGCCCCGAGCAGGAGCTGGGCGCGCCACGCGAGCGCCGCGCGCGACCTGAACGAACCCGGGAGGGCAGGCGAGGGACCCATCGAGCGGTCTCTATAGGCCACAAACCGGCGGAGCGTGAGGGGGAACGCGGCCACGGCGTCGCCCCGCGGGCCGGGCGAGTGGCGACCCTCCTGCGCGCCCGGTACGCTCCACGGCGATGGCCGCCGACCTCGAGCGCTGGCTCACGCTCTCGGTCGCCGCCACCTACGCGGTCTCGATCGGCGCGCTGGCCGTCGAGCACCTCGCGCTCTGGGCGGTGGGAGAGCGGCCCGATCGGCGGCAGGGCGTGGTGAGCGTCGCGTCGGGCGCGCTGGCGTTCGGCGGGCTCGCGCTCGCGCATCGGCTGCTCTACGCGGGGATCCTGGCGATCGCGTGGCGGCACCGCGCGGTCGACCTCGGCGGCGGGCCCGCCGCGTGGCTCGCCGCGTTCGTCCTCAATGACCTCATGTTCTATGTCGCCCACCGCGCCGGTCACCGCGTGCGCCTGCTCTGGTGCTTTCACTCGGTGCACCACACCAGCGAGGAGATGCGCCTCACGTCGGCGATCCGCGGATCCGCGCTCGACTTCGTCTACCTGCCCTGGTTCTTCGTGTGGCTCCCGCTCGTCGGGCTGCACCCCGCGCTGGTCCTGATCGCCGAGGCGTGGGGACGAATTTGGGGAGTGCTGGTCCACGTGCACCCGCGCTTCGTGGGGCGCCTCGGGGTCCTCGACCGGCTCTGCGTCACGCCGTCGGTGCATCGTGTGCATCACGGCCGAAACGCCGAGTACATCGACCGCAACTACGGCGAGGTGTTGCTCCTCTGGGACCGCCTCTTCGGCTCGTATCAGGTGGAGGAAGCCCCGCCCGAGTACGGCGTGCTCGCGCCCGTGGACCCGGGCGATCTCGTCGACGTCCAGCTCTCGCCGTGGCGCGCGCTCTGGCGCGACGTGCGGGCGGCCGAGGGCGCGCGACGCCGCCTCGCGCTGGTGTTTGGTCCGCCCGGCGCGAAGGAGAGCGGCGCCGACTGAAGTTCTTGCGGTCGCCCACCCTCGCCCGCGTACCCTCTCCGGATGGATACGTCCCTCGTGCCGCAGATCGGCTCGGTCCCGCCGGCCCTCCGAACCTTCCGCCTGTCCTGGGCGGAGTCCATCGTGCGCACCGCGAGCCAGGAGCCCGCGCTGCCCGCCACCTTCGCCGCGAAGCACGCGCGCCTCCTCCACTTCGTCGACGTGCGAGACGAAGACCAGCTCTCGGGGCCGATGGGCCGCGTGCCCGGCTCGTTCTCGGTGCGACCCGAGGACATCGGGCAGGTCGCCGACGCGCTCCACCCCGACGATCCGGTGCTCCTCGTCGACCGCGACAACGAGCGCGCGCCAGCGCTCGCGAAGGCCCTCGAGCAGCGGGGCATGCGCTTCGTCGCGTTCATGTGGGGCGGCATCTCGGAGTGGCGCTCTCAGGGCTACGCGTCGACCCGCGCGCTCCCGCTCCGCCTCGGGAAGATCGCCCGCATCGAGCCCCACTTCGAGGCCGTGCATCGGCTCCTCTCGCTGGACGACATTCGCGAGCACCTCGGGGATCCCCGGGCGATCCACAGGCAGAAGCTCGGCTCGCTGCTCACGCGCGGACACCTCTCGTGCGTCGACGGGCGCGATCACGGGGCGGTCTGGGGCACGCCCGGCGGCGACGGCGGCGAGATCCTCCTCGCGCTCTCGGCGCTCGAGAAGCTCCGCAAGCGCCCGACGAGCGAGGCCGAGATCGGCGCCGTGCTGCAGGCGCGCCTCGACGACTTCGGGGCGTGTGGCCTGCACACCGACACGACCGCGGGCAACCGCACCATCGAGGCGGCGCGCGCCCACCCGAACCTCGCGCGCCACGTCGAGGGCATCTCCGAGACCTGGGAGTGGCGAAAGTTCTTCACGACGCCCCCGCGCGAGGCCATCCCCGACCTGCTCGACATGCTCACGACCCCCGAGTTCCTTGGCTGCGGCCACCTCAAGCTGTCGATGCTCCACGCGGACGACTACGGCACCCGGCGCGACCTCGTCCGCGGGTTTCTGCGCGCGTTCTTCGGCACGCGCTGGAGCGGCTCCACCGAGACGCTCTACACCCCTCTCCCGGGCGGTCACGCCGAGGGCGCGGTCCTCCGGGTGCGGCTCGACGGGGAGCTCGGCCCCTTCTCGCAAGTGCCGCTCATCTCACCCCTCGCGGGCGGGACCCAGATGTTCGTGGCCCACCCCGAGGTCGCCGTCGCGATGCGCGGCTTCACCGTCGACCTCCTCGTGCGCCTCGGCCTCGTGGAGGCGACGCAGGCGCAGGCGCTCGCCGACGAGATCGCGGAGCTCGCGTCCGTGCAGCTCGGGCGCACGCTGCTCGCCCTCGGACATGGGCTCCCCATCTTCGACGTCTCGTTCGACGGCGCGGGGTGCTTTCGCGTCGAGCCCGCAGGGCGCGTGGAGTGAAGGCCGCAAAGAGCTCTCACTCGGCCACTCCGCCCACCGCGAGGCCGCCCAGCACGAGAGACCCGCGCTCCGCGGCCATCGCGGTCACGCGGAGCCCGACGACGAACCGCCACCCCTTGGCGGGCGCCGAGGCGAGCGCGGCGACCTGGGCGGAGCCGCCGATCCTTGGAGAGACGGCGCGCGCGTCGTCCAGTGGGAAGCCGATCTCCACGGCCCCCGCGGGCCCGGCGGACAGCTCCACGCGGTCGCCGGGTCGATAGGCCGCGACGAGCCCGAGGTACGGTGTGAGCGAGCCCATCGGCGGGTAGGTCGCCGGCACGTTGCGTGCGGTGGTCCCGAGGCCGAGGAAGAGCGCGGGCTCGGCCAGGAGCGCCCAGCGCGTCGCGACCTGCACGCCGACGCGCCCAATCCCTCCAGCGTAAAACCCCAGATGGAGCTTTCGCCCATAGAGGCCGACCCCAAACATGAACTGGGCGCCGCCCGTCGTGTGTGGAGCGCTCCCCGATGCTCGCGTCGGCTCCCCGGCGGACGCCGCCGATCCCGGGGTCGCGCTCAGGGCGAAGGCGAGCAGCCCAAACAAAGAACGGGCTCGCTGGCGACGCACCATCACGCGATCCTACGCCGGAGGCTCGAGTAGACAACGCCGCAACGGAGCTCGCCCTCGTCGCCCAGGGCATCGAGGTCCGCGAGCACGGCCCGGGCGTGGCGCGCCTCTCCCCGCACGGGGCGTTCAACGCCACGGGGCCGTTCGCTGGAGTCGACGCGCAGTACGTGCTGCTCGCGCGCGAGCTCGGCAATGTCGGGATCGCGTATGTCCATTTCGTCGCCCACTCCTCGATGGGGGCGCCGCCCATTCCGGCGGATCTCAAGGGCAATATCCGCTCCGCGTTCGGGGGACCTTCATCCTCTCCGGAGGATACGACGGAGACCGGGCCCCAAGGGGTATACCGACTACCCCACCCTCGCGTAGGGGGGCTCGCGTCGAGGCACCCGCCGCCGCCGGCTGCGCGGCGGTGGGCAGGGCAAGGCAGCGCCGCGCGGGCGAATCTCGTAGCCGGCGGCCCAGCCGAGCGTAGGATCAGCAGGATGAGCTCTCTCCGCCGGGCCTGCCTCGCCGCTGCTCTTGGGGTCTCCACGCACCTGTTCGTCGCCTGCGGCGACACCCCCGCTCCGGGCACCGCTCCGCCCCCGGACGGAGCCGTGGCCGACACGTCGACGCCGCCGCCGCCGGACGCCAGCGCGCCGGACACCGCGCCCCCACGCGACGCGGCCCCGCTGCCCGACGCGGCACCCGACGCGGCGCCTCCTCCCGCCGACGCGTCCGACGCGTCCGCCGTGGACGCCGCGGACGCGTCCGTCGTGGACGCCGCCGATGGCGCGGTGGCGGCGTGCGGCCTCGCGGGGAGCCGCCTGTGCAACCTCGGCGAGACGTGCGCCCTGGACGGCGACTGCGGCGCCCCGAACGTGTGCGAGGCGGGGGTGTGCGCGGCGGAGCCCGCGGTGCGGACGATGGCCGACATCCCGAGCCTCGCGAGCTTCGATTTCCAGGGGACCACCCTCGTCTACACGATCCGCACCGCCGACGTGTACACCTGCACCGTGCCCGGCTGCGCCGACGGCGCGACCGTGCCGAACATCACCCAGTCGCTCGCGTCCAACCGGGCCTTCCCGGTCTCGGTGGCGGACGGCTACATCCAGTACCCCGTCGCGACCGCCGCGGGCAGCGTGTTCACGGTCGCGGAGTCGCGCTCGCTCGACGGCGCGACCGCGGGTCCCTCCGCGACGGTGACGTGCACCAACCGCTTGGGCGTACCGACGAGCCCGCCGATCACCGCGTCGCACTCCGGGGTGGACGGCCTCAGCGGTCTCTACAAGTGCATCACGGACGAGCGCCTCGGCACCGCGTTCAGCTACAAATGGGCTACGATCCCCGGCGCGACGCGCCTCGATCGCGTGGGGCGCGGCTCGCCTTCGAAGCACACGAACGGCGACGCGACGGCGACGCTCGTCCCCGGCGCGCAGACGATCATGCCGCCCTCGACGACCGTCCAGAGCAACACGAACTTCGTGAGCACCTTCGGCACCTTCCTCTGGGGGCGCTCGGAGTCGCGGGCCCTCCCGCTCGAGCTGGTCACCAGCCCGAAGTCGGTCGGCGGCGTCGACATCACGTACCCGACCGTCGCGCTCCGCTTCGCCAACCGCGTCGAGGTGGTCCGCCAGGGCGTCGCCGGCAACACGCTCTCGGTGCTCGCCGCGGCCGCCACGACGATCAACATCGACGACACCCACCTCTACGTCGGCCAGGCGACGGGGCTCGGCCGCTGCGAGCTCGCCGAGATCGCCACCATGAACCGGTGCACGCTCTCGCCGGTCAGCGCCGATGCGGTCGACGCCCCGCTCTATCTCACCGCGACCCACGCGTGGTACCGGAGCGGCACGCTCGTTCGCCGCGCCCTCAAGTAGCCACCCCGCGCAGGCCAGCCCCGCTACTTCGCGGGCCCCGCCGCGTCGAGCCCGAGCGGGAAGTCGAGGCGGAGGGCGATGGCCTGGTGTCCCAGCGTGGTCACCGGCCGCCCCGACAGCTCCGCGCCGTAGAAGGAGAAGCCCACCCGCACGGCGCGATCGATGTAGCTTGCACCTATCGCGACGCGGCGCCACGTCGGCAGCCCCTGGCCGGTCGTGGGGCCGAGGGGCGCGAGGACGGCGCGCGGGTGCTCCTCGGTGCTCGAGAGCAAGAGCGGCGTGAAGACGCCCTCGAGATCGAGCGAGACGCGCTGGCCGAGCACGAGCCGCACCTCGGCGCGGGCCCCCGGCCCGACGCCCGTGTGCAGCGGGAAGAGCTCGGTCCACGGGACCGAGAGGGTCTCGTCGCCGAGCGCCGTGGGGTGCACGTGCGCGTTGTGCATGCCGAACTGGAGGTGCGGTCCGCCCACGGCGCGGAGCTCGACCGCCCCGCCGCGGTTCACGACGCCCTCTGCGGTGATCCCTATCGGCGTCATGACCCACGTCGACTCGCCGAGCGTGCGCTGGGCGTCGGTGCCGACGCGCTGCTGGAGCCAGCCCCCCGACACCTCGAGCCACAGACGCGACCCCGCGAGGCGCGCGTGGAGGCCCGCGAAGCTGCCGAGGCCCACTCCGCAGCCGCCGTTCGCGCCGAACGCGCCGCACCCCGCCGGCGCGGCGAGCCCGAAGAGCTGGTCGGCGCGGTAATGGACCTCGCCGAGCCACGCGAAGCTTCCGCCCGAGAGCGTGAGCGCGAGGAGCGTCTCGGAGGCGAGCATCAATGACCACGTGCTGCCGTAGAGCGCGCGCGTCGCGACGTGGGCCGCGAGCCCGCGCGGGTACGGGCCGAGCCACGCGCGCGTGCTCATCAGCGTGCCGGCCTGGAGCATGATGGACCACGTGCCCTCGACCGCCGCGATCGTGGGCGCGGTGTCGAGCAGGTCGGAGCTCGCGCGGGCGCGCTGGAGCAGGGTCGCGCGCGGCCTCGGCTCGTCGGCGCGCGCGCCCCTCGAGGCGCCGCTCGTCGTGGTCACGACGGCGGCGGCGAGGAGGGCCACGGGGAGGGCGCGGGCTCGCGTCACCCGGCGGGAGCGTACCCCAAACCGCCGCGGCGAGGGGCGGGGCCCCCGTGGCGCGTCGGCTGCGGCATGACGGGATGACGCGGGCGAGGGTTCTGGAGTATGTGGCGCGTATGGTGGTGCGAGGGCTTGCCGTCCTAGGGGTGATGTCGTTCGGCGCGCTCGCGTGCGTGCACATCCCTGACTCGCTACGCGCCGAGTTCCGCGAGGTCGGGCCGGGCGAGCGCTCCAACTTCCGTCCGGGCGCGCACGGCTCGGCGCGCGGGCGCGACCTCGTGGGGCCCATGCCCACGCTCGCGTCCGACGCGGGCGAGGCCGAC
>DAORJJ010000360.1:0-7072 GCA_035439005.1 Polyangiaceae bacterium | reverse complement strand
CGATGGGGCGGCGTCGGCGACGTCGGCCGCGGGCGGCGGCGCCGAGGAGCACGCGGCGGAGAGGAGCACTGCGACGAGGCCGAGGCGCATCGCGCCATGCTAGCAAGAAGTCGCGACCCGCGACCCGCCGCCACGAGCGGACCCGAGGACCATGACCCAGCGCGACGCGACGATCGAGCGAAGCGCCGCGGCGGGCGCGTCGAGGCCTGGGCGGCGGGCGCGCGGCGACTGGCAGACGCCGCTCGAGCTCGCGCGCGCCGTGCTCGCCCTCGCCGTCGACGGGGCGCGGCCAGCGCCAGCCTCGGTCGTCGAGCCCACGTGCGGTCGGGGCGCGTTCCTCGTGGCGGCCCGCGAGCGGCTCCCGGAGGCGACCCTCGTGGGCTACGACCTCGACCGGGGCCACCTCGACGCGGCGAGGCAGGCCCTCGGGGGCGGCGCCCGGCTCCGCCAAGGCGACTTCTTCACCCGCGACTGGCGGCGAACGCTGGCGCGCTTGCCCGAGCCCATCCTCGTGACGGGCAACCCGCCGTGGGTGACGAGCTCGGTGTTGGGCGCGCTCGGCGCCGGGAACCTGCCGGTCAAGCACACGCGCGGCCTGTCGCTCGGCCGGCTCGGCGCGCTCACCGGGCGGAGCGACTTCGACATCTCCGAGTGGATGCTCCTGCGGCTCCTCGAGGCGCTCTCTGGGCGGACCGGGACTTTAGCTGTACTCTGCAAGAGTCAGGTCGCGCGGCGCGTGCTCGCGAGCGGCGTGGAGGAGCGCCTCGGCGCGCGGCCCGGGGGGCTCTTTCGGCTCGACGCGCGGCGGCACTTCGGCGCCTCGGTCGACGCGGTGCTGTTCGTCTGCCACTTCGCGCGTGGCCCCCGCGAGCCCGCGCGCGCGGGCGAGTGGCCGGTGCGGGGCGCGCTCGACGCGTCGGCGCCCGAGGCGTGGCTCGGCCTGCACGACGGCGCCCTCGTGCCCGACACGCGGCGCCTCCGGGGGACCCTGCACCTCGAGGGGCTGTCGTCGCCCGAGTGGCGCTCGGGCCTCAAGCACGACTGCGCCGCGGTCATGGAGCTCACGCGCGGTCCGCGGGGCTGGGAGAACGGCCTCGGTGAGCTCGTCGACCTCGAGCCGAGCGTGCTGTTCCCGCTGCTGAAGGGCGCCGATCTCGCGAGGTCGGGCCCCGAGCGCGCCGTGGTGGTGCCGCAGCGCGCGCTCGGCGACGACACCGCGCGCCTCCGCGACGTCGCGCCCCGCGCCTGGGCGTACCTCACCTCGCACCGCGCGCGCCTCGACGCCCGGCGGAGCGCCATCTACGCGGGGCGCCCGCCGTTCGCGATCTTCGGCGTGGGCCCGTACGCGTTCGCCCCGTGGAAGGTCGCGGTCTCTGGGCTCCACAAGCGGCTGCTCGTCGCGCTGCTCGGGCCGCGCGGCGAGGGCGCGGCCCCCGTGATGCTCGACGACACGTGCTACTACCTGCCCTTCGAAGGCGAGGCCGAGGCCGCGCGCGCGCGCGACGCCCTCGAGTCGCCGCTGGCCGCCGACTTCGTGAGCGCGCGCGTCTTCTGGGACGCGAAGCGCCCTATCCAGAAGGCCGTGCTCCAGCGCCTCGACCTCGAGGCGCTCGCGCAGGCACGAGATTGCAGGCAGTAGCCGCCCGCGGCGAAAGCCCGGGGCGCGGCCTGTCAGGGGTCGGGCAGGCTCGACTCGAGCGGCATGACGTAGGTCGAGGTGAGCTGGCGCATGACCTCGATGTTCGTCACGTAGCGCTTCAGCGTCGCGTCGGCCCCCGGGTTCTCGGGGTCGAGCTGCGGCTTGCCGCCGACCAACAGAAGCTTCGGCGTGCCGTCGGCGTTGAGGCGCACCACGTCTCCCGGGCCGCGCTCGACGAGGTAGGCGACCGTCACCAGGTGGTTCGCCCACTCCAACATACGAGCGCCGATGCTCTTCTGATGGTCGAGCTCGAAGTCCCGCTCCACACCCGCGTTGTGCGCGCGGTAGGTGAGGCCCGTGGCGGGATCGATGAAGGTGTAGGTCTCCCCCACCGGCCAGGTCACCGTCTCGCCCGCGCGAGACACGATGCGCGAGTCGTCGAGGAAGGCCTGCGACCAGCTCGTGGGGAACAGCATGGTGCCCCAGACCATGGCGTAGAGCTGCTGGCTCCACCCGAACGTGGGATCCACGATCTTCGCGGAGGCCGGGCGCGTCCCCAGGGACCCGAGGTTGCGCCACGGCGGGTAGACCAGCGTGCCCGAGCCGTCGACCCACGGCGCCATCCCCTCCACGTCGCCGGTGAGCACCGCCCCCATGAGGCGCTGCACCTGCGACGGGTAGAGCGTCGCGAAGTTCACGTTCTTGTAGCGGCCGTCGACGAAGTCTTCTTTGGAGTTCGAAATGAACGAATCGAACGCCTCGGAGAGGTAATAGAGCGCCCAGGTCTTGTCGTAGAACGAGCCGACTTGGGTCTGGTAGTCGGACCACCAATACCCCTGCCCGTAGTCGAAGTCGTTGTGGACGTAGCGCCCCTGCCCGAGGGGCAGCGCGAAAGGATATTGCGTGTCCTTCGTGGGCGACGCGTCGGCCATGAAGATGTCCTTGCGGACGCCGTAGGGCGCGACCGCGTAGCAGTCGTCCGCGCCCGTCGAGCAGTACGAGCCCGGCTCCGGCCGCATGAGCGCGCGGGTGAAGAGGTCGAACGCCATGGTGGAGGCGAGCGACAGCGGGCCGTAGTTGCCGTCCTCGAGCAGCGTCTTGTCGGGGTTCGTGGGGTCGGTGGTCTCGAGCACCATCGCGAAGCCGAACGTCTTCGCGATGTTCTGGATGGCGTCCAGGTAGTGCGACTGCGTGCGCGCCACCACGTCCCACGAGTTGAACGTGACGCGGTTTCGGCGGAAGCCGTCGAGGATGTACCGGTTCTCGTACCCTTGCTCGAGGAAGCGCACCTGCTCGTAGGCGTCGGCGCCCGAGTCGTAGGAGAACGACGGCACGTTGCCCGAGTCGGAGTACTCGTCCGATGAGAACATGTACCCGCGGCGCACCCGCCCGCTCGCGTCGGTCACCCGGTCGACCCGGGTGAAATCGGGGTAGTTGGGATCGGTGACGAAATCGCTCATGTCGCGGTAGTCGACGACATCGAGCGGGGCGCCGGTGCAGGTGGCCCCGAGCGGCGCGCTCGGGCTCGGCGTGCACTCACCGAGGAGACCGAACTCCTTCGCGTACTCGCTGTAGTGGATATAGCGGTAATTGGCGTTGTTCGGCTCGGGGAAGGCGATCACCCCGAAGAGGCCGGGCGAGGTCGCGAAGGCGGTGCGGCGGTAGGCGTCGCGCTTCGCGAGCGCCGAGCCCGCGGTGACCGTGACCCCCGGCTGGCTCCACACGTCGACGGTGCCGCCGTAGCCGAAGCGCACGGCCGCCCGATCGTATTTGCCAATGATGAAGAAGTCTTGGACCTGGTCGCCGGGATAGTCCATCACGCTGCTGCTGGCGTACGCGTTGATGAGCCCGTCGGTCTCGCGCTGCGTGATGGGGTCCTTCCAGCGAGGGCCGATGCAGCCCTCGCCGTCGGTGTTGCCGTCGGCGCAGGTCTTCGTGACCGCGCCGTTGTTCGTGCGGAGCTGCCAGTACTCGGTGCCGTAGTTGAGCGAGTCGAACGTGCCCGCGAAGTTGTGCCGCAGCCCCACCGCGTGGCCGAACTCGTGCGAGAACACGCTCGCCGAGAACTTCTGCCGCGCCCACGCGAACACCTTGTCGCGCTTGGCGCGGGCGGCCTCGGGGTCGGCGGGGTCGATCGCCCCGAACACGCGCTGCGCCTCGCGCGCGAGGCCGAGCAGGTTGTCCGACTCGGGGCCCTCGCGCCGGCACGAGTGGCGGTGGGCGCGGCCCACGCGCTGGCGGGCCTCGTAGGCGCGGCGGAAGGCCGGCGTGCCCAGCGCGCGGAGCGGCGAGGCCTTGCCCACGAGCTCCTTCGTGACCGGGAGGCGCGGGTCCTGCCCGGCGAGCTGCGCGATCTCGGGGGTGACGAGCTTCGCCTCGAGCGACGAGCCGCGGAGCTTCGCGATCCGGTCGGCGATGACCGCGTCGCCGGCGCCCAGCCGCCCCGACTGCGTGAGCTCCCGCATGCGGTTCTTGCGGCGCAGCGCCGGCGGCAGCGGCCGCTCCGGGCCCTTCTTGCCGGTGACGAACGGCGCCATCACCTTGGGGTCGAACGACGCGTGGCGCGAGGCCACCTCCGCCGCGCTCATGGCGCCCGCGAGCGGCGCGCCGCGGGTGTTCTGCTTCACCCAGTCGGCGACGTTCTGCCCCTTCACGAAGGCGGTGGGCGCGATCTCGCCGTTCAGGAGGCCGACGAGGTCGGTGAGCGTGGCCGAGGCGCGGTCGAGCACCGCGCTCCATTGGTTCACGCTGCCGGCGATCTTCTCGCCCGTGAGCGGGTCCTCGGCGTCGACCATGATGCCCCACGGCGACTGCCGCTGCGGGCTCTCCACGAGCGAGAAGAGGTTGTAGCGGAGATCGCCCACGCGGGGGCTCACCGCCTCCGCGCCGCACGCCGGATCGTCCTTCGCGGGGTCGACCGGGTTGTGACAGAGCACGAACACCCGCGGGACCTCGCGCTCACCCTCGCCCACCGGCGGGGTGAAGTCGTCCGACCACGTGGCCGGCCAGCCGAGGCGCTCCTCGCACCCCGCCTCCTTCGTGCGCCGGCACTCGACGAGGCGCGCCGCGAGCACGCCGGCGCGCACCGTGTCGCTCCACGTCTCGACGACCTTCTTGGAGCCCTCGAAGAGGTCCTCCGGGAAGCCGCGGTTCGTGTGCCACACGGTGGTCTTCACCTTGCGGTCGCGGAGCGGGATGGTGCACGCGTGGCGGAACTCGTCGCAGCGCGAGCCTCGCCCCACCTTCTCGCACTCGTCCTCGGTGCCGTTGCCGTCGGCGTCGCGGTGGACGTCCGCGCCGGCCGGCGTGGTGGCCGTGGTGCCGCAGGCGACGGCGTTGTCGTGGGACCGCTGCCAGATGTTCCAGCGGGACGCGAAGCGCTTCCAGCGGTCGTCGACGATGCCGTAGCGGCGGTCGTAGCCGAAGCGGTCGTTCGTGAAATACCCGAACATGTCCATCTTCTTGCCGTCGTAGTCGGCGGGCTCGTAGTCGGTGTCGACGACCTTCTTGAACGCGAGCCGCAGCTTCACCTCGCTCGGGTTGCAGCTCGTCTGCGGGAGCTCGCCCACGAGCCAGCACGCCGGGAAGTCGCCCCACTCCTCGTCGTGGATGACCTGCGGCGCGGCGAACGCCTTCGCGGTCACGTCGAGGTATCCGTCCTTGAGGCGCAGCTCGGGCGCGTCGGGGCTCTTCGGGTCGTCGACCCAATACGAGATAGGGTCCCACTTCACGGCGCCATAGAGGCCAATCTGTGAGGGGCCGTCGAGGTCGTACGCGTCGGTGACGAGGTTCTTCGACCAGTCGACGCGCATGTATTTGCGCTCGAACCAGCGGCGATCGAGGTCGTCCTCCACGACCACGTTGTTCTCCTCGCCGGTGGAGGAGTTGTAGCTGCGGATGATGTCGAAGTGCTTGAGGATGGCGAAGCTCGCCACGATCTGGCCGTCGTTCGTGCGCCGTGGCGGGCCCACGCGCGGCTCGTCGTTGCGGGCGGCGCCGCCCGTGCCCTTGCCGTCGGTGCCCTCGACGAGCTCGTACGCGAGGCGCGCGACGAGCAGGTTCTGCGTGACCTCCCACCGGATGCGCACGGTGGGCTGCGCGTCGGAGGCCGTGAAGAGCTCCTCCGAGCCCGCCCCGGGCGCCACGTCGACGACGGTGGTGCGAAAGTAGAACTCCGGGTCGTCGTCGACGCTCGCGAGGTCGGGGCCCACGAAGAACTCCTTCGGGAGCACGCCGGTCTGCACCTGGTCGATGGGCGGGCGCTCGCCCGCGCAGCCTGAGCCGGCCACCGCGCACCCCAGCGCGAGCCCGAACACGATCGCAGCCTTCGACATGACGCGCCCTCCCTGTGCCTGTACCTGCGGCGGCGCACGCGGCGATAGCGGCCGGACCGTGCGCAAAACAAGCGCCCCTTCTACCACCGGGCCTCGCGCCGCGCACCGTCGACGAGCGCCCTCGCGCGGCGCCGCGCTCGTGTGGGTTCTTTGCCTACGTTGCCTGCGTCGCCGCTACTTGGCGCAGCGAAACCCGACGTCCGGCTGGCGGCTGTCGGGCGCCGCCTTCGCGCGCGCGGTCGCGCGGAGGGAGCCCGGCGTGACGCTGCTCCAGGAGCCGCCGCGCACGACGCGCGCCACGGTGCCGCACGCGGTCTCGCCGTACGGGCAGAAGGGGGCGTCCACCCCCTCGGCGACGTTGCCCGCCATGTCGAACGCGCCGAACGCGCTCACGCCGGCGGGGAACGCACCCACCGGCGACGTCGCCTCCCAGCGGTCGTCCCCGTCGACCAGGGCCGCCACCGTGTCGACGCTCCGCCGCGAGGGCACCCCGCAGCCGCGGTCGCAGGCGTTCACGCGGAGCGGCGTAGGCGCGTCGTGGCCCCAGGGGAACGGGCGCGCGTCCGGGCCGCGGGCGACGAGCTCCCACTGCGCCTCGGTGGGAAGCGCCTTGCCGGCCCACCGGCAGTACGCCGCCGCGTCCTCGAACGGCACGCAGTTCATCGGGTGCTCCGAGGTGCCCTCGCGCCCTTCGTTGCAGAAGCGGCTCCAGGCCGCCCGCTCCTCCGCCGTGGCGGTCGGCCACTCGGCCTCCTTGTGGCCGGCCTTGCAGCCGCCCCGCTTCACGCACTCGGCGTACTCCCGCACCGTGACCTCGGTCATGTCCATGCAGAATGCATCTACACGCTCGGCGTGCGCGGGCTGCTCCTCGCGCGGGCCCCCATCCGCGCCGACGAGCGCCATCGCGGCGGCGACGCGCACCATGCCCTTCGGACAGTACGGCAGCGCGGCCGGTAGCTCGGCCGCGTCGACGGCCTCGGCGGCGGGCCCGCGCGGACGCAGCGCCACGGCGACGACGACCACAGCGACGAGCGCGGCGGCCACCGCGGCGACGACGCGCGGCGAGGGCCCGCTGATCGGGAGCGCCCCGGCCTCGGCG
>DAORJJ010000359.1:0-7087 GCA_035439005.1 Polyangiaceae bacterium | reverse complement strand
CTACATCGGCCGGTTCGACACCGCGCCCGCCGCGGGGCCGCGCGGCGCGTACGCCGCCTCGCGCGCGCAGCTGCGGTTCGACGGCACCGAGGTGTCCGCCACGCTCGAGCAGGCCAACGGCTTCGGCGGCGGCCCGAGCTACTTCGACGTGTACGTCGACGGCGCGATGGAGGCCGCGCCGCTCGTCGTCACCTCCGGCGTGTCGACCCAGACGGTCGTGGCGGGGCTGCCCGCGGGGCCGCACACCCTCGAGCTCGTCAAGCGCACGGAGGGCAACTACGGCGCCGTGCAGTTCCGCGGCTTCACGTTCCCGGGCGGGGGGCGCCTCTTGCCGCCGCCGCCGGCCCGCACGCGCAAGCTCGAGGTGATGGGCAACTCGGTCATCAACGGGTATGGCATCCTCGGCGCGGGGCCGGTGTGCACCCCCAACGCGACGAACCAGAACACGGAGCTCGCCGCGCCGCCCCTCGCCGCCGCCGCGGTGAACGCCGATCTCGTGTTCTTGGGTGTCTCTGGAAAAGGCATCACCAAGAACTACTCGCCCACGGACACGGTGACGTTGCCGGTGATCTTCGATCGCACGCTGCCCCAGAGCGGCGCGGTCACGTGGAATCACGCCAACTTCGTCCCCGACGCGTTCGTGCTCTTCGCCACGGGCCTCGACGCCGAGGTCGACGACAGCGTGATGCGCCCGGGATACCTCAATTTCATCGGGACGGTGCGCGGGAAATACCCCAACACCCACATCTTCCTCGTCGTGCCCGCCACCGCGACGGACAACTACCCGGCTGGGCAGCGCGCGCGCTCGCGGCTCGCGGCGATGACTCAATACGTGGTCACCGAGCGGGCGGCGCTCGGCGACACGAAGGTCTACGCCTACGCGATGACCGAATATGTGCAGAGCCAGATCACGGGGTGTGACTATCACCCCAGCGCCGGACTCCAGGCGCAGATGGCCGCCGAGCTCACAGGGTGGCTGCGTGCGCGCCTCGGCTGGTAGCCCGGCGCGCGCGGGGGCAGGGGCCGTCGCGCTCCTCGCCCTGCTTGGGCTGCTCGCGGCGTGCGCGACCAAGCCCCCTGGGGCCGCCGCGCCCACGCCCGCGGGGCCGTCGTGGACCATGCCCTGCGCCTCGGGCCAGACGGCGCCGCCGCTCCCGTTCTCTCGCGCGTGCGCGCGCGACGCCGACTGCGCCCTGGTCACCCAGCTCGTGGACTGCTGCGGCTCGGCGCGGCTGATAGCCGTGAAGGCGGCGGAGGCGGCGCGCTTCGAGGAGGCCGCGCGGGCGTGCGCCCCCGGCGGCGCGCGCTGCGAGTGCCTCGCGCAGCCGACCGTCACCGAGGGGGGCAAGACCATCCACGAGCTCCGCGACGCGTGGGCGTCGTGCCTCGGCGGGAGCTGCGTGGCGCTCCCGTAGCTAGCGAGTACCCGGAGGCGAGATCCTTATGAGAAGTGAGTTGGGTGCAAATCCCGGCTCGCACGGACCGCTGCCCGGGCTGAAGCCCGGGGCAGCGAGAGCCCACGGTGGCGCTGCGCGAAGCCCGCCGCAGCGGCGGGCTCTCTTCGGCTGTCGACGCGACATCCAGGGCGAGACGCGCCCGGCGGCCGGATATCGCGCGTCACCCTCTGCGAGGTGCCCCGGGGGCGGGGCGAGGTGTGCGTCCTCCTGGGCATCATCGCGACCTGTCGCGCTCTCGGCGTTCCCGCCCAGGCCTACCTCGCCTGGGCTTCAGCCCTGGGAAGCCCAAAGCGCAGGCGCTCCGCGAATGATGGACTGTTCTTCAGTTCCCGCAGCCGAGGCCGATGTCGTCCACGTCGACCCCCGTCACCAACATCACCATGTCGGTGCCGTCGCCGTTCATGATCTTGAGCTCGTGAAAGCCCTGCGGGTTGCCCGGCCGCTGAAGCCAGAGCGACGCCACCTTGCCATTTGGCAGCACGCACGGCGTGTTGTCGTTGGAGAAGGAGCCATTCACCAGCACGGGCGAGGTGGCGCCCGGGGGGATGCGCCAGATCTGCTCGGAGCCCCACTCGCCCTCGAACACGATCGTCCCGTCCCGGCCGTACGAGGGGCTGTGCGTGTTCTTGCCACCGCCGGGCCCGCCCTCGGGGCCAATCACGCGCCGGAAGCCGCTCCCGTCCATGCCCACTTCGCAGATGCCCGTGGAGTCCGAGCCGAAGGGGTTCGTGCCGCAGTCGAACAGCACCTTCGACCCGTCGGCCGAGATGGAGGGCTTGAAGTTGTTGGGTTGGTTCGACCCGCCGGTGAGCAGCGCCGGCGCCGACCACGCGCCGCCCGGCCCGCCCGATCGGTGGCTCTCGTAGAGATCCCGCGAGTGCGGGCCCTGCCCCCCGAACACCACGAGCGCGCCGTTGCCCGCGACCGCCGGCACCACGTCGCGCATGTTGGTGACCGGGCTCCCGCCCGCGAGCACGCGCTCGCCGGTCTTGAGGTCGGGCGTGAACACCGCCAGGCACGGGTCCGAGCACCCGAAGCGGCTCGTCTCGACGACGATCGAGCCGTCGGCGCCGAGGTTCATGCGCGTGTCCTTGCCCGGCGAGACCACGTTCAGCGACGGCTCCACGGCGCCGGGAGAGGCGCCCGCGCGCGCCTCGAGGAGCAGGTACGTCCCCTGAAGGCTGTAGAGTACACGTCCCGCTCCGGAGACCGGCGGGACGGGCGCGTCGAAGGGCGGCGGGGGCGGCGCGTCGGTGGGAGGCGGCGTGGGGCCGTCGAGGGGGGCCGTGGCGTCGGCCCCGCCATCGCCCGGGGCGAGCGTGTAGTCGCCGCCGAGCCCCGCGACGAGGGTGCAGCCCGCGGACCCCGAGAGGGCCGCGACCGCCGCAAGGCGCGCCCAGCGGAGGGGCGACGAGAGCGAAAGGTGCGGGCGCATCAGAACGTCCCCCGACCGGTGAGGAGGAGCTCGACGGCGCCCCGCGTGCGGGACGGCGGGCCGCCCTTGTGCAGCACCACGAGCACGACGCCGGCGGTCACGAGCGCCGCGCCCGCCACGAAGCCGATGGTCGAGATCGTCCCGGCGCTCCGGCCCTCGTCGAGGCGCTTCAGGCCCTCGGGCGTGCACTGCCTCTGAGCGTCGCACGCGGCCTTCACGTCCGAGCCGGCCGAGAGCGCCGACAGGCCGAACACCGCCCCGAGGCCGAGCCCGACCACCCCCGCGCCCGCGAGGCCGTAGCCGAGGTACGGGGGATCGGTCGTGCCGGGGAGCGAGGCGACCTTCGCGGCCGCGAGCGTGGGCACCCGGTAGGTGACCTTCCCCGCCCCGCCGGGGACACGCACGGTCGCGGAGGCGGGCTCCGCGCCCACCTTGCCGAACACGAGCGTGTGCTCGCCGGCGTCGAGCGGGATGGGGCGCGCCCAGGCGGGCTTCGGGAGGTCTTGGCCGTCCACCGTGAGCGTCTCGACGGAGGTGCCCTCGACGCCCTCGAGCACGAGGGCGGAGAACCGCGGCTCGAGCTCCTTGGCCCGCCCCCGGGCGAAGGCCTCGCGGTCGGCGTTCTTCTCGCGCGCGAGCAGGGCGGCGGCCTCGACGAGCTCGGACCAGGCCGTCGCGAGCTTGCCTTGCTTCTCGTGGCACAAGGCGAGGAGCACGAGCGTCGGGCCCTGCGGGTCGAGCGCCTGGCTCCGCGCGAACGCCGCGCAGGCCTCGTCGGTCTTGCCGGCGGACTCGAGCTTCCGCGCCTCGTCCGCGGCCTGCTGCGCCTTAGCGGGGTCCCGCGGGAGCGGCGCGGGGGCGGCCCGCGGCTCGTCGTCCGCGTCTTGCCCGAGCGCGACGGACGGCGCGGACACGGCAAGCGCGAGCGCGAGCGCGGCGACGCGCGCAAACCTGGTCGACCCTGTGCCCATGCGCACAAGGTACGCTACGTCCGTGCCGGACACCCACACGATCCGACGAGCGACCCCGGCGGACGTCGACGCGTGCGCGGCCCTCGTGTTCGCGGCGCTCCGCGAGCACGGGATCGAGCCCGAGCCCGACGGCGCCGACCGCGACGTGTTCGGCCTCGGGTCGCGCGGGGACCTGGGCGCGCGCTACGTCGATCTCGTCGCCGAGCGGCCCGGCGGGGCGATCGTCGGGGTGGCGTGCCTCGAGCCGTGGGACTCGGGCGGCTGGATCTCGAAGCTCTTCGTCACGCCCGAGGCCCGCGGCGAGGGCCTCGGCCGCGCGCTGCTCGGCCGCCTCCTCGACCTCGCGAGGGCCGAGGGGCTCACGGTGGTCGGCCTGCGCACGCGCACCGTCTTCACGAGCGCCGTCCGGCTCTACGAGGCCGCGGGCTTCACGCGCCAGGACGAGGGCCCGCACGCCGAGGCGCTGGTGCAGCGCGGCGTGGGCGAAGACCGCCTCTACACGCTCCTGCTCGAGGGCGCGCTCGAGGGCGCGCTCGACGGCGCGCAGGCAGGCAACTTCGGTGACAGCTCGCCGCGTGGCTGATTTAGAGTAGCGCCACCTCGCGCCGTGCGGCGCCCGCAACCCTGGAGTGGAGAGCCCCATGTCCGATCAGCCTGAGTCGCCCCAGAAGCAAGAGCGCTTCGTGCCCGCGAGCACGTTCTCGGAGACGGCCAGCGTGCGCTCGCACGCCGAGTACGCGTCGCTCCACGCGCAGTCGCTCGAGGACCCGGACACCTTCTGGCGCGCGCAGACCCAAGACCTGGTGTTCCGAAAGACCTGGCGCGCCTTCTCCGAGTGGGAGCTGCCGAAGGCGAAGTTCTTCGTCGGCGCGGAGCTGAACCTCACCGAGAGCTGCCTCGATCGGCACCTCACCACCTCCGCGCGGACCCGCGCCGCGATCGTGTTCGAGGGCGAGCCCGGAGACTCGCGCACGATCACCTATTTCGAGCTCCACCGCGAGGTGGTGCGCCTCACCGCGGCGCTCCTCGACCTCGGCATCCAAGCGGGCGATCGCGTGGCGATCTACATGGGCATGGTGCCGGAGGCCGCGATCGCCATGCTCGCGTGCGCGCGCATCGGCGCGACGCACTCGGTCGTCTTCGGCGGCTTCTCGTCGGAGGCGCTGCGCGATCGCATCAACGACCTCGGCGCGAAGGCGCTCATCACGCAAGACGGCGCGTGGCGTCGCGGCAACGTCGTGCCGCTGAAGAAGATGGCCGACGCGGCCCTGGAGCACACGCCCACGGTCGAGCACGTGGTCGTGTTCGAGCGGATCGGCAAGAACCTCGCGCCCATCTCGCTCGTCGACGGCCGCGACCACACGTGGGACATGCTCCTCGCCCGCAAGCCCTCGGCCGAGAGCCTCGCGAAGGCGAAGGCGCCCGACGCGTTCGACGCCGAGCACCCGCTCTTCGTGCTCTACACCTCGGGCTCCACGGGCAAGCCGAAGGGCGTGCTGCACACGACGGCCGGCTACCTCGCCGGGGCCCACGTGACGGCGAAGCACGTGTTCGATCTGAAAGACAAGGATCTTTACTGGTGCACGGCCGACGTGGGCTGGGTCACCGGCCACAGCTACATCGTGTACGGGCCGCTCTCGAACGGCGCGTCGTGCCTCATGTACGAGGGGGCGCCGAACTTCCCGGATCCGGGGCGCTTCTGGAGCATCATCGAGAAGCACGGCGTCACGATCCTCTACACGGCGCCCACCGCCATCCGCGCCTTCATCCGCTGGGGCGACGAGTGGCCCGAGAAGGCCGACCTCTCGAGCCTCCGCCTCCTCGGCAGCGTGGGCGAGCCCATCAACCCCGAGGCGTGGACCTGGTACCACCGCGTGATCGGCGGCGGCCGCTGCCCGATCGTCGACACCTGGTGGCAGACCGAGACCGGCAGCGTGATGCTCACGACGTTGCCGGGCGCGTGCTACTCGAAGCCCGGCGCCACGGGCCTGCCGATGTTCGGCATCGACATCCAAGTGGTGAAAGACAGCGGCGAGCCGTGCCCCGCGGGCGAGAGCGGCAAGCTCGTCATCCGCCGGCCGTGGCCGTCGATGGCGCGCACGCTCTACAAGGACGACGAGCGCTACAAGTCGGCGTACTGGTCGCAGATGCCGGGCGTGTATTTCACCGGCGACGGCGCGCGCTGCGACCAAGACGGTTACTTCTGGGTCGTCGGCCGCATCGACGACGTGCTCAACGTCGCCGGCCACCGCATCGGCACCGCCGAGCTCGAGAGCGCCCTCGGGAGCCACCCGGCGGTCGCGGAGTCGGCCGCGGTGGGCAAGCCCGACGATCTCAAGGGCCAGGCCATCGTGGTGTTCGTCACGCTGAAGGGCGGGCAGACCGCCGACAGAGCGATGAAGACCAAGCTGGTCGAGCACATCGATCGCGAGATCGGCAAGTTCGCCCGACCCGACGAGGTCCGCTTCGCCGACGCGCTGCCGAAGACCCGGAGCGGCAAGATCATGCGACGTCTGCTCAAGGAGATCGCGAGCGGCGCCACGGAGACCAAGGGCGACACCTCGACGCTCGAGGACTTCTCGGTGCTCGCGAAGCTGCGCGCGACCGACGAGGATTGAGGCCGCGCGCCGCGGCGGGCGACTACCGAGGGCTCGGCTCCACGCGCACCTCGGTGTCGCCTCCCGCGCGGAACGCGAGCGAGGTGACGGTGAGCACGAGGCCGACGGCCCCCACCGCGAGCGCCGAGACGAACACGAGCTGCGTGGCCGAGCCGTCCTCCACGTTCTTCAGGGCGCCGGCCGTGCCCATGATCGCGGCGGTCGACCCGCCCACGGCGAAGGCCGCGGCGCCCGCGACGAGCCACCCGAGGCCGAACTCGCTCGCGCGGAGCGAGCCCGGCGTCGCGCGCACGGTGTACGGGCCGGGCCCCGGCGGCAGCGGCACGTACGCGGGCGACACGTACGTCCCGCCCACCTGGTAGCGGCCGCGCCGATCGAGCGCCACCGTGCAGCCCGTGACGCAGATGGCCGTCCAGCCCTCGTGATCGGTGCGGTCGCCGCGGCGCACCTCGGGCGCGCGCTCGAGCACCATGTGCGGCTCCGAGGGCGCGAAATGCACGACCACGGTGCTCGGCGCGGGCGGCGTGGGTCGCGGGCGCCAGATGGCCGCGGCACTCGCGCTCGGCTGCGAAGGCGTGTGGTGCGGCTCGGTGTGGCTCAAGACCG